>NZ_JBHTNH010000023.1:0-137156 GCF_042679865.1 Lentibacillus salinarum | reverse complement strand
TTTTGTTGTGATACCTGTACCTTTTTAATCTCTTTATCTGTAATAATACCACCAAAGTAACTATATTCAGAACCCTCCATATAATCCACAGTAATACCATTCGCTGGGCTTAAAGAAGGGATGTTCAAGAAAATATCGAAGCGTGGTTCATCCAGTGCTACAACAAGGTGAGTTTCCACCTTATCCTTGAAAAGTATGATGTATTTTGTATCTTCAATTTGCTTATAAAGAATTTTTGATTGTGGGAAACTCCGATAATCATTTAGATAATCACTTGCAAGTTCTGAATCAAATATGAACTTTTCTGCCTCAAATAAAGATTTCTTTATAGTCTCAATATCCTGGTTTAAATACGCATTTTTTTGTTTTAATTTTTCAATTTCCTTTACTGGATTCGTTTCGCTGTTCGTCTCACTTGGTGGAACATTACTTTCGTCAGTGTCAATAAAATAAGTAACTACAACAAAGAAAACAATAACTATAATAACCAGAACTACATTTTTGTTTATCCTCATTTTTTACCTCTAGTGTTATATTTAATTAATCTTCTGCCATTTTTCTTAATAACCATCGTCTCATAACTCCATCATCTCCACAATAAATTTTGCAACAATCGTCAGTGATAGGTAAGCCTTTGATGTTATCTCCAGCTTTTGTCGGGTAGGTCAGGGATATTACTATCCCCTTCCCCCCCTAAGAACCGCACGTGTGCCTTTCAGCACATACGGCTCAAGCATGCATTTATCCATGTCTAGGCTAAATTAATCCTATTATCTTCTTTCTCTTTATGTAGTCCATAACACCCCGAAGTTGAGCCTTATTTGGAATGTTATTCCTTGCGGGGAATACCTTGTGGTATTCCAGATGGCAAGATATGTGAACCAATTCTATGTTCTTATATTCATTATTCCCACCTTGGACTCTAGGAATTTTATGATGCATTTCTAGACCTTCGGTTCCATCTGCAATTGATTTACTACACAAAGAGCATTTGTATTTCTGCTTTTTCGCTAACTTTTGTCTATATGCTACATTGTTTCTATCAAACTCTTTCATATCACGTTTCTCAAAATAATCTTTGAGATTTTTGTTAAAAGGACTATAATCATGTGTGATTAGCACGTGTCTTACAATTGGTATCCAAGACACCTTTTTCAATTGATTATTGGTTATTGGGTCAGTTAGTATCCAATTATTTTTACTTTGGCCAGTTTTATCTGGTTTAAAATACCTTTCGCTGATCCATTTCCAGCTCTTTTTTGGGTGAAGCCTTCTCAGAAATTTGTATTGGACTTTCCAAATATGTGAGTCCATTTCAGAAAAGACTTTTTTGGCGACAGTTGGACTCCAATAAATCGCTGTACCTAAAGTGATAGGGTTAAGCGTGCCAATTAGTTTTTGTACATTTTTCCCGTATAATTGCCTTGCTTTATCACTGATTTTCCTCTTCGCATTTTTAATGCTATCCTTGGAAGGTTTGGTATGAACTTTACTACCATTATGAGTTTTGTATTTTCTTATATTGAAACCTAAGAAATCAAACCCTTCTTCAATATGCGTTATTTTCGTCTTGTCCATTGCTAACTCAAGCCCCCTGGTTTCCAGGTACGGCTTCAATTTATTATATAGACTATAAGCATCTTCCTCGGATTCACACATGATGACGAAGTCATCAGCATATTTAGTAACGGCAAACTTAGCCCGATTTTCGTAAGATGTTTTAGTTTTCCTCTTTACCTTTCGGTATTTTATATTAAGTAGATTTTCTAGACCATGTAGTGCGATATTAGCTAGAAGTGGTGAAATAATGCCACCTTGAGGCGTTCCATCTTCTGATTCATGGAATACATTGTTATCTACAAAACCTGCTTTTAACCACTTTGCTATTGTATTAAAGGCCGGAAAACCTTTAATCTGTTCAAGGATATAGTCATGGTTTAAATTATCGAAACAACCTTTAAAGTCGCCTTCAAATATCCAGACCTTCTTATTTCCAACAGTGGTGTGAATTCTTTGAATTGCATCATGACAATTTCTTTTAGGTCTAAAACCATAAGAAGTTGGTTCGAATTTGGCTTCCCACTGTGGTTCAAGTGCTAATTTAGCAATGTTTTGATAAATTCTATCTTTCACGGTCGGTATTCCTAGAGGTCTAAGCTTCCCGTTTTTCTTTTTGAGATAAGTTCGATAAGCCGGCTTGGGTCTATGACACTTGATGTCCATGTCCTTCATTTTATTGTAGAGTTTTATTCTTTCATAAGGATTTAAAGCTTTATGCCCGTCAACTCCAGCCGTTCGTTTCCCCTTATTAATCTGGGTAACTTTTCGAATTGAGAGTAGTAGTGCAGCTTGACTTTTCATTAGCAGACTTTGCAAATCCCTTACTTTACGGATTTTCCCTAGACGTTCGGCATGGTATATTCGTTGCTGTAACTTTTCTACATACTGACTAATCTTTAACCAATTAATACTGTCCCAATCAGTAACGTTTGGTAATGCGGACTTCTTTATAGAAGTGTTCATCGTCTGTTACCATCCTTTTGAATTATTCGTCAACGCTTTATACCATGTTGCACACCAATTGGAATTCGGCACCCTTTCGGGTTATATCATAGGATAATATCCACCCAGTTATTTCCGATTCCTGATGCCTTTCAGCACGGTGGCATTTGCTTTTTCCAATTTCCTTTATCCACTGGGGAATTGGGCTGTGCTTACGCTTAGCTTACCTCAGTAAGGACCCCATTGGACTTAACAAGTTCAACTTCTGTCAGATACGAGTAGGTTAGGTTCCTCCAATACACCGATAGGTCTATGGGTTGCATAAAAGTATTCAGGGGAAGCTACTTTTCCTACCTATTGAAACGCTAGTTTAAACGTGTCTTACCTAGCGACTGCGGTGACGATGCTTATAGAGATTCACTTACCGTTAACCATACTACTCTTTCCCTGACCCCCAACAGCTTAGACACTTAGTTGTTGGTTGGGCACATCCTCATGCAACCCACATTACGATTGCTCATAATGCAGTTTTGGAAGGGAATATTCAATGCAACTTGAATAGTCTCGATAGAGACACTGACTGTGTGCGGTAGAAGTTGCTTCCTGTCGCACCCCCCACTCCACACGGAGCGTGCAAGTTTCCCCGCACTCCGCGTTCCATCTACCGAAGTCTACTAAATCATAAGTTCCCCGTTACTCAGGTGATTGAGATTCCTAAATCGGTTCAAGATGACATCTTTCACGATATCGATTAACCTTTATGATCATTGACCACGTAAGATGTAATCTTGATCTGAGTTCGTCAATCATCTTTTTGTTCGTATAATGTATCAGCTGATGGACCTTCCAATGGAGGATGCGAAGGTTATCAAATTTATCCGTTCCTCCATAACTTTTCGGAATGTAGTGATGACAATGAACATCTGCGGCAGACAGGTCAACGCCTGTGATTTCGCATTTGCCCATCTTCATACTGTATCGACTGATGCGGTTATCCATATATTCAACACTACGATTTGGAAGGGTGGATGTCATAAGACGCCCAATTTCCCGTCTGATATCTGGACGAAGTTTCTGATGAATGGTTTCTCTTCCCGCTTCAGTAAAAGGTGTCATGGTTTGCTTAAATCCCATGGCATTGTCTGTTTGGACATCAGAAAGAGGAAACAAATATACCTCGTCAATTTTAAAAGTTTTACAGCTAGAATGATAGAACTTTTTGTAGACCGGCGGTGGTTTGGCCGGACGGCCATATTTACCAACCGGTCTGAGATGATTGTATAGGTACGCACCTAGGTCATAGGCCATTCGTGAGAACTCAAGGTTAACCTTCGTTGCTTTCTTAAAGTAATTATGAAGACCCAGGACAAAGCTATTGAACAGAAGAGCATTCTTGGCCGAGGGAGATGCCTTGACTTGTCGGATCAGCCTTTTGGCCTCTGTCTTAATCTTTTTCTTTTTATCCGCCTTGATGCCAGTTCGGGCTACTCTCTTACTGCCCTTCTTATCGGCGCGGATGGTGAAGCCGAGAAACTCCGATTCCCTTTTTCGCAGGTTCACAATTTGTGACTTTTCCGGCGAAATATCGAGCTTCAGACGGTCTTTCAAATAAAGTCGGACGGCGTGATACCATTTCTGCGCAGCTTTTCCGTCCTTACAAAGGATTTTAAAGTCATCCGCATAACGGACAAGGTACCCTTCTTTCAGGCGGCTTCGCTTTTTGGCACCTCTTTCGCCAACCTTAGATTGATAGGATTTGGACAGCGGAAAGAATTCCCACTGATCAGCCACCCATTGATCGAGATCATTAAGGACTATGTTCGCAAGTAACGTCGATAACACTCCACCCTGCGGTACGCCCTGTGTAGGAATGCCTTCGCCGTCAATTTCAGCTTTTAACATCCTGTAAATACAGGCCAGCACCTTGCGGTCTTGAATGCCGATATTCCACAGTTGTTTCATCAACAGTGTATGGTTAATATGGTCAAAGAAACCTTTAATATCAATATCAACCACAAAATGAAAGTGGGATAAATTGATAAGTTGTTGGATTCTTGCCATGGCATGGTGTGCTGAACGAAGCGGTCGGAATCCGTAACTATGATTATAGAAACGGGCTTCCGCAATCGGCTCTAACACCTGTTTAAAACTCTGTTGAATAATGCGATCCAGCATACATGGAATGCCCAAAGGACGCCATTTTCCGTTGTCCTTTTCAATCCATTCCCGTCTGACTTTTTTCGGACGGTAGTGATTCAGCTTTCTTCGGACTTCCGTCACGAGTGCTTCTTCTGTCCAAGTTTTCATATCGGCAATGGTTTTACCATCGGTTCCTGGTGTCTTGGACCCTTTATTGGATTTGATCATACGATAAGCTAACAAAATATTTTCTCGGGATGTAATCACATCATAGAGACGCGAAAAGGGCTCTTGTTTCAGACTTTTATCGTACAAATCCGTAAACGTCTTGGTCATGCCGTAGTAATCCCAATAACGTAGAGCTTGCACTGTGGCATCCCTCCTTCATGGAGCGATGTTCCCACGTTCCTACCCGACCGGTGCAACGCACGTATGGAAAATAATCGTTCATTTCGCTAGACTTGGGGCTATTCCTTCACTTCCATTACAGAAGGTTCATCAGTCATGCCCCTACCCTCACAAGAATAAATGTTTTTCGGAAAAACCTTATAACAACCGTTTCAGATGACAGTCCTTGTTTCAACGTCTCTTGTTTTCCAAGTCCCTTACAACCTAGCTTTCCTTACTGGACGTAGGTGTTCCCCTGGAAGCCTGTGAGCAAGATACCGCCGTAGTCCGGTATAGCGTGTTTCATAGGGCCAATTTTTACTTCACGCCACTCACCCCATCGTTGGATGGGCCATAAGTTTCCCTATGGTCAAACTCTAGACCTGTACATTCGGTTATTCGTCAGCTTCATACTAGTGAAGCCATTCTCACCTTATCCAGTTTTTCAGCCGCGCGGCATATCCGTCGGCATACCTTCTCCTGTGGAGTGGCTCCAGCCTTCGTTCTGCCGAATCACCTGTACTTCAAACCCCGTAACCTGTCCGTTACGACGCAGGCAGGCTTTTGACGGGATGGTTTCAGGAAACGTGGTTCCTTCATTCCCATCCTTGATTGTAAAGTTAGGATTCAATGAATCCCCTACATTTCACTTTTTAACGCTTATAGTAGAACTTGTCGAACGTGGCCCGATTGTTGAAACCCAAAATGTTCAATGCAAGACCATTTCGTTACAATCTTTAGATTTATTTTAACATAACTATTCAGAACACCTGGTTAAAATTTAAAAAAGTCTTATTCCAGCAAAAAATCCATGCAGGGTTCTAGCCTGCATGGATTTCTTCCTAACTCAATGCTTGTCGTTCTTCCTCGGTAAACACCCTTGATCTGGTCAGGAACCGCTTTCCCTCCGGCCCTTCCAATGAGAACATTCCGCCGCGGCCGTCAACAGCATCGATGATCAGCTGCGTGTGCTTCCAATAGTCATATTGGTCTTTTGACATATAAAATGGTGTGTCACCAATTTCCCCGAGCTGTACATCTGACTCACCGATCCGGAATTCACCGCGCGGGTAGCACATTGGCGAACTCCCGTCACAACACCCGCCTGACTGATGGAACATGAGCGGCCCATGTGTTTCCGCCAGAATATCGATCAGCTTTAATGCTTCATCAGTCGCCGTTACCCGTTCAACCATCTGTCACACCCTCTCGTTAGTGGTGATATTCCCGCTCTTCTGTTGATTCTCTCATTCTCCCGTTGATATTCCCGTTCTTCCGTTGATTCTCTCATTCTCCCGTTGATATTCCCGCTCTTCTGTTGATTCCGCCATTCTCCCGTTGATATTCCCGCTCTTCTGTTGATTCCGCCATTCCCCTGTTGATATTCCCGCTTTTCTGTTGATTCTCTCATTCTCCCGTTGATATATCCGCTCTTCCGTTGATTCCACCATTCTCCCGTTGATACTTCCGCTCTTCTGTTGATTCCGCCATTCTCCTGTTGATATTCCCGCTCTTCTGTTGATTCCGCCATTCTCCTGTTGATATTCCCGCTTTTCTGTTGATTCTCTCATTCTCCCGTTGATATCTCCGCTCTTCTGTTGATTCCGCCATTCTCCCGTTGATATTTCCGTTCTTCCGTTGATTCCGCCATTCTCCTGTTGATATTTCTGCTCTAATGATCCCTGCACTCCGATTCCGGGATCTTCCTATCTATTAAAATTCCCCCTGTCCACACTTTCACCTTTCTAAACCATGTCGAACAGTCTAAAATAACCCGGCTGGATCGTCACTGTAACTGATTAATAGATTTTTTGTCTGCTGATAATGGTCAAGCATCATCAAGTGGTTTTCGCGTCCGATGCCGGATTTCTTGTAGCCGCCGAACGCAGCATGTGCCGGATACTGATGGTAGCAATTCGTCCAGACACGGCCGGCTTCAATGCCCCGTCCGAAACGATAAGCGGTATTGATATTCCGTGTCCATACGCCGGCGCCCAGGCCATAAAGTGTATCATTGGCGATTTCCATCGCTTCTTCATCATCTTTAAACGTTGTGACAGCCAGCACCGGCCCGAAAATTTCTTCTTGGAAAACACGCATTTTATTATCGCCTTTGAAAATCGTCGGCTCAATGTAATAGCCTTCTTCCATATCACCGTCCAGCTGATTGACATTGCCACCGACAACGACTTCAGCGCTCTCTTGCTTACCGATATCAAGATAGGATTTGATTTTCTCCATTTGTTCCTGCGAAGCTTGCGCACCCATCATGGTCTCTGTATCCAGCGGGTGGCCGATTTTGATTTCATTAACCCGTTTAATCGCACGCGCCATAAATTCATCGTAAATCGATTCATGAACCAGCGCTCTTGACGGACAGGTACATACCTCACCCTGGTTCAGGGCAAACATGACAAGACCTTCAATTGCTTTATCCAGGAAGCTATCATCTTTATCCATCACATCCGAGAAGAAAATATTCGGTGATTTGCCGCCAAGCTCGAGCGTCACCGGGATAATATTTTCCGAAGCATATTGCATGATCAAGCGTCCTGTTGTTGTTTCACCGGTAAAGGCAACTTTGGAAACACGGCTGTTGGAGGCAAGCGGCTTCCCTGCTTCCACCCCAAATCCGTTAACAACGTTGACCACACCAGCCGGCAGAAGATCCTTAATCAAATCAAGCAGCACATGAATGGAAGCCGGCGTCTGTTCGGCCGGTTTCAGGACGACACAGTTACCCGCAGCAAGGGCTGGTGCCAACTTCCAGGTCGCCATTAAAATCGGAAAATTCCACGGGATGATTTGCCCGACGACACCGAGCGGTTCCTGAAAATGATACGCTACCGTGTCATTGTCAATCTGGCTGATACCACCTTCCTGTGCCCGAATGGCCCCGGCAAAATAGCGAAAATGATCTGCAGCCAGCGGCAAATCAGCTGCAAGCGGCTCCCTAACAGCTTTCCCGTTATCCCATGTTTCCGCAACGGCCAGCATTTCCAAATTGTCTTCTATTCGATCCGCTATCTTATTTAACATATTGGCCCGTTCCGCCACAGCCGTTTTTCCCCAGGCATCTTTCGCGTTATAGGCGGCATCAACCGCTGCCTCCACATCTTCCTTTGTTGACCTGGCTAACTCACAAAAGACTTTCCCTGTCACCGGGCTCACATTCTCAAAATACTTTCCGTTTGCCGGTGGACGGTATTCCCCGCCGATGAAATTGTCATACCGCTCCTGAAAATGGACCACTGCACCTTCTGTATTTGGGTTTGCATACTGCATCTCGACATTCCTCCCCATATTTTTGTAATCGTTTACAAAATTCGATGGATTAACAGGGTGATCCCTCTATTTCAGATTATACAACTATTATGTGAATTATGACAACTATTTGCCATCCGACTAACGCATAAAGCCACCCTGATGTAGGTGGCTCGACTAAAAAGGGCCTTTTTTCACCCATTATAAAAAGATGCCTCGTACGACATCCTGTTTTTTAAGTTGCTTCATTTGTTGTCATTGACAATTCAAGCTCGTTTAATCTTCCACTTCAGGCAGAACCCGGGTTTCCAGTTCCATAGACGACTGGCAAAGCGGGCATTCGGGCTCCTCACTAAAACTGAACGACTCACGCATCCAGCCTGCACAGCTTTCACTTGTACATGCCCATACATTCGTTTCCACTTCTGGAACGGATTTTTTTGGGCCACGGGAAAATGACATAACAGCATCCCCTTTCATCGTATTATGACTATTATACGCCTTATCCAGCACAAAGTAAATTTACCTGTCTTATGACAGTATATGTTCAAAACCATCAAATAGAAGGGGATGTATCTATTTTGATAGCACAAATTTGTCAATTGCCTTGCCGACACCATGCTGATTATTTGTATCGGTCACATAATCAGCCACGTTCTTGATCGCCTCCTGGGCATTTCCCATGGCGACACCGACACCCGCTTCCTGAATCATTTTAATATCGTTCAGGCTGTCACCTGCTGCCATGACATTTTCCATCGTAATGCCCAATGCATCGCACACGGTTTCGAGGGCGCTGGCCTTATGAACGCCTTTTGGGTTCACCTCAATATTGATTGGAAGTGAATTCGTCAATTCAAGGTCATCATAATGGGAAAGTTCTTTGACGAGGGTGTCTAATTTTTCAGTATCATGGGATTCACAGCCGAATTTGAGCCATTCATGGGTGGAAAAGTCATCCGGCCGTTCGCCAAACCAAATTCTATCGGTTGAAACCATACGAGCGTGCATTCTCAAACCCTCTGCCAGCTCCCACATCATTTGTATGCGCTGGGGATCAAGCAAATGGCGCTCCTTTAACTTCTTATCAATGGTCCAAATTTCCCCACCGTTACATGTAATCAAAAAAGATGACAAATTCAATGATTCAGCATACGGGTAGCAAGAACCGAGCCAACGTCCGGTACTTAGCACCACCTGTACATCTTTGGCCAACGCCTCGGCAATTTTTTCCCGATTAAAATCCGAAACAGCTTCGTCACAATTCAGTAATGTCCCATCCATATCCAAGGCAATCAATTTAATATCCATTTAGACGCTCCTTTTCTATGTAAAACCCGGCATTAATAACCGTTCCAATAACCAAACAAACTTCGGCACGTCCATCAATCCTCTTTTTATCACACCCCGGACATTGTATTATATTTCGGAATACTAAGCAACGAATCCGTTTGTATGGCCTGTTTTTGTCTGACATGACAGCTGCAACATCGGCAGATCGAATTGGCGATTTTGACAAGTGCTGTGCCATACGGCTATTACCGTCATCAAGCATATTTTTTCAATCGTAAAGTAATGGGTTTCGCCATTAATACCTCAACACACTAACGTTTGCCTCTCGTCTGATTTTCTCTTATAATATAGGATATTTCGGTATCTGTTACCGGTTTCATATTTTACTATTCGAATACAGGCATAAGGAGGAACACTATGATTTCTGCAACCTGGAACTGGCTGTGGGACAAACATCACCAGGCAAAGGATTTGCTGAGCTTCTTCGTCCGGCCGAATAAGTCAACGTTTGATTCGGACAACACGAATCCCAACAGCACAAGAACAAGCAACGGCGGCAACCATAACCGCTCATATACTCCGGCGCAGTTAATCGGGTTATTTTTAGGACCTATTCTGTTTATACTGACATTATTATTTTTCCAGCCGGAAGGTCTTTCTGATGCCGGACAAGCCATTCTTGCCAGCACGCTATGGATTGCGGTCTGGTGGATGACCGAGGCAGTTCCGATTCCCGCAACATCGCTGCTGCCGATTATTCTGTTCCCCCTGACAGGTGGGTTGGACATTGACTTGACCACCTCATCATATGGTGATGACACGATCTTTCTGTTCATGGGCGGCTTTATGATTGCCCTGGCATGGAAAAATGGAATCTGCATAAGCGGATTGCTTTAACGATTATTTCGATTATCGGGACGAATACGGAACGCATCATTCTTGGTTTTATGATCGCGACCGGATTCCTGTCTATGTGGATTTCCAACACCGCCACGGCGATGATGATGGTACCGATCGGACTGGCGATTATTTATCAAGTGTCGGAGCAGTTAAAGAACGACGATTCGGTAGACACATCAAAAGAAAACTTCGGCTTCGGTAAAGCACTAATGCTGGCGATTGCCTATTCTGCTTCTGTCGGCGGTATTTCGACTCTAATCGGCACACCGCCAAATACGGCGCTGGCCGGTGCCGTCAATAATATATACGACATCGAAATCTCCTTTGCCGGTTGGATGCTGTTTGGCGTCCCGATTGCCTGGCTGTTTATTTTTGTCGCTTGGTTTTATCTGGTAAAGGTGGCTTTCCCGACAAAAATGAATCAGCTGCCCGGTGGACGAGAAGTTATCCAGGAACAAAAAGATGAGCTTGGGCGAGCATCCTTTGAGGAAAAAACCGTGCTTACCGTGTTCACGTTTGCTGCTTTGGCATGGATTACCCGCTCATTTTTCCTAACAGAATATGTTAATGAAAACATAAATGATGCGATTATTGCGATGACGGCAGCGATTATCCTATTTATTATCCCGGCCAAAAACAGAGAAGGCGATCATCTACTGGACTGGGATTCAGCGGTAAAACTCCCTTGGGGGATTCTGCTCCTGTTTGGCGGCGGTCTTGCCATCGCCAGCGGGTTCACAGAATCAGGGCTGTCCGAGTGGATTGGTAACCAGCTGACAGTTTTGGAAGGTATCCATTTATTCATCGTGTTGCTCGTTGTGGCCGGCATGGTGATCTTCCTGACCGAAATCACATCCAATACCGCAACCGCCAACATGATGTATCCGATTATGGCATCGCTTGCCGTTGCCCTCGGTGTTCACCCATTCACAGTGATGGTTGCGGCCGGTGTCGCTTCATCCAGCGCCTTTATGCTGCCTGTCGCCACACCGCCGAACGCTGTCGTCTTCGGGTCCGGGTATTTACGGATTCCGGATATGGCCAAAGCCGGTATTGCCTTGAACCTCTTCGGTATTTTACTGGTCACCCTGGCGATTTACTTCTGGCTTCCAGTTGCTTGGGATATTAATTTGACCGAGATTCCGGACATGATGAAACATACGTAACCATTAAAAAAACAGGAAAACCTTATGAAGCGAGGTTTTCCTGTTTTTTTACATTTTATGACTCGTCTACTGTGGTCTGCCGTTTTCTGTGTAGTCGCTGAATGCCATTGACAAACAAAACATAGACAGCCGGAATCGATCCAAGCAACAGGACAAGCGGTACCCAGCCGCCATTGCTCCATAATGGCCCAAGCACCGAACTTCCGAGGCCCACACCCATATAGTAGGATACGAGATACAAGCTGGAGGCGCTCCCTTTATGATGGCTCACTTGCTCGCTTACGGTTGAAGCAGTCAGGGAATGGGCCGTGAAAAACCCGAGACAGGCAACACATAGTCCGACGATAATCATCCATAAATCAGGTCCCAGTGTCATGAACAAACCAGCTACCATTACGAGGACACCTGTGATTCGGATGATTTTCAAACGAAACTTGCCTGCCAACCAGCCGGCAAGCGGTGACCCAATCACCCCCAAGCCATAGGCGAAAAATGTATACGAAATGACGTCCAACGATAACGCAAACGGCGGCGCTTCGAGGTAAAACGGCAAATACGTCCAAATCCCGGTAAAAGAGAGCTGCAGAACAATCCCGAGACCAAAGAACAGCAGTAAAGCCGGATTTTTCAAATGATAGGCAAATCCCTTTAAATCACTGGAAAACCGTAATGAGCTTGGCGTAAAAAAACGTGACGGCGGAAGCATAACTGTCACCGCAACCAGGATGATCAAACCAATAACCGCCAAAACATAAAACGCCATTTCCCAGGAAAAATGCTCGGTCAAATAACCGGTCATCACCCGACCGACCATACCGCCAAGTGCATTACTCGATATATAAAAGGCAGTCGCGGCATGCACACTGCGCCGGTCAATTTCCTCACTCAAATAAGCAAGTGCAGCCGCCGGAAGTCCGGCCAGAGCAAATCCTTGCATGAGCCTTAATACCAAAAGCAGTAGAAAGGAATCAAACAGTGGGATCAAAAAAAATGGAATCGCCGCTCCTGCCAATGATAGTTTAATAAATAGTGTCCGGCCGTTACGATCGGACATAAAACCGAGTATAATCAGCCCGATGATCAGTCCGGCGATGGTCAGTGACAACGCCAGACCGGAAACAGATACGGATACCCCGAATTCCTTCACAAATTGTGGAAGAAGTGGCTGTACGGCATACATCCCGGCAAACACAAAAAAAGACGCCAGTGCCAGGCTCAGGGTGATCCGCCAAAAATATAGATCTTTAATCGTATAAGCGCGCTGCTCCATCAATTTCACATCCAATTTCAATCCAGTACATACCGGTCGCGGCCAGCTCCCATTCCGAACGCCATGACAAGAATAGAAACCGCAATCAGGGTTATGAGCGGTACCGTCCAGAAATGGGTCATGTCATATAAATAGCCGATGAACATCGGACCAACTGCAGCCAATGTATAACCAAACGCTTGTGCCATCCCGGATAACTCTGCAGCATGGCGAGCATTTCGAGCCCGCATGCCCAAAAAGGTCAGCGCCAGCGCAAACATACCACTTAATGTAACGCCAATCAGGATCGTACTGATCACCATAACCGTAATTGATTCCCCTATCAGCAACCCACCGTAGCCACCGAGCGCACATACCCCCATGACGATCACAATACGTCGCTGTGATTTGAGCTTGTCGGCCACGACCGGGACGATGAAGCTGGCGGGCAACCCGACAAATTGCGCAAATGACAGCATCCATCCCGACATTGCCATGGTTAATCCATTATCATGTAAAATTTCCGGAAGCCAAGAAATCGTTACATAAAACAAAAATGACTGCAGCCCCATGTAACAAGCGACCTGCCAGGCCAGTGGTGATTGCCACATCCGGTTGTCACTGACGCTGACATATGTCATGTCCGTATCATCACGCGACGTATCTTTTTTCAATAAATAAATCCAAACAATCATCCCCAAAACAGCCGGGGTAGCCCAAATCAGCAGTGATAGCTGCCATCCCAGATCCAGACCTTGCGCAAACGGGATGCTTAACCCGGAGGCTGATGCAGCAAAAATTCCCATCGCTGTTGAGTAAATACTTGTCATCAGTCCGACTTTTGCCGGAAATTTTTCTTTAATGACACCAGGCAAAAGCACATTTAACATGGCAATACCGAGGCCAACACATAATGTGCCAATAAATAAAAGGGCAATAACCGAAATGGAACGAACGGCTATCCCAACAAAAAGCAGGACCAGCCCTGCTAATAACATCCGTTCATTTGAATAACGATTGCCCAATTTCGGGGCAGCGGGTGACATCACCGCAAAAGCAACCAGCGGGAGGCTCGTGAGAATTCCGGCACTCCAATTGGACAGGCCAATATCATCGCGGATAATCCCAATCAGCGGTCCAACAGACGTAATGGCTGGACGCAGATTGAACGCAACGATGACAATCCCTGCCACAAGTAGAAAGCGGTATAATTGTTTCGATTGCGTTTGAGTATCTGTCATGACTGAATGTCCCTTCCTGCAAACTGAATTATACCGGACATAGAATAAGAATCCCATCACCGAAAAAATGTCTACAGTCTAATATAGCATATCGGTTTTGATTTTAAAAAGACGTTTCCTGTCAACGTTTTATGTATACACGGCAGCGATTAACGCAAAACCATCGTCTTATTTGTTGAACGATGCTGCAATACGAGGCTTTTACTTTTCATATGATGCTTTTCCGGGTATAATCTAGGAAGAATGGCGCATATATTAATAAGACCACAGCATTCACTGTGGTCAGATAAGCTGTTCCCAAACGGGCCGGCTTTCCTTAAATAGACCTCTCTTCCATTTTACCCAGGTTTGGAGGGGTCTATTTTTTATTGTTGATGTCCAGGATCAATGCCAGCAATCCAATCAGCATGGTACCAAACCCGATCAGTACCATGAACACTTCAAACATATTCAACAGCCTCACCCCCTTTACCGCAGGGCGCATTAGCCGTTTGCCCGCCTGTTGGAACAGCCCGTGTTTGGTAGTATAGCATAAATTCGACCAAATATGCGAACAAATGTTTGTTATTTATTGTCTAGGTCATATCCATGCTGAGCCTTTCGTACCAATTTCGATTAAAGAATCTCTTTTGCAATGTCGTTACGAGCGGGAATATGAGGAAAAGGGGTGTATGCTTGTATAGTTTACTGTATGCAGAAGGTGCGAGGGGCTTGTAATTCATTTAAGGGATAAAATATTCAAAAGCGCAGATGCCCGGTCAGCGACGTTTAAACATAAAAAAACGCTGACGCGTCTTTTCAGATGCCAGAGGTCAGAAGTCGGATTGGAAGAAATCGGCGAACAACCGATTTCATGATTGAAGACTTCACCTGAATGTTATACGTTCTGATCTTATGAAAAAACGAGCACTCTTGTTAGAATGCCCGCCTTTGCTCAGGGGTGAATTAAGCACCCGCCACAATATGAAAACCGGCGTCTACGTGCAGCACTTCACCGGTAACGCCCCGTGCCAGGTCACTCAAGAGGAAAAGTGTCGCATCCCCAACCTGATCCTGATCGACCTGTCGGCGGAGCGGTGCTTTTTCCTCAACAACCGACATCTTGTCATTAAAGCCGGCAACACCTTTGGCCGACAATGTGCGGATTGGACCGGCCGATACAGCATTGACACGGACCCCATCTTTGCCGACATCTTCAGCAAGATAGCGTACACTCGCTTCCAGTGCGGCCTTCGCAACACCCATGACATTATAGTTCGGGACGACACGCTCAGCTCCAAGATAGGTTTGGGTGACAATCGCCCCGCCCTCCGTCATATACTTTCTGGCTTCCCGGGTCACAGCGACTAGAGAATAGGCGCTGATGTTCTGTGCCAGCAGATAGCCGTCGCGGGAGGTGTTGGCATAATCGCCCTGCAGCTCATCCGTATTGGCAAATGCGACAGAATGCACAAGTCCGTGAATCGCCCCAACTTGATTCCCGACTTCCTGAAAAGCCTGTTCGATGCTGGCATCATCCTCAACATCACAGGAAACAATCATTTGTGGTTCAATCGCATGGTTGTCGAGCAGTTTTTCCAGCTTTTGTTTGGAACGTTCCTGACGATAGGTGAAAATCAGGTTCGCACCAGCGTTATGGAGTGATTTGGTAATCCCCCAGGCAATGCTGCGATTATTCGCAACCCCCATCACGACAATGTTCTTATCTTTCAATAGTGACGTCATATATGTACCTCCGTTATAAGGGTGTAGTTATAATTCTAATGTAGCATAATTATGATCAGCTGTTAAAGCGGGAAAAAGTAAACATGTAACCTGAACCAGCCTGCAAAATTCAATTTTTCCTGGAACAAAATTGGATTTTATCAGCTATATATAGAGCCATTTATCGGCATTAAACGTTTTAAATGTCTTCCTTCATTCGTTCAACCACTGCTTCCTGATAACCGGCCTTGCCTGTCTTCCACATGACGTCGACCACTTCCTCCAATGCAGGATGTCCAATCTTCTTCAACTTTTCCAGGCGTTCTTCCGGTAGTGCTTTCACCGGATTGCTCGCCACATAAGCATCAGCATCCATATGCCATAATTGCATACTGGCTACCGGGTATCTGTCCAACAACCGCTGTGCCATGCCAAGGCCTTCAGGGTCAAAGTCGCCGGCATAATGCAACACACATCCTGATTCGGCAAGCCTGTCCAGGAGCATCAACGCAGCGAGCGTAAACTGACCGTTCGTACAAACAATGGGGACGTCCGGTTTATGATCCAAAAGGGTAGCACATACCCCGGAATTCTCGACAATCCAAACGTCCGCCCCATTAAATGGGTAAATTGTTGTTAGCTTGATTAATTCACGAATGGGGACGATCTGCACCGTGTTTCGTTCAACTGAAGCCTTCCACACCGGATGTATACCCGCTTCTTCTTCTGCCAGAAGGCCGGAACAGGTAACATAGTTCAGCAAATCATCACGATAAATGTTATAATCTTGCAGCAGTTCATTGATTGCTTCCGTGCTTGTTGGGACAGACGTATCGGCCGCCACAGCCAACAGGTGCAGCCATAACTTTCCCGTATCCCTGTTTAAATCAAACACGTGCGGATCACCGGTTATCCGAGAACTGAACATCGGCAATCGCTCCGGTGACTCAGGCAGATGACGGTAAGCGGTATCCAGCCGGCCAACCGCCACGACAAAGTCATCGGGTGTTTTGTCAATCATGGCCCATATCCAACGCGTATCACCGCTGTTTTCCATGAGATAATCAAACCAGAATTCTATGGCGGGATATGTGGTCGTCAAGCTTGAGACAAAACGCCGCAATGCTGCCTCCTTCTCCTCCTGACGCTGTTTTTTGGACATAACTGCTTCACCAAAATATCCATCAAGCAACGGCTTCAGCCCAATGTCGCCAAACCGGGTGTCTGCCAATTGCTTCTCAAAAGCCGCAACTGATATTCGACCCTTCTCGGCCAATTGGTGACCAGGTATACCGAAGAAGCCGCCAATCACCTCCAGTTCATCATCTGTAAACAAGCGAACGGGAACAGTCCCCCCAATCCTGCCAAGGGATTCGTATTTCTTTTTAAATTGCTTGAACAATGTTTGATAGGCCTTTTCAGTTTTAAAAAATGCCACTGCTTCCTGTAACACGTTTGCCATAACGTTCTCCTTTTACGAATCGGTTGCCACCACTTCTTCTTCCCCATCAACCATTAGATGCCTCGTGTGACCGTCCCAATGATAACGGATCACACTTACAAAACTTTCATTTTTTGGCCGGACGAGCTCGCAGATGGCAAGGGATGAGATCGTATCATAGTCGCCCCAGAGCACCTGGGAATTCATGATATAATCGAACCCAAGCTCCTCAACAATCTCAAACATTTCCCGGATATTGTTCTCATCTACGCCGGCAAATGCCTCATCAAGCGAAATAATATAGGGTGCCGTGTCTTCTGCTTCCAAATACCGTGAGTAGCATGCCGTAAACAGCGGGATATACATGGCCATCGCCTTCTCCCCGCCACTAAATTTATAAAAGGCATGATTGGTCAGTTCACGTTTCGGCTCGCCTTCACGCTGGTAGGATAACACAAAGGAGAACCAGTTCCGGTAATCAAGCACATCCTTCAACACTTGCAGGAGCGTATTCCCTTCACCTTTCACTTCCACCAATTCCTTGGCACGTTCGATTTTGGAACGGAAGTGGTCAATGACCTGGTTAATGTCCGCTTCTTTCAGCAAGCGGGCATCACGGCGCAACAGATCGACCAGTTCTTTCGTATCCATTTCAGCTTCCGTTTCAGCGGTTCGTGGCTTCCATTTAATGGAAAACGACAACCCTGAAGATGAATCACTTCCTGCCATCAGCTTATTCATTTTTTCAGTCCAGTCCTGTGCCCGGTTGATCCGGCTCCGGAGTTTTTTGCCAACGGAGTCAAACAGGATTTCTTCATACAGCTTCCGGTCCTGATCATCAAGCATCGTTTGCTGGCGTTCGCGATCAGCCTCGACTTGTTCCTTGATGTAATACGGACTGACCTTCTTTCCTTGAAAGTCAAGCTGGATCAGACGCCGGCTGGTTTTTTGTTTCCAGTTGTCAATCTGTATGCGCTGTTCGTCTGTCCATTCTTCCTGCATCCAACGATAGTCTACTGCCGGTGTTTCCGTATCCGTCATGCGGTATTCCATCAGGTTGGATTGCTGTTCGAAATAAACACTTGTCAGCTGACTTTCGATTGTCGATGGATCTTTTTCCTGCAAAAAGGTTTTATACTGTTTGGCAATTGTTTTGGCGAGTTCAGCCGTTTCCAATTCCTGATCAGGCATGGCGACAAAACCAAGACCAACCTCATGGCTGAACGATTCCTTCCATGCTTCAATCATCTTTTCCCAATACGTCAGTTTCTGCCGGGATGCTTCCATTTTCCCTTCCAGAACTTGCTTATCCGCTTCCTTCTGTGGTAAGTCCGTTTTGATCTGATCGAGTTCCTGACTGGTTGCCGTGATATTTTCCTGCACTTCCTGGATTTGTTTGCGAATATCAGCGACACCTGCTGCTTCCAGCTGGTTCTCAATCTCAGCAATGTTCTGCTCTTTCTGGAATCGTCTGTCTGCCAATGTATTTAGCTCGCCCTGTCGTTCGTCAACTTCTACTACCAGTTCGTCCAGCCGGTCTTTTGCCTGTTGTAATTGCTGGACAGTATAGCGGTATGTCGTATGTTTGGTGATCAGGTCACGCAAATCGTTCTCATACGTCCGCATCATCCGCTTGGCTTCCTGATAAGCCGCATACGAAAATTCAAGATTAAGTCCGCGTGTTGTCGTATCCAGCTTACGTTTAATCGCCCGGTATGACTGATATAACTGATTCATTTGCTCATCCAGATCGCTCAGTTTTTTATCATATTGCCGGATGTCAAACCGTTTTTCTTGAATATGTGAAAAGCTTTCCTTTAAGTCCTCATCCGACGGGAAAACGGTGAGCGCATCTTTGGCTTTTTGAATCGCGGCCTGTAATGCTTCGATATCCTGTTCGACCGTCCGTTTTTCGGATTGAAATGTTTCAATTTCTTCAGACGTTTGTTCGATTTGTTGCTGCCTGTAACGTTTCCGGGCATTCCGGCCGATAAACCGCACCTGCTCAACCGGAAGTGCGTGGCCGGTTATCAGGCCAATCCGGTATGTGCCGTCACTGTTAATCGCCACATCATC
The DNA here is from genome assembly GCF_042679865.1 of Lentibacillus salinarum. NCBI lineage: Bacteria > Bacillati > Bacillota > Bacilli > Caryophanales > Bacillaceae > Lentibacillus > Lentibacillus salinarum. The sequence goes on along the minus strand of NZ_JBHTNH010000023.1, from coordinate 117,794 downwards.
GGCGACATCATCATCCACCAGGATACTCCGCAATACGTCATCGACTTTGGCCTGACTTACCAATGCAGCGTCCTGCAAATCCGGCTCTAAATAATCCGCCAATGTATGGGCCATCATATGGGGATTTGCCTTCAGGACGCGGTCGTGTTGAAGCGGAAAATCCTCGTTAGTCATCAGGGCATCCAACAGACCCGCATCGATCAGTGCCGCTTCAATGGTTTGGCGCACATCATCGGGTACATGCTCCTGAAACGCCACCGCTTCGTAAAACGGCACAAACTGGTATCCGGCTTCACCCAATTTCCGCCGGGCATCCCGTGTTCGCTCATGCTGGTTTGGCGGTTCGGGATCGCGTTTTGTTTTCAATTCGTCCAGTTCCATTTCTTTTTCCCTGATAGCGTCATCAAGCACAGTCATTCGACTGTCTTTCCGGGCGATTTGTTTATTAATGTTCAGTTGATAATCGCTGGCCGCTTCCACAAAAGCTGTCCGGATGTTTTCATAGCTGATAGGTTCATATAAACGGTACAGATCACGTGCCGTCTGTTGCAGTACTTCATCACTTACCGGCAAAAAGTCGTGCTGCTCGGCCCATGCGTGAATTTCCGACAGTTTAGCCTGCTTATCGTTTTCAAAAATACTGAGCCAATCCTGTTCTTCCTGTTTCAATTTATCTCGGTCCATTTTGGCCGTAGCCATCTCCCCATCAAGGTCAGCGATTTTTTCCTTTTTCTGTTCAAATTCCCGGAGCTGATCGGCAATGGACTCGATTGTTTGGTAATGTTGTTCAGCTTCCTTTTTCCAGATGGTAAAATCATGGTCTGATTCCTGATGCCGGTGGAAATCGGCCTTATTCGTTTCATGCTGCATAAAGGAAGCGTCCGCCGCATCCTGATCCAGATCATCCATGACGTCAGCCAGTTCGCGATTCATGGCGTCAAGATCTGCTTCCAGTTTTTCCTGTTTATCTTTTGTGATGAGCTCCTGCTGTTTTTTCTCTGTCAGCGCTTTGTCCTTCTTGGTGTGATCGTTCTGAATCTGCTCGAGCGCCGCTATTTCATCCGTCCGCTCTTTTTCAAGATTCCAGACTTTATGGCTCTGCAGGCGGGTGCGCTTCTGTTCCAGCACATCATAAATCCCGCTCAGTTCACCTTTCCGACCCTCCAGTTCGTTGATGTCATGTTCCAGCATCTGGTGTCTTTCCTGCTGTTCGGAAAACACTTTGTCTTCCTTATGGTATCGTTTCGCCGCTTCAACATAATGGGTTGCCTTATCCGCCAGTTTAAATTGATTATAGGTATCATACCGCTTCAGTAGTTTTTCCAAGGCCACTTGTTCGCGTTCCAATTGCTCGATTTGCTGTTTTGTCTGATCCATGTGCTCAATCGTGTCGGACAAATGGCGTAAATCTTCATCTGTCAATGGTGGGAGGGATGCTTCGAGAATCTCATAAATGGCGGTCGGGCGAAATTCTTTGGACAATTTCGGACTGCGCAACTGGATGAGTAGTTTAATCAGGTCATCGTAGGCTTCCAGATCAGCAAATCCGAAAATAGACTTGTTCACGAGTTTCATATAATCGCCTTGTGTGCGGACGACCTGCCCGCCACTGCCGATACGGTTTTCCAGCTGGACACGTGACAGCGGAATCCGTTGTTTTTCACCTGCATTATGTTCCATTTCATACAGGTTAAAATCCTTACCAATACGACGGTTATCGGTTATGACAAATCCCCAGAAATTCATGGTTTTGTGCCGGCGTGCCTGCAGTCCAATACCGGTTGTTATATACTGATTCGTATCCTCACGTTTATATTCCAGGAATAGATAGCCTGTCCGCTCATCCCGGTCAACGATATCTTTTTCGCCCAGCAGATAGTCCTCCATTTTGCGCGCCCTTGACCCAAACGGATCGAGGCGGTCGGGCGACTTTTTCCCATCAAGCAATACCGGCAGGATACTCTGCATGGTGACAGACTTACCGGAACCGTTTGAGCCCCGTAGCAGGAGTTTCCCGTCTGCAAAATCAAAAACTTCATCATCATAGTACCAAAAGTTTAATAAACCGGCCCGATTCATTTTCCATTTATGATGTTTGCTCATGTGCCTCATCTCCACTCGCTAAAAAGTCTTTCGGATAATGGCCTGTTGCCCGTCCGAACAGCGGCTTGATGACATACGCGTGTGTCACCGCTTCAATTTCAAGCATCTCCCAATCTTGCAGCAAGTCGATTAATTCGTTGGTAATACCGGTAATGCTTGTTTCACGATAATGTTTGCTCCAGCCTTTTCCATAGATACCCCGAACGTTGGTGACAATTTGTTCAAGTGCCATGCGTGACATTCGGATCGTTCCAAGTTCATCCGGCTGATAGATATCCTGGCTCCGCAAATAGCTCGCCACATGCAATGCCACATCCATAATGGCTTTCTGATCGGGGAACAACGTCAGCTCCTGCTTTTTTTCGTCAGCTACCAGCATGGCAGCATTTTTAAACACTTCCAGACGGAATTGGGTATGGGCTTCGATATCTTCCCGCAATCGGTTGCGGAAATTGCGGATATAGGCAAAATCAGGGTCATCCTCAGCTTCCCGGTGCACAACCGGTGAAATGAACAACTTGCGATACACCCGCTTACGCCGTTCATCTGCCTCATGCCGTTCCCATTCACTTGCCAAAATGTCATCGGTGGTATCATATTCGAACAGATCTCTAGGGTAGGAACGCATGAAATAACGCGCATAAATCGTCGTTTCATAGAGCACTTCCTGTTCGGCATCCATGGCAAACCGGTCAATTTCCCCTTCAACAGATTTGAGGATCGATAACCGTTCCAGAACCTTAATCACCCTGACAAGCGAACGGCGGTGGTTGTAATTCGTCCAGTCAAGCGGAAATTCACCGGGGTACAGATCTTTGATTTCCTCACAAACATCCGACAGCAAAAACTGTTCATCGACTGAACGGTTTTCCGTGAATGCCAGGGCACAGCAAAACATCGCATAATCCCGCGGTTCCTGGAATGACTGAATCCCCATCCAGCTTTTCGGTTCAACCGGGATTTTTTCCAACTTAATGAAGTGCTGGTGGACGATGAGTTCAAACCCGAGCTTATCATCAACATAGCGTTTCAGGACTTTCTCCCGCTCGCGGATCATTTGATACAGTTCTGGTTCTTCAAGACGCAGCACCCAGAATTTTTCCAGCAGCTGTGCCAACGCCTTCTCCGCTTTTTCATCAAACTGTTTCGTTTCCATTTATGCGGTCACCCCATTTTTGAAAAAATCTGCTGACGCCTCCTTTACAGAGGCCTACCGGAAGCCGGAATCAATTCTTCTGTTGATTCCTTTTGCTCTTCTGTTGATTCCCTTCGCTCTTCTGTCGATTCTCGCGTTCTTCTGTCGATTCTCGCGTTCTTCTGTCGATTCCCGCGTTCTTCTGTTGATTCCCTGCGTTCTTCTGTTGATTCCCTGCGCTCTTCTGTTGATTCTCGCGCTCTTCTGTTGATTCCCTGCGTTCTTCTGTTGATTCTCGCCCTCTTCTGTTGATTCCTGCGCTCTTCTGTTGATTCTCGCGCTCTTCTGTTGATTCCCGCGCTCTTCTGTCGATTCTCGCGCTCTTCTGTTGATTCTCGTGCTCTTCTGTTGATTCCCGCGCTCTTCTGTTGATTTCCTTCGCTCTTCTGTCGATTCCCGCGCTCTTCTGTTGATTCTCGTGCTCTGGAAAAACGGAGAAGGAGCCAATTTCAATTTTTAAAACCTGACCGAAAATCATTTATTAAGGAAGAAACTGAAATGTCACATTCGGCATGTCGATAGCGCCGTCTTCTGCGTGTAAAACAACCCGTTCGTTCTGCTGCATGATGATTTTTACTTGGCGGCCGTATTCCGTCTTAAATGTCCGATCCTGTTGTGCCATCGCCTTACCTACCCAGCTCAAGAGCATTTTCCTGACATACGGCTCAACCGTCGGCAATGTTTCCAGCCTGATTTCGTTTCCGGTCATATATTTTTCAAGCGTTTTCTGTTCGAGCTGTTTACGGTGCAAATGCGCAGCCCGTGCTGCTTCTTTCCGCTTTTGCTGGCTGACAATCGCACCGGGGCGCGTCTTTTCACGGTAATGCCGGATGCGCGGTTTGGTTTCATGCGTCATCGGGGCATCATCCCAAATATCGGTGTAAATATCATCGGTTGGAACGTGATCACTGAACAAGTGCCGTGTATGGAAAACACCGAAAGCAACCGATGACAATTCATGTGCGTTGGTGACATTATCCAGTGCGTCAAACCACGCCGCCAGATGCAGGTAGTCCTTTTTACGGCTGCGGAAATAATGGTGGCGTTCACCAAGGCGCTGAACGATCCGAGTGATACGTCGGATTTGCTCATTCGTGCGTGACTGCAGCATGTCAAGGTTACTTTCACCGTGTGCGTTGCCCAGGAACCATTCGCATAAACTGTGCCATTTTTCCTGTTGCTCCTCGATTAATCCCTCTTCATCCAGTCCGGCATCCTCGAAGCGCGGGACCTGCTGCTGATGGATAACGACCTGTTTGATGAGCGGCTTTAATTGCTCTATAGGCATCGAGTGCAGCAGCTGTTGAATTTTTAGGGCTGTCTGCTGAAGACCGATGATAAAATCCCGCAAATACGTCGTAAACTGATCCTTGTAGGCAAGGAATGCTTCTGCCTGCATCCGCTCTTCGGCTTCTTCACTATTGATATGTGCCATATAATCGGACGTGTTTCGGTTAATCGTGCGGAAATAGCTGAAAATATCATTCCACAATTGAGAACATTCATCAGCTGGCGGCAGTTCCTGATCATCAATCATTTTCTCCATTTTTAACAATTCCTGGTAAAGGCGCTCAAATTCTTTCCGTTCCAGCGATCCCCCGAAAACATTGCCACCCCGTTCCATTTGCTCCAGCATCCGTTCAAACTCAACTGTATACGGCGTACATTGATAGCGATAGCGTTTTTTCTTGAATTCCTCGATCGTGCTGGCACGACTCACTTCCTGCCTGGCAATCAAATTGTTCCATTTCACCAGCTGGTCAAGGTCCTGGTGCAGCTGATCTTCCGTGTAATCCTGAAAACCGTCCAAATCCTTCAGATGCGCAAAAATCTCTTCCGGAAACAGAAATTCCCGCATCCGTTCATGCTGGACGTAAAAGTAGCGGAGAACCGCCCGGTAGCTCCACGCTTTATCGGCGGTTAAATAGGAAGCTTCCTGTACTTTTTTGAACGATTGTATCTGCATGATCATCACTCGCAAAATTCGACTTTCTTTTATTGTACGTTGATGGCTATGATATGTCCATGGTTGGGGTATCGGAAATTCGTGTAAACATTAAAAATACCCCAGCGCAAACTTGGCGGAGGGGCATTTTTTACAAGCGACGTATGAACGTTAGCTTTTTCATTGTGAACGTTAGTGTTTTTGCCATTAACGTTAGTGATTTGCCGGTAATTTGGCTTCCAACCTATTCCCCAGCGCTTTCCCTTTCCCAAACACCTGCGCGATTCCGATCCCCGCAATGATCATCGCGGATCCGATCAGAATGCTATTCGTCAGCTCTTCGCCTAAAATCAGCCAGCCAAAAAACAGGCCAAACACCGGCACAAGCAATGTGGATAAGGTTGCTGAGATCATATCAATAACGCTCAACAGTAGAAACCAGACGGTAAAACATAATGCCGAAGCCAGTACACCAGTAAACAATATGTAACTAATACTCTCACTCGTTAACAGTACAGGATCGCCCCATTCTGCAAGCATCGCAGCTATGACAATACCGATTGTCCCAAATAGCATTTGATAGGCTGACACCTGCAGCTGCGTCATCCCCTCAAGTTTAAGCCGATAGTACACGTTTGCTGCGGCCCAGGACACAGCTGCGACAATAATCAACAGCTCTCCAAATATGACCCCGGGATTCTGCACAAAAAAGATATCCCAGCCAAGAATCGTTACTAGACCTAACATCCCAACCATAAGGCCAAGAGCCTTTCCCGTTGTGATTTTTTCACCCAAAAGCTTGACAGCAAAAATACTGCTCCAGAGCGGCATAGAATAAAGCAATACAGACGACTTGCCGGCATCGACAAACTGCATACCATACATCACAAACGTAAACACGATTGTTGTTTGCAACAGGCCGACGACAATCAAGTGTTTCCACATATTCCTTGGTGGTTTGGCTGCTTTCAAGAGCCAGACAGCGATAAGCAGTGTAGCAGCTCCGGTTCCAAATCGAAACGCCGAAAACGTAAACGGTCCCATAAAATTGAGTGAAGCTTTCATGAAGACCCAAGCATAGCCCCAAATGAGTGTCATGAGAAGAACGAGCGCCCATACAATCCATCTATTTTTCAGCAGTGAATGACTCATAAATGAAAACCTTCCTTGCTTTGCATAATAATACCAGTATAGTCATTTCACTTGAGACTGACAACCAATTGACAGTATGAATCGTTTTACCTGAGTCATTCGACATCGTTTGATCGACTTGCCCAATATTTTTAATGCTTATGTCGCATAGACACACGAACGCTAGCAAGCTATGATAACTATATGTAGAAATTTCCCCCTTCAAAATCGTTTGGGTGCCCCGATTCAACAATCGGGGCACCCTTTTTCAAGCTTATCCTTTGATCGCGCCCTCGGTCATACCTTTGGCAATCCGCTGCTGGAAAATCGCGTACAAAATGATGACCGGCACAATCGCGATCACGAGACTGGCAAATAGTGTTCCCCACGCATTGGTATATTGGGCTTCACTGCTGATAAAATCAATCGCCAATGCCAGCGTGTAATTTTCCTCCGACTGCAGGAAAATCAGGGCCATGAAATATTCATTCCAGAACTGAATGGCGTTCATAATCGTTACGGTAATGATGCCCGACATGGAAAGCGGCGTGATAATTTTCCACAGTACACCATAAGGGGACATCCCATCCATTGCCGCTGATTCTTCCAATGATTTCGGAATCGTACTGATGAAACTTGTCAGTACAAAAATGGAAAATGGCAGCTGGCTGATCGCATACACAATGGCAAGTCCAAAAATATTATCCAATAAATTGAATTGTGCCAGCAGGAAAAACAGTGGAATCCAGCCAAGTACCATCGGAATCATCATGGCTGAAATATATAACGTGAACAGGAAGTGGCTGCCTTTAAAGCGAATGCGTTCAAGCGCATAGGCAGTCGGGATCGCCAGAACGAGTGTCAGCAATGCACCGACAACCGTCACGATCAAACTGTTAAAAACACTCGTATCAATATTATACTCCGTCCAAGCCGTTACAAAATTGTGGAAATTCCACGTTTCTGGGAACCCCCATGGATTAGCATAAATTTCCGCGTTTGATTTAAACGAGCCAATAAACATCCATAAGATCGGATACAACACGGCAATGGACCACAAAATCAGCGGCACTCGTATTCCCATCCGGGATATCATTTCGCCGACACTTCGTTTCATGCTAGTGTCCCCCTCTCCATCAGTATTCCACCTTATCCCGCTTCAGCAATAATTGCAGGATTAATACCGTCATTAACGAAATGGCTAAAATCATGACCCCGATTGTTGCGCCGTAGCCAAAATTATACTGCTGGAAAGCCTGCTGATAGAGATAGGATCCCATCACATGTGTGGCGTTATTCGGTCCGCCTCCAGTCATAACCTGAACAATGATAAACGACCCATTCAGGGTTGTAATCACAATATACAGGATGGAAATTTTTATCTGTGGCCAGACTAGCGGCAGCGTGACTTTCCAAAATTGCTGCCATTCATTGGCCCCATCAATCCGTGCCGCTTCATAATAGCTTTTCGAGATATTGGCAATCCCGCCCATTAACAAAAGCATGAATAGGCCAATACCAGCCCATATGGACGGCAATACAAGACTGGTGAGCGCCCAATCCTCATTTCCCAGCCATGCCCGCTGCCAATCCTCCAGTCCGAGAAATGCAAAAGCCGAATTGACCAGGCCTAAATCCGGATTGTAAATGAACGCCCACAAAATGCCGATGACAACGACAGACATGATATTTGGGAAGAAAAAGATAACCCGATAAAATGGTGCTTCCTTGATTTTCAGCTGTGTCAGCGCAACGGCAATAAACATCGCCATAATCATAATACCGATCACTTTTGTCATCACAAGAAAATAATCATGCCAGATGGTGGCAGGAATGATGTCATCATTAAACAGTTTTATATAATTATCAATCCCGATAAATTCCTTTGCCTGTGAGGAGCCCGACATGTCAAAGAAAGAATAATACAATCCGCTGAATAAAGGATATAGCGTAAAAATGCTAAACATAATGAATGTCGGAACTAGGCAGAAGGCCAAAAACAGGTATCTTTGTTTTTTTGATTGTACCATTCAACCACTCTTTTCGATGAAATAAGGGTATGGAATGCTCGACACAGGTGCCGTCACATTCCATACCATCCTTATGACTTATTGACTGTTGCGATACTCAGCAGCCGCTTCTTCCGCTTCCTCGACAAACGCTTCTGCAGTGATGTTACCAAGCATAAGCGAAACAAGCGAATCACTGATTGGTGTCTCCAAATCCGCGCTCATCGGATGCGGTTTATGATAGATTTCTGCCTGTTCCGGATCATTGATCATGTCATTCGCATCAATCAAATATTGTGGCACGTTTTCGTTTGATGCCAAATCAACGCCTTCCAGGTTCATGATAGCACCTGTATGCTCAGAAAATAATTTGGCATATTCTTTCGTGAAAACAAACTCAACGAATGCTTTCGCTGCTTCAGGATTTTCGGCGTCTTCGGCAATCGCCAATGGACGCAAATCCGGAACAACGGCCATTGGTTCACCTGCATCATTCATTGGCGATGGAATGAAACCATACTGCAAGTCTTCAGGTTTGTCACCTTCCATTTCGTTCGGAAGCCAGAATCCGACTGGAATATATGCGTTGTCATGGAGTAGGAAATTCATTTGTGACTGCGTATGGTTAATGGCGGCAAATCCTTCGTCAATATAACCTTCCTGCTGCATTTCCTCGACTTTTTTCATGACCTCAAGGACAGGCTCACGCGTCCATGCACCTTCTGCACCGGTAATGACATCTTCCAACAGCTCATTTCCTCCAGCTGCCCCAAATGCCGGATACAACATACCGCGTAGGAAATAATATGGATGCTGGCCTGTTGTGACAAATGGCGCGATATCCGCCGTCTCCTGAATATCACCCATCGAACGCATGAAACTGTCAAAATCCTTCGGTACGTCATATCCCTCTTCTTCAAACCATGTAATGTCATACCATGTTCCCCAAGTGTCGAATACCAGTGGCAAACTGTGGATTTCATCATCATAGGTCGCCGGTTCAACGATGAAACTATCAAGCAGTGGTGAGCCATCTTCCAATTCGATAGCCTGTACCCAGTCAGACAGATTCATCAGCTGACCATCTTCAACCATTTGTGTTTCACTGGATCCTGCCCCATCGATATAAACAACATCAGGTGGATCGCCGGAAACCCAGCGTGATCGCATTTCTTCATTAATATTTGGACCCGCATGCTCGACAATTTCCAGGTCGGGATGTTCTTCCTGAAAATCACCAATCACGTCTTTCCACCATGAATCACCATACCCCCCGACAAAATACTGAATCTCCAGTGTACCGCTTAGTCCTTCACCATCGCTTGAACCGTCACTGGTTTCTTCCCCTGAGCTGTCACCGCTGTCGTCCGGTGACTCATCCGTGGCACTGTCATCGGAGCAGGCTGCCAGCAACACCAGTAACACAGCTGTAAACAATACTAGCCATAAACGGCCTTTGAACAGCTTGTTCATGTCTTTTCCCCCTTTAATTTTAACGATAAAAAACAACATGACAACGCTTCCCAAAAAAGACTTTTGTGTACATTAGCACATATTCTTGTCTTGTCTAAAATATATGTGCAAGATAAATGAAACATTCCTGCTGGTAACATAAAAAAGCCCTACCACTTTAAGTGATAAGGACTTTTTTTGAATGATTCATTTTGTTATCTGTCAATGTAATTAATGGCTTCTCTGACAAACCCTTTCGTACAAACGATAGCCTCTTCCGCTTTTTTATAACTAACAGCCGCTTCGATCATTACAATGGCTGGCTTTACCCGATAGTTTGTCTGTTCAAGTACATTTTCAGCTTCCTCATATGAAACGTTCGTTGCCTCTATGACCGTTCGTTTTGCCCGTTCTTTTAGTTTATAATTGCTTGCATGCACATCTACCATCAGATTCTCATGGACTTTCCCTAGTTTAACCATCGTCGTTGTACTTATCATATTTAAAATCATTTTATGTGCTGTAGCTGCTTTCATACGTGTGGATCCCGTCAAAATTTCCGGCCCAACAATCGCCTCAATTGCACAATCTGCAAAATTGCTGATCAATGAATTTTTGTTACACGCTAAAGCAATTGTATAAGCGCCTAGTTGGTTTGCATATTTTAAAGCGCCAACCGGATAAGGGGTTCTCCCGCTGGCTGTTATGCCGACAACAACGTCATGGTCGGTAACGTTTCTTGCTTTAAGATCGATTTCTCCTTGTACTTCTTGGTCCTCAGTGCCTTCAACTGCATTGAAGAAGGCATCGTTTCCACCCGCCATAACCGTTTGGACCAGATCTGACGGTGTCATAAAAGTCGGCGGACACTCTGAAGCATCGATGACCCCCAGTCTTCCACTGGTACCCGCACCTACATAAAATAGTCTACCACCATTACGCAGTGCCGCACTGATTTGTTCAACAGCCGTTTCAATTTGGGGCAACACCGTTTCAACGGCAAGCGCCACTTTTTTATCTTCATTATTTATCGTTTGCAAGATTTCCATAGGACTCATCTCATCCAGATTCATGCTGTCCGGGTTCCTTTTTTCAGTCGTCAGTTCAGACAATTCCATTTTCATGTTGGTCTCCTTGTCTATCAGTATATTAAAAACTATACTTAACTATTGACTATCACGAACCGTTGCCACGTTCAGAGATTTACGCACCATTTGACGTTAACTATATAGCAAATACTGATTCCGTACCTCTGTCACCCATTGGTTTAATTCATCTGTCCATGAATCAATAATCTTCTCAACCGGTTGATTATCCATTATCATCTCAGGCACTTTCCGGTTACCGATAATGTTCACATAGCCGTCTTCCAATTCAAATTCATCCGGACACTGATGTCTAATAGCATCTACTAAATTCAACCCCAGCGATACTAACTCGAGTTTGGATGGGTCTTTAATATGCACTTGAACACCGCCGATTAATTTACCTTCGTATCGCCCATGCATTGGTGTATAGTAAGCTGACCTGAACACAACTCCGGGGAGATCACGATCATTCATTTCTTTTTCCAACTTTTCCCCATCGGCCCAGGGGGCGCCGACCAGTTCGAAAGGCCTCGTCGTACCAATACCTGTTGATAAAGTTGTATCAGCAAGTAACTCGGTCCCTGCATATAAATAGGCACTTTCTTCCGTTGGTATGTTAGGTGAGGTCATGACCCAGGGGAGACCTGTATGTTCAAAATACATTGAGCGTTTCCACCCTTGCATTTCAGATACTTTTAATGTCACACCGAGATTATGTTCATGATTCCACATGGTGGCCAGCTCACCGATCGTTAACCCGTGACGTACAGGCAATAAAAATCTTCCCATGAAACTGACTGCATCAGCAGACCGAAGTGGTCCTTCAACCTTGGTACCACCGATCGGATTTGGGCGATCCAGGACAATGACTTCTTTATGAAATTCGGCTGCTGCTTCCATAACAAACCCGAGCGTGTAAACATAGGTGTATACATTGGATCCGATATCTTGAATATCAAATAATAATACATCGACATCCGCCAACATTTCCTTAGTTGGCTTCCAGGTCGCCCCATATAAACTGTATACAGGTAAACCGCTCCGATGATCGATATAGAATTCCACGTGTTCTCCCCCTTCCTGGTTACCTCGTATACCATGCTCAGGACCATATAAAGCAGTCAAATGGATATCGGGATGTTGGTGCAATAGATCAATAGCACTTGTTAAACAACGATCCACTCCTGTGGGATTCGTTATGAGCCCAACTTTTTTATCTTTCACCCAATCCAAATGCTCATTCAAAAAGACTTCAATACCTGGGACAACATGCTCATTACGACGCCCGCTATTTTTTTCCATCATTCCTGCTACCACCCAAAACACTCCCAGTAAATTGATGAATAACTATGCAAATTGCGGTAAAAATTCACGATTTTCACGCAGGATGTCATCAAGAAGCGGTTTTGCTGTATCAGCCGACGTCACCAGCGGATGAATCGTTAATGCTTGTAATGCTGCATCGTAATCGCCATTAACGGCAGCTTCAACTGTCAACTCTTCATATGCCTTCACAACTTGTAATAATCCGCGTATAGATGCTTTAGGCTGCGATGCAATCTGGACGGGGTGTGCACCATCCGAGTCAATGACACAGTTAACCTCAACCGAAACATCATCATTCAAACAGGTCAATACGCCATTATTCTGAACATTTACAGTCTGAATATCCTTTTTGTTATTATAAATTGAGGTGATTAAATTAACGGCCGCCAGGGAATAGTAAGCACCGCCGCGTTGTTCCAATTGCTCCGGTTTATGAGATAAATCAGCATCCTTATATAACTCAAATAGTTCCCTTTCAAGCTGTTTAACGACTTCCGCCCGAGTTCCCTTCGTTTTCAAGGAATGTCGTTCATCATCAAGCATCTTGTCGGTCATATAGTAATAACGGAGATACCCACAGGGAAGTGCCCCAAGTGAACGTAGAAAATCACGATCCCAGCCAAAATCCGGTATATTTTTAACACTTAACCCTTTCGTTCCGGGTAATTTATAAAGAATTTCATCAAGGATGTCGTGGTCATCCACTTGAATTTTTGTTGTCCAATTTAAGTGATTGATACCGACCCACTCTAAATTCACGTGCGAAATATCTGAATTGGTCATGTTAGCGATTTTCATTTTTGTTCCAATAGGAAGGTTGCATAATCCAATACTTTTAACATTTGTATGCTTGACAACAGCCTCTGTCACAATGCCGGCAGGGTTTGTAAAGTTGATTAAAAATGCATTTGGTGCCAATTCCTCAATTTCCCTGCAAATTTCCAGAATAACAGGGATTGTCCGTAAAGCTTTGGCAAATCCGCCTGCCCCCGTTGTCTCCTGACCGATACAGTTATAGTTTAAAGGTATTTTCTCATCCCGGGCGCGTGCGTCCAGCTGGCCTACTCTCATTTGGGTCGTTACAAAATCAGCATTCTGAATGGCCGCTTTCCGATCTGTTGTTAAATGAATCCGGATGGGAACGCCCGCTTTTTCAACCATACGATTTGCAAATGCACCAACAATGTCAAGTTTCGCCCATCCCGCTTCAACATCCACCAAAAAAAGATCCCCGACAGGCAGTTCATCATATTGTTGAATAAATCCTTCGATTAACTCGGGTGTATAGGACGATCCGCCACCTATTACAGCAATTTTTAGTTGTTTATTCGTCATGCATCATAACCCCCATACGAACTGAATTTATTCAGAATGTCATCATCAGGTTCTATATTGAGATTGTCCATACCCAGCAGTATTGAGCCATATACCGGTTCCATTGGCAAATTGATCATGTCACATGTTGGATTTTCATCTTTTATTGTTTCCTCGAGCATATGCAAAAGATATCGATTCTTGCCTTCCTGAAGAACTGAGCCGACAAGGATAACTGGAATTGGTTCATTATCAAAGCCACCTAACCGCTTAACAACTGAGTTAGCCGCTATTCCTAATTCCCAGCCTACCTTTTTTAAGATATCAATGGCTGCTGCATCTCCCCGTTCAGCTGCCTGATGAAGCGTAAGCGTAAATGACAGGGGAAATTCTTCATGCAAATTGTCCAGAAAATAATGGTACATATCTCCCATGTCTTCAAAGCCTACACTTTTTGGCAGCATTTCTGTCAGGCGTGTTTGAGGCCCCCGGGATTCCCAGGCACGCACTGCTGCCCGAAACGCTTCCAGGGCTATAAAGCCACCCCCTGCGCCATCACCAAACCGGTAACCAAAGCCTCCTGTTTGGATTGTATCCCCAGCATTATTTCTGCCCGCAGCATTCGTACCTGCCCCACACACCAGGACCACGCCTGTATTTGTACGGCTCCCTGCTCGGAGACCTTCTAATGTATCCGGTACGAGATCCCAATTTTTGAATGGTAATGTTTGTAAAGCTCTGCGCAAAATATGAATATCTTTCTCTCTATCAGCACCGGCCAGTCCAAATTGTGCAAAACTGATCTCGCCCGGGTGAAGTTCAGCTTGATTAAGTGCCTGGTTTACTGCAGAGTGGATATTTTCCAGAAATCCATCGACTCCGATCCCCTGATGATTGCCGTTACCAGATATTCCTTGCCCCAATCGATTCCCTTCACTGTCGACAATAACGGCGTACGTTTTACTATTGCCTCCATCTACACCAAGTATATATTCCAATAAGCCATTCTCCTTACCTGTTGTTAAATATCATTCGTTTATCCCTTGACAGCACCCCGCATAACACCCGAAATGAAGTGCCTTTGGAGAATCAAAAAGAAAATGATGATCGGTGCCATCGATATAATGGCCCCAGCTGCAATTAAACGCCAATCTGACGTGAATGTACCAGAAAGCATGTTTAATCCAAGTGGAAGTGTGAACATCTCCTGATCACTGACAATAATCAATGGCCAGAGGAAGTCACCCCATGCCGAAATAAACGTAAAGATAACCAGTGTAATGATCGAAGGCTTCACAAGCGGCATCAGTATCCTTAACCAAATTTGGAAACTGTTCGCGCCATCCATTCTTGCTGACTCATCCAATTCTTTCGGGATGACCGTAAATGCCTGTCGCATTAAAAATACACCAAACGCTGTTGTAATATGCGGCAAAATCATACCAGCATATGTATTGCTTAGTCCAAGATTCAACGACATGATATAGATTGGTATCATTAAGAGCTGGAATGGTATCATCATGGTGCTCAAGATTAATATAAAGATCACATTTTTACCCTTGAAATTCATTCGCGCCAATGGGTATGCGGCAAGTGAACAAAATAACACATTAAAAAACACAGTGAATACTGTAACAACAACACTATTAAACAAATAACGCCAAAACGGGAAGGTATCCATCACTTTAACAAAGTTCGTAAACGTCAGTTGTTCGGGTATCAATTTAGGCGGGTACTGAAATATATTTTCACCACCGGATTTAAGCGCTGTGGATACGAGCCACAAGAAAGGCCCAAGCATAAACAAAGTGAGTAGAATCAAAAGAATATAGGTTAATATTTTTTTAGTGATACCAATCAGCCTGTTACGTAATGTTTTGGGATCATTCACAGATGTTAAAGCCACTTATTTTACCTCCTCACGTAAGATTTCCACTTTTACCCATAAACTTAATGTTGATAATTGATAGGACCAAAGTCAAAAGGAACAGTATCACTCCGGATGCACTGGCATATCCCATATTCAGATTGGCGAAAGCCTCGTTATAAATGAAAAAGACCAGAGTTTCGGAGCTGTGGAGGGGGCCACCACCTGTCATCACGTATATCTCCTCGAAGACTTTCATCGCAGAGATTGATGACATTATTGAAACCAGTAATATAAATGGCATTAACATTGGGATTGTTATACGTGTTATTTGCTGCCACCAGTTTGCACCATCAATTCTCGCTGCCTCATAAAGGTCAGAAGGGATGGACTGCAAACCAGCCAGGTAAATAATCATATAGTATCCTAAACCTTTCCAAACTGTCACAACCATCACAGCCAGTAAAGCTGTGCTTGTTGATGTTAACCAGCCAACCGGTTCACTGATAATGCCTGCGAGTTCCAACGCATAATTCAACAAGCCATGTTCTTTATACACCCAGTCCCATGCGATACCTGCCACAACCAATGATGTCACAACAGGCACAAAGAAGGCAGAACGGAAAAAACCTATACCCTTTATTTTCTGGTTCACCAAAACAGCCAGAAAAATCGGTAAAATAACAAGAGCGGGCACAACACCAATTAAATATATAAACGTGTTCATCAGCGTTTGCCAAAATAAATCATCCTTAAATAAGGCTTCATAATTTTCAAAACCAATGAATTCAGCATCCTGAATCATGTTATATTCAGTAAGACTTAACCATATCGCCTGTATCATAGGATAAAAAATAAATGCTCCCAGGATGATGGAACCGGGGATTAAAAACAAGTAAGGTGTTAATTTCTGTCTGTTCATCCAATATCCTCCTATTTTCAGGAGATCCAATATATGTCGCTTCTTCTCCGGTAATCGTTTAAACGTTAAATAATGACTGTTTTTCAAATGAAAGGAAAGGGGTAAACACCCCTTATCCTTTTGCCTTACGATCACTATTCAGCTGCGATAGCGTTCCATTCTTCTTCAGCCTGTGTCAGCGCCTCTTCAGGCGTCATTTCACCCATCATTGCGCGCGAAAATGCATCGTGCATGACTGTTTGCAAATCATTGAAATTGTCCATTGGTGGAACTAACAGCTCCGCATCCGGCAATTGCTCTGCAGAGGTAATTCTGACCTGATCAATTGGATCTGCATCATCAGGCAGCTCTGTAAAGTAAGGGTCTTCCAACGCTTCTTTTGAAGAAGGCAAAATAGGCGTCAGCTTAGCAAATTCAACCTGATTTTCTGCGTTTGTAATGAATAGCGCAAAATCAACTGCAGCTTCCTGGTATTCACTCTGTTCAGGCACAACCAAATTTTGTACTGTCATGTTTTTCTTACCGGAGTCACCTGTAATCGCTGTTGAAGGCACAGTGTTTTCATAAATCTCGGGCGCATTTTCCTCAATCTCAGCTATGAAAAAGTTAACGCCAAATGCGACTTCTCCTGACTGATAAAAATTCGTACCTTCCCGCTGATCGCCTGTTAAAGACTCATCAGGAATCAAATCATTTTCATACAACTCAGTGAAATATTCCAATACTTCAACGCCATCCTCTGTATTAAAAGCGGCTGTTCCATCTTCGTTCATCAATGATACACCCATCAATTCCATATGCTGTAATGGAAGTGAAAGGTCCAACGATGGGAAGTAACCATATTTACCGGTTTCTTCTTTAATGGTTTCGGCATACTCTTTTGCTTCTTCATATGTTTCCGGCGGCTGTTCCACATCTAATCCAGCTTCATCATAAATCTCAGCATTGTTCAATGTGACGGCTGTATCCAAATACCAAGGAACACCAAACGTTTCCCCTTCCAATTGATTCGCTTCCCAGGCCCCATCGAGATAACGGCCTCTTTCCTCATCTGTAACCGCCTCATCCATGTTTACTGTCGCATCCAACTCTGCCAGACTGCCCCCAAATGCCGGATTTAAGTTCACAACATCCGGTGCGTTATCAGCACTTACATCTGCCAGGATTTTCTGCTCCAGATCAGCTGCCGGTACATCCAGCCAATTAATCGTTATGTTTGGGTTTTCTTCCTCGAAATCAGATATCATGCCTTCAATATAATCCGTGAATGTTGGCTGTAATTGCATCGTCCAGAATTCAAGTGTTATTTCTTCGTCTTCTCCACCTTCTCCGCCTTCATCTCCTTCAGCTTCTGACGTATCAGAAGAATCACTGCAAGCGGATACAACCATCATAATCATGACCAAAAAAGCCACGAAAAGCAGTTTTTTTCTGTTCATTATACTCTCCCCCAATGAATGATTTTTGTGAGCCAAAACCGGAAAAACCCTTAGTTTATACCATCACCACCCCCTTTATGGATAGAGTAAATACGGTTTTCTGCGTTCAATGAATTCTGCCGCATACGCCCCCCATTCCGCGCTGATTTCTGAAACTGGCCGGCCCCTGGTTAAATCATGACGGTATTTTGCACTCCCCCACAGCAAATCAATAAAAAGATTGCTTTCAGACTCAATCCATTCAAAGTGGTCCGGATACAAAGCCCATGTTTGATTGATGATGTGGAGGCCTGTTGTTGTGGGAATAAAACGTTTGTGATCCGTTATATGGACTTCAACGCCTTCAATCACCTCACCCTGATATTTTGAGAGCGCAGGTTTAAACATAATCGGCCGGAACATCACACCAGGGAGATCCAATTCATTCAACACATCAGCCCACTTCTCACCGTTAATCCATGGCGCACCAATCCAGCTAAAAGGCATCGTGGTCCCTCTTCCTTCCGACATATTGGTTCCTTCGATAAACGCTGTACCAGGATAAAGAAGGGACGTTTTAAAATCGGGAATATTTGGTGATGGCGGCACCCAATTAAGATCTGTATCTAAAAAAAGGCAGTCTCTGTTCCATCCCTCTAACTTAACAATGTGAATGATCACATTAAGATCCCTTTCATGTTTATATAAAACAGCAAGCTCACCGATTGTCATGCCATGCCGGATAGGCAAATCATATGCACCGACAAATGAACGATAGCGACTTTCAACGCCCGACCCTTCTACTACTGTTCCACCGAGCGGATTGGGACGATCTAATATAACAAGCGGGATACCTGCCTGTCCGGCAGCTTCCATTACACGGAACATCGTCGAAATATATGTGTAAAACCTGACACCAACGTCCTGAATTTCGAGGATTAAAACGTCGATACCTTCTAATAAACTTGGATTCATATACGTCGTTTGGCCATATAAGCTTACGATTTCGATACCAGTTTTTCGGTCCACTTCGTCTGTCATAGACTCTCCGGCTTTACCAACGCCGTAAAAACCGTGCTCGGGTGCAAACAATTTTTTCACGTTTACACCCTTTTCAATTAATCGGTCGATTGTTCTTTCAAACGATGTATTTATGCCAGTATAATTGGTCACCATTCCAACCCGGGCATTCTGTAACAATGAATGATATGGTTCAGTGAATAAGTTTTCATTTCCCAGTCTCATGATTGGTATATCTCTCCTCCCAGAGGCTTAATCGATGGCGCTTGCCATAACAGCATTATGAAACACCCTTCTTAACCTGAAAATAGAATGATCCCTCCCCAGGTGAACCCTGTTCGTCAATAAAACAACAAACAAATCTTTTTCAGGGTCTATCCATAAACTTGTTCCTGTAAATCCGGTGTGACCGTACGAGTATTGGGAAAAAAGATCCCCGGATGCATCTAATGTGTCGCCTTTTAAAACCCACCCAAGACCTCTGTTTCCGTTCAGTAATAGTGTATAATTTCTAATCGAATTCTCAACGGTTACAGGTGAGAAAATTAACGCATCTCCCAATTCACCTTGATTGAGCCACATTTGTGCGTATCGGGCTAAATCACCAACTGTGGAGAATAGACCGGCATGGCCGCTTATACCTCCAAAAGCATACGCTTTTTCATCATGAACCTCTCCCCATTGATAGCGCTTAAGATCCCTGCGATACTCTGTAGCAGCGATTCGGCTTTTCAAATGGTCAGGGGGATTAAAATAGGTATCTACCATTCCTAATGGATGCAAAATATAGGCTTCCGCAGCTTTATCCAATGGCTGGTTTAAAATACGCTCAATAATGTCGCCTAATATAATAAAACCTAGATCACTATACACGACCCATTTCCCGGGATAATGATCCAATTCCTGTGAATAAATATATGCTTTAGCTTCCTCGGGCTTCCAGTTTGTAAAATCGTTACGGATATGCGGTTTCAAACCAGATGTATGCGTTAACAAATGTCTTATTGTAACGTGCGATTTAGCTCCCTTATGAAAGGCAGGAACATAAGTAGAGACAGGTTCATCCAGTTCGATTAAGCCTTGTTCCATAAGCCGCAAAACCAATGGCAGGGTTATAACCACTTTCGTTAAGGATGCGCAATCAAAGATCGTATCTTGATTTACCGGGGTGTTCACAGTTTCATCAATCATAATGCTTCCACCTGCAAAACTGCCGGCAATCAGGTCTTTTTTGCCAACAACAGCTGCAGCTCCAGGAATCCTTTTCGCCTCTATTTCACGTGATAAAATAGTGAAAGCGTTCTTCAGTCTTTCTTCATCCATACCCGCTTTATGTGATGAGATCCGGATTTCCTGCTGCTTCATAAGAACACCCTTCTTCATAACAATACGCTTTTCCATTTCAGCTGGCTAATCGTTGACGCCTATGAAACTATTAGGGAGAGGTCCAGTTTTAATGGGTCATCAGTCGTTACCAATCCCATGCATCATTAATGCCGTATTAACGCTATATAAAAAAGCGCTTTCAATTAGTTTTATTATAGGCCGATTGAACTAATTTGTCAATCATATTTTAAAAGCTCGTAATATAATTTCAATCAAAGCAAAAAAAGTAAAACCTTATGAATCCACATTTAATAAAGCGATCGCTTTCCGGGTTTCATCCAAGTATTGAATGGTTTCATCATACTCCACCGAGGCCAGACACATGAATAAAATATCGATGACATGCAGCTGTGCAATTCTTGAAGATGTAGCTCCACTTCGAAAGGTTGCCTCTTTAGCAGCAGATGTATGCAGCTGAATATCAGAGAATTGACTCAAAAGCGCGCTTCCATATTTCGTAATACTAATTGTCGTTACTTCTTTTTGTTTGGCTATCTTTAATAACTTACTCGTTTCCTCCGTACTACCTGAAAAAGAGATCCCGACTACTACATCACCCTGCCCCTTATTCGCGATTGAAGTGGCAGCCATATGTGCATCTGAAAATGAATATGCATTCTTATTGATCCGGATGAACTTTTGCTCAGCATCACTGGCAGCAATATACGATGCACCAACCCCAAAGAAGATAATTGATTTAGCATTTGATAAAGCAGTCACTGCGTTTTCCAGCTGCTTTTCACTCATAATATCAACCGTTTCCTTTAATGTTTGAATCGTATTTGATGTCACTTTATCAATAATGTTTCGGTAACCTTCGTTCGGTTCAATATCGCGGTATTCGTTACTGGATTCTGCCTGGAGATCTCCGGTAACCCTGATTTTCAACTCCTGAAATCCGCTGAATCCCAACGATTTGCATAAACGAATGACTGCTGCGCTACTTGTTTCACTCTTTTCCCCGAGACTTAATGCTGTTAAAAGAATCGATTCTTCAGGATTGTTCAAAATATACTCGGCGATTTTCCGCTCTGAAGGTGGTAGACGATTAACCATTTCCTTTAAAATAATGAGCCCGCCTTTTGTATGTGACAAATGTATCACCTCTTCTTCAGATTGTTTTGATGATAGTGTTAATCACTGTATTATCAAAAGCTCTATCCTGCATTAAATAGGCTCCTATAATTGAACCACCCACAGGAGGCATCTTGGGTAACATAACGTTAATAGCAGTATAAGTTTGTAATTCCGTTTTTATCAGCTTCGGTAATATGCTCGTTTCATTGAATACGCCACCACATAAAACAACCTCTGTCTTTTCACCCGGTTCAAAGAGCTTTTCATATAATGTGCCAATACTTAGACACATCTCTTCTGCTGCCTGCTGTAATATCATTTTTGCGGATGGGTCCTCTCGTTTATAAGCGTCAAAGACAATTTCAGTAATTGGTGAGATTTTATTTTTTGGGACTGAGGCTGTATAAATTTTCTGTATCAGTGATTGGGCATTGGTCACTTCAAAGTGAGAATAGATCATCGGAAGCAGCACCGTTTCAGGACCACGTCCATCAACTGATTTTAGCGCGTGAATGATGCCTTGTCTGCCAATATCATAACCGCTTCCTTCATCGCCGAATAAATAACCCCATCCACCAGCCCGTTCATGTTTTAAATGACGATTAACGCCATACGTAATCGATCCTGTACCGGAAATTTGTACAATGCCGGGGTCACCATATGTGCCGGAATATAATGCATTGACTGTATCGGCTTCAATACGAATCGGTATCCCATCTGGAAGACATGATGCCATGATATCTCTTAAGGTCGTTTTATTTGTTTCATTACCTGCACCGGAAACCCCTGCGAAAACAAATTGAATATATTTCATGGGTATGTTTGAAGACTTTTCTAGCGAATTAAATAAAGCTTCCAGTGTATGTCTGAGTTTTTGTTTTGAAACAATATTCGGATTTGTTGAACCGGTCGAATTGGCAGCTATAACCTTTCCGTTCATATCCGCTATGACAGCTTTTGTTTTCGTCCCGCCCCCATCGATCCCAATGACATAACTCATATTCAAATCATCCTTTTCCCCGAAACGTTCCTTACTACTATCCACAATATAGAATTTTATGTTAATAAACAAGCGTTATTTTAAAATTGTATTTCATTTTTTGGTCAAAAGCAGCTCATATTAAAATGGGTTTTAGGAATTAATGGGGTAGTTCTCCAATGTAATAGCATTTGTCGAATAATCGCAAAGTGACAGTCTGATCCGGAAAATTAAGTTCCTGTTCTTTCATGGTAATTTTTTTCGAATAATGCGATAATAGAATAGATAGAAAGGAGTGAATGTCATGTATGAAAAAAAGCGGCCTAAAAAGCCTGTCATTAACGAACCAGGGTGGACTGTCGATGATTATTACCAACTGCCGGAAGATAACAACCAATATGAAATTGTTAATGGCATACTTGAGTTGAAACCATCACCAACGACAACACACCAGCGGATCAGTCAACGTCTGGAAAAAGCTTTAATCGATTCATGTGAAAACGAGTATATCATCATCGACTCGCCGATTGATGTCATTCTATCCGACATCGAAACACGTCAGCCGGATATTTTGATGATTCATCGCAGCCGGGAACATATTATTGAAGAACATGCCATCGTCGGTCCACCCGATTTAGTGGTTGAAATCCTCTCTCCTAACAGTGCAAACCGGGATCGGATTATGAAAAAGGAAAGCTATGCCTTGTTCGGCGTTCCTGAGTATTTGATCGTGGACTACAACAACGAGACAATCGAGCAATACGTTCTGAAATCGGGCAGTCGGCAGTATGAGCTGATTAATGTTTTTGAAGCCGACGATACCGTCAATTCAGACCGGATTCCGTGTGTTTCATTTATGGTGAAGGACGGAGTAAAGCTCTAACCTCCCAGATGTTTATCCCTGTCAATGCGAGAATAACCATTACGGCATGGTGGCTTTCTGCCTTTTAAAAATCTGCTAATCTATTTTCCATAGCTACAGCCTATCATAACGATCGAAAATCACTAATTGATAATGCTCCCTATACGCTTTATGGTAGAGATAAGTCATTATTAAAGGAGGTCATACTGTTGAGTAAAGCAACTTTTTATCATGCAGGCTGTCCGGTGTGTCAGGATGCAGAGAAAAATATGCTAGGATTTTTAGACCAATCAAAGGTGGATGTGGAAATCGTTGACTTTAACGATGATTCTTCACGTGTCAGTGAAGCGGAATCTGCCGGAGTGAAATCCGTTCCTGCATTAGTTTTAGATGGACAACCCTACCACATCAATTACGGTGCAAGTATGGAGGACGTGAAGAACGGCTAATTCACAAAATGAGAGGCATCATGATGATGCTCTCTCATTTTTTTATTTTACTAATAGGCCACTTGTTTCCGTCACCTGATCAATAAAAGCTCGTGTTGCCGTACACATAAATTTGTCTTTTCTGTAGACGAACCCAATCTTTCTTTCCATCGTCGGGTTAATCAGCTTGACGTTTGCAATTTTAGGACTCCTTAACGTGTCAAGATATGGCGCCGGCAGAATGGTGACACCGATTCCTTCAGAAACCATTTGGGTCAATGATTCCAGCGTCGTCATTTCAAGGGTCGGCCTTAGTATCATCCCGATCTCAGCACAATACGAGTCAATAAGCTGTCTCAGAAAGTAATTTTCAGGCAGCAAAACGGCCGGTACATGCTCGAGTGTTTCCATTTCAACCGCTTCTGCACCTGCAAGTGGATGATTTGCTGGAACAGCCAATGAAAGCTCTTCCGTAAATAATGGAATCGATGCCAATTCTGCATCTTCTACCGGCAAGAATGAAATTCCAAGGTCCAAGCCATTTTCAAGCAGACCCGTTTTAATATCACCTGTTCTTAACCCATATACCGATAAACCAATATTCGGGTACAGCTGCTTAAATGTTGATATGGCGGACGGCAGCAGATAGCTGACACATGTCATAAGTGAGCCAATTGTGAGTTTTCCCGTCTGCAGGCCATTTAAATCCCTTAGGGCAGCCTGGGCCTGTTCGATTTCATAAAACACACGCCTGCTGTGATGCAGCAATATTTTGCCTGCTTCTGTCAGGGCTGTTTTTTTGCCGATACGATCAAATAGCGGAATGCCCACCTCATCTTCCAAAATTCTAATTTGCTGGCTCAACGTTGGCTGGGCGATATTTAACTTTTCGGCAGCCCTTGAAAAATGCAGTTCCTTGCTGACCGCTATAAAATATTCAAGTTGTCTCAGCTCCATCTCATCCTTATCCTTTCAATTGATAGATTTTGACTATAATTATGATCTGAATCATACAATTATACAATCGTTATGCCTTATCATTGTACAAGTAGAATGGTCTTTTGTTTGTTATTTCCGTATTGCTTTGGATAAACTGTATACAAATCCCTAATAAAGAAGGTGTTACCGTATGACATCAAATATAAATGAACCGAATCGGTTAATCGATGAAAAATCCCCCTATCTTCAGCAGCATGCTTACAATCCGGTTGACTGGTATCCGTGGGGGGATGGGGCGTTTGAAAAAGCACAGCAGGAGGACAAACCGATTTTCCTTTCTATTGGCTACTCCACCTGCCATTGGTGTCATGTCTTCGCGCATGAATCATTTGAAGATGAAGACATCGCATCTTATTTAAATGACCATTATATAGCCATTAAAGTCGACCGTGAAGAACGTCCAGATATTGATTCCGTTTATATGAAAGTATGCCAGATGATGACCGGTCACGGCGGCTGGCCGCTCTCCATCTTTATGACGCCTGAAAAAGTTCCGTTTTATGCCGGTACTTATTTCCCAAGGGAAAGCAAATACGGCATGCCTGGTTTCATGGAAGTCATCACACAACTGTACCAAAAATATAAAGAAGATCCTGAGCAAATTGCGCAAGTGACCAAAAGTGTCACCGATGCACTGGAGAAGACAGTCACGGCCAAGAGCGAGAATCGGCTGACGAAAGAAATGGCCGATGAAGCCTTTCAGCAGCTCGGCAAGCGATACGATATCACAAATGGCGGGTTTGGCGACGCACCAAAATTCCCCACACCACAAAATCTGCTGTTTTTGCTTAGATACTACCATTTCACCGGTGAGACCGCTGCATTAGAAATGGCAGAAAGCACCCTGAAAAAGATGGCTAACGGTGGGATCTATGACCATGTTGGCTTCGGATTTGCCCGCTATTCGACTGATGAAGAATGGCTCGTTCCGCA
Organism: Lentibacillus salinarum; assembly: GCF_042679865.1. Classification (NCBI taxonomy): domain Bacteria; kingdom Bacillati; phylum Bacillota; class Bacilli; order Caryophanales; family Bacillaceae; genus Lentibacillus; species Lentibacillus salinarum. Next base: position 92,340 of record NZ_JBHTNH010000023.1, on the reverse strand, counting down.
CTTTGAAAAAATGCTTTACGATAATGCCCTGCTGCTGATGGCCTATACCGAATGTTACCAGATCACCAAAAAGTCGTTCTATAAAACGATAAGCGAGCAAATTATCGAATTTGTCATGCGCGAAATGCGCAGTTCAGAAGGCGGATTCTACTCGGCGATTGACGCAGACTCGGAAGGCGTTGAGGGTAAGTACTATATTTGGAATTATGATGAAATAATGAATGTACTCGGCGACGAACGTGGTGATTTATATGCATCGGTTTATGACATCTCTCCTGAGGGCAACTTTGAAGGGAAAAACATCCCGAATCTGCTGACCACAAACTTGGACCAGGCTGCAAGCGACAACCATATGACACTGACTGAGCTGAAACAGGAACTGGATGCATCACGAAAGCAACTGCTTGCCGCACGTGAAGAACGGATTTATCCGCATGTGGACGATAAAATCTTAACGTCCTGGAATGCCATGATGATGGCAGCACTTGCCAAGGCCGGAAAAGTTTTTAATGAACCGGATTACACGGATGCTGCCAAGACCACAGCTACGTTTATTGAGGAAAACCTCATGCAGGACAGCCGCGTCATGGCACGCTACCGTGATGGTAATGTCAAACATAACGGATACCTGGATGATTATGCCTTTTTAATATGGGCTTACGCTGAACTATATGAAGCAACATTTTCGCTGCATTACTTGACAATGGCACGCAGCTTGACCAATGACATGATTGATTTGTTCTGGGATACGGACCAGGGTGGTTTCTTTTTCAATGGTCATGACAGTGAAGAACTCCTGTCGCGGGAAAAAGACGTTTATGATGGCGCTCTTCCGTCAGGTAATGGTGTCGCGGCTGTTATGCTCGCCAAAATGGGCTATCTCACCGGCGAAACAGCCTATCTTGATAAACTCGACGACATGTACTATACCTTTTACGATGCGATTAAACGCGTTCCTGAAGCCGGTATCCATTTTGTTCAAAGCCTGCTTCTAATGGAAAACCCGACCAAAGAAGTCGTTGTGATTGGTGGCGAAGACCCGTTTACAACTGAGCTCCAGCAGGCATTTTTGCCTGATGTGACACTCCTTGCCAGTGATCAACCGGAGGCACTAGCTGAAGCAGCCCCATTCACAGCTGATTACAAACAGATCGATACCGATACAACCATTTACGTGTGTGAAAACTTTGCCTGCCACCAGCCGACAACCGATACGGAAAAAGCATGGCAGCTGATCCGCCGCTGATGCCTTAGGCTAAGCGGCCTTTCTTTTAATAAAGGGGAAGGCTTAAAACAAGGTGATCGTATGATATAATAGGTGTGATTATCATACAAAGGAGCATTGGCATGCGCAAAATCAAAATGAATGTCCAGACGATGTACCACGGTGACCTGCTTCGCGCCGGCAAAGTCTATCAAGTGGAAGATTCAACCGCTGAACGCTGGATTAAAAGCAAGATTGCGGAAAAAGCCGAAAACGAATAGATATTCTATAGCATTCTATTAATAGAAAAGGTATACTAGGCGAAAAGGAGGTGAAACAAATGGATGAACAACGCCTAGAGCGCATGGAGGACATGCTTTCCCAGTTAATCGCAATGGTTGGGAGCATGCGGACTGAACAGACAGAAATGAAAGAGAAAATTACCCATATGGAAACAGGCCAAGCTGGTATGAAAGAGGTACAGGCCGCCATGAAAGAAGAACAAACCGTCATGAAAAATGAGCAGGCTGCCATGAAAGAAGAACAAACCGCCATGAAAAATGAGCAGTCTGCCATGAAAGAAGAACAAACCGCCATGAAAAACGAGCAGACTGCCATGAAAGAAGAACAAACCGCCATGAAAAATGAGCAGACTGCCATGAAAGAAGAACAAACCGCCATGAAAAATGAGCAGACTGCCATGAAAGAAGAACAAACCGTCATGAAAAATGAGCAGACTGCCATAAAAGAAGATCTGGCGCAAATCAAGAAAGATCAGGCTGCCACGAAAGAAGAGCAAGCTGCTATAAGGGAGCAACAAACCACCATGAGCACAGAAAGCGACAAACGTCACCGGGAAATTATGGATGAATTCAAAATACTGCGTGCAGACCAGGATCATATCTGGGAGAAAACAGTAAAAAACGAACGGAACATCAACCAATTGAAGCATCAGTTAGCAAATTAATCCCTCAGTTTATGCCCCAAGAACGACAACATGGCCTTTCCTGTAACAAAAAACCCCTGTACCATGTCCCCAAACGACACGTACAAGGGTTTTTTACCGAAAACGTCACTTGTTCGCAAAAAATTCCTCAGCCTCTTCAAGATATTTTTCCTGTTCCGGTTCCAGATCATATTCTTCCACGATAGCATCAACCGGGCATACCGATTTACACGCAGCACAGTCAATACAAACATCCGGATCTATGTAAAATTGTTCCGGTCCTTCCTCAATACAGTCTACGGGACAAACCGTCACACATTCACCTGACTTTTCACCGCGGCATGGGTCTAATATCACAAATGCCACAATTGTAACCTCCTTCCAACTATACATTTATGATACATGATTTCTGGGGAACTCGTAAACAGTTCCGATCCACTATCATTTTTTTGCGAAATAGAGGTGGCTATGTAACGCACACCCCGGATTAAAAGCTGCATCACAGGAAGGACAGCTGTAACCGCTTGCTAAATAATCGTTAATTGACAACGTTGCTTTACAATGACCACATAAAATCGCTTGATCATGAAATTTATCCCGCGGCCATACTTTTACCTGACCACACCCATATTGCGCATGACACTGATAGCAGGAAAAATACGCCCCACAGCATTTAAATTTAATGGCGATTCTGTCATTCGGGCTGTGATAGTGTTCACAGCGTGTTTCATCATCGATGGCTCCGATTATTTTCATCTTATCCTCACTCCTGACAAAGATTGTCGCTGACATGGTCCGGCATCTAATTTTTTTCCTATCCGGATTTTTACATGTGAAATGGAGACCTTCCTGAGAAGATCTCCATTCAAGAATCAATTAATCACGTGGTTTTTCTTTCAATTCCTCACCATTTTTGCCTTCATAGCGCAATCCCCAGCCGGTCAGGGCGGCAATCAGCATAATGATGAACAAAAACCACCCCTGAAAAACAAATGGGAACACGGCAGTTGGTTCAACGATCGGCAGCCAGTCATACTGTCCCTGCATCGTCTGGATCGTCGACCAGCCCAATAAGACCGGGGCTCCCCACGGAAAAATATAGCCTAATGCCGATGTTACCGCATCAAGCATGTTCGCCATCCGATAGCGGTGTATTTTATATCTGGAGCCAATCTCCTTAACAAATGGCGCGGCTGCAATTTCTGCTGCCGTATTAATGGTGATCGAACTGTTTAATAACGAAACAATAGCCCAGATTGACACTTCAGCTTTACGGACGGACTGTTTGATCCACTTGACAAGCCCGCTGGTGATGGACGCCATTGTCCCACCTAATCGCAACAAGTGGGCAGCACCTACAATCAGGAGGATCAGAATCGCCATATTAAAATACCCGGTTATCCCCTCGATCAGGGCACCTTCCACAACCATTTCCGAATCCGGATTGAAACTTAAAATATCGCCGGGCGCACCCAGTCCAAGCAGCACAATAATCGGGACAGCTGCAATGATACCCCATGTTAAAGATGTAAGCAGATGATGCCCGGATAAAGCAAGGATAAGAACGAACGCAAACGGAACGAGCATCAATAAACCGCTGGGATTGACAGATTCGATCACAGAACTGACAGCTGTCTGATCAGCCTGTGAGCTGCCGCCACCCCCGAAAACAGCGAACAAAATAAAAGCCGGTACAGCGGCCACGATTGAATATTTAAAACGGCTGCGAACGACCCCTGGCACATCAGCATCCTGGGTTGTCGCAGACACAATCGTCGTATCTGACACAGGTGCCAGGTTATCACCAAACACAGCCCCGGCCAAAATACCTGCAAACATGAATGTCGGATCAGCCCCAACTGCAATGCCCGCTGGATACATTAATGTACAAAAAGCGACCGTGGTTCCGTAGCCGGTGCCGACTGCAGTGGAAAACGTTGCCGCCAGCAGAAAGGATAATGCCACGAACATACCACCTTCAACACCTGTAACCGAACCAACCCAAACGAGCCCTTCGACAAGACCGCCTACCTGCAGGACTTGTGCAAACATTCCCGCATAAAACCATGCCACCATCGCAATGACACCGACAGGCTGGGCAAGACCATCGAACAGTCCCTGGGCGTAATCGGCCCATTTACTTTTACACAGCAGCAACCCAAGTGTCAGACCAATGATGGCCCCCATGACAAGCGCAACTTCAGATGATAAATCAAGCATACTGATGGTGATCGCCCAAACGACAAAAAATAGTAACGGTACCGCTGCCCCAAACGGTCCAAATATGAAATCTAACGTTTGAATCTTTTTATCACCTGTTGTCCTTTCCAGTGCTTCATTTTCCGACATTTGCCTCTTCCTCCCCCTTGGCTAGTCTGTTCAATTATTAGCCTCGAAACGATAATAATCTCTTTACAGTTTATCATAGGATTCAAAAACGATGAAGGACTGGATTACTTTTTATCTATTAAACATGCATGCCAACACCCGGACCAAATGGAATACCCAGTAATACGAATGCCAGGAACAAAAGGATCCAGACAACCAGAAAGACCATGCTGTACGGTAGCATAAGAGCCATTAATGTACCGATTCCCGCTTTATGATCATATTCCTTCATAAAGGCAAGCACAATAACAAAGTACGGATTCATCGGTGTTACAATATTCGTCGATGAGTCGGCTACACGATAGGCAGCCTGAATAAAAGCGGGGTGGTAGTCCAAAAAATAAAACATCTTCAGAAACACCGGCGCTTCAAGCCCCCACTGCGCTGCACCACTATACACAACCAAGTTCAAAATGGCTGTCAGTAATATAAACAGAACAACAACGCTGATGCCCGTCATATTCACAGATTCCAGGAATGAGGCACCGGTCACTGCCAGCCATGAGCCGATGTTGGTCCATTCAAAATAGGCAATGAACTGTGACACCGCAAAAATAAGTACGATGAAGCCGGACATATCTTTCATGGCTTCGCCCATATATTTGGCAATCGACCGAGAGTTCTCAATTTTATTCAATGTTACCCCATATGCAACCCCAATCGTAATGAAAAACAGCATAATGACTGGTACAATGCCCGAAATAAAAGGCGATGGAATCATGCCCCCTTCTTCATTACGCAACGGGGAATCCGGCCAGACGAGAACGAGAACCAAAAGGGCAATGTAGGAAACAGCAGCTAAAGCAGCATTCCACAGGCCTTTCTTTTCCTGTGACGTTGTCTCCGCAAATTCTTTCGTCAGCCCGCCTTCGTATTGGCCCAGTCTCGGTTCGACAATTTTTTCTGTGACTAATCCGCCGGCAACTGTTAGAAAAAGCGTCGAAACAAGCATAAAATACCAATTATCAACTGGCGTGACTGTTGCCGCCCCTTCAATGGTCTGCATCACTTCGGTTGATATACCGGATAAAACAGCATCCGTATTGGCGACAATGATATTGGCCGTAAAACCGGCTCCAACACCGGCAAAACCGGCGGCCAGTCCTGCCAGCGGATGTCTGCCAACGTTATAAAACACCATGGCTGCCAGTGGCGGAACAATCACAAACGCTGCATCTGCAGCAAGATTACCGAGTATTCCCGTAAAGATGACAGCATACGTCACCAAGGCCTTTGGTGCACGGAGGATCGTGTTTTTGATAAATGTTTCAAGCAGGCCGACTTTATTCGCAAGTCCAACACCAAGCATCATTGTCAGCACAATGCCAAGCGGCGCAAAGCCGACAAAGTTTTCAATGACAGAAGTCACCATGAACTGCAGCCCTTCAGCTGATAATAGGTTTTTAACCGATATCTGGTCAGCACTGCCAGGCTCGCTGAACGTGACATCAAATAACGAAATGAATCCGGATAGTAGTACAACCAATATGGCAAGGGTGACAAACAGCATAAATGGATCAGGCAATTTGTTCCCGATGCGTTCGATAGCATTCAAAAATCGGGTGAACCCTATATTATTATGCTGATCCGTCTTATTTGTCATGACAGGCCCTCCTTTCCTAATGCGTTTTATAAGATCAGTGATTTATATTTCAATACATTAACATAATTATTCCTATAATACTAGTATACTTAAATTGTTTTTCTCTAATTTGCAGTGAGCCACTAGCAGCTAAAACGCAAAAAACCGCTATAAAAAGGACCCCCGTGCCAGGGATCCTGAGCCAATCTATTCTTTTAACTTGGACAGCGCCTCTGCCAATGCGTTATTTTTAAAGCCGTCATCTTGATTTTTCAAGTATTGATTGACGTCTTTTTTGGAGACCTTCTGATTTTTTGCCTGTTCTTTCCGTTTATTAAAATCCGACAGTTTTTCGCGGAAACCACATTGACAGGTAAATGTTTTCCCGTCACCTTCACCACGCAGTTCCATCCGTTTGTGGCAATTCGGGCATCTTGCATTTGTCCGTTTGAAAATATTCTTCTTGTAACCGCATGATCGGTCCTGACAGACGAGCATTTTACCATTTTTATTATCGATTTCCATCATGAGTTTGCCGCAGTCCGGGCATTTGCTTCCGGTCAGATTATCATGTTTAAACGTCTCATCACTCGTTTTAATCTGCTGGACGACTTCTTTTGTATACCCTTTAATATCATTGATAAAATGCTTCTTATTCAATTTACCTTCTGCTATCTGGCTGAGTTTGGTTTCCCATTCAGCGGTAAGTGCCGGTGAACGCAGCTCCTCCGGCACCAGCTCGAGCAGCTGCCGGCCTTTCGAAGTCGTGTAAATATATTTCCCGCGCAGTTCCATCAGCTGGCTGTTGAACAGTTTTTCAATGATATCAGCCCGTGTGGCAACCGTGCCGATCCCACCGGTTTTACTGATTGTTTTAGCCAGATGCTTTTCATCCTGGCTCATGTAGCGTACCGGATTTTCCATCGCTTGCAGGAGTGCTCCCTCGGTAAAACGTTCCGGTGGCTTCGTTTCGCCGGTTGTCATGGTTATGTTGATATCAGCTAGCGTCGCACCCTGCTGGACATCTGGCAGCTGACCCCCGGCTTCACCACTATCATTATATATCGCTTTCCAGCCTTGTTTTCTGACATTGTTACCTTTTGCGGTAAAGCGTTCATTGCCAATCTGCGCTTCAATGGTTAGCTGCTCATACTCATACGGTTCGGACAGAACAGCCAAAAACCGTTTGACAACAAGATCATAGATTTTTCGTTCCTGACTGGTCAAATCAGCCAGCATAGGTGGTTCCTCTGTCGGGATGATCGCGTGGTGGTCGGACACCTTGGCATTGTCAACGACCGATTTGGGGAGTTTCCAATCCTTGTTGATCAATTGGCCCGCCACACGCTTATAGTCATCGACGTTAACGGCCTTCACCCGGTCTTTCAATGTTGGGACAATATCTGACGACAGGTAGCGTGAGTCAGTCCGTGGATACGTCAGGACTTTATGCTGTTCATACAGTTTTTGCATCAGTGACAGGGTCTGTTTACCGGAAAATCCGAAAATACGGTTCGCCACCCGCTGCAGTTCTGTCAGATCATACAGCTGCGGTGCGTGTTTTTTCTTATGCGATTTATCCACATTGACAATTTTGCCGGATTTATTTTTTAACCCGTCACGCAATTTTGCGGCTTTCTCTTTGGAAAAGAGCCGGCTGTTGTTTTGGCCGTCCTGCCAGGTGAGCGTCAGGCCGGTTTTCGTCCTCGCCTCCAAGCCGTAAAATGGCTGCGGCCGGAAGTCGTTGATTTCTTTTTCGCGTGCCCGCACCATTGCAAGCGTCGGTGTCTGCACGCGCCCGGTCGACAGTTGGGCATTGAATTTTGTCGTGAGCGCACGGGTCGCATTCAGCCCGACATACCAATCCGCTTCCGAACGCGCCACGGCCGATGCATAGAGGTTTTCGTACTGTTTGCCTGGCTTCAGATGTTTAAAACCATCACGGATCGCCTTATCCGTGACCGAGGAAATCCACAGTCGCTTCACAGGCTTGTTAACACGTGCCTTGTCAATAATCCAGCGGGCAACCAATTCCCCTTCACGTCCGGCGTCGGTTGCGATCACGATATCACCGGCGTCCTGGCGGTTCAGCTGTGTTTTAACCGTGTTAAACTGTTTGCCGGATTTTTTAATGACCACCAATTTTAACTGGTTTGGTAGCATTGGCAGATCATCCAAGCGCCATGTTTTCCATTTATCCTCATACATCTCAGGGTCGGCAAGGGTAACGAGATGCCCCAGCGCCCATGTCACAATATATTTTGATCCTTCCATATAGCCATTGCCTTTTTTGTTGCAGTTCAGCACGCGGGCAATATCCCGGCCGACAGAAGGCTTTTCAGCTAATACAACTGTTTTGCTCATGTCATAAATCCTCTCTTTAAAAACGGTTTGATGCTACTTTAACACAAATTTTGTGCTGTGTGCGTTTTTCACACACCGGTTTCTTTTTCAATACACTATGGTATACCAATGCAGAAAGGAAAATGATACCGATGCTTTACTATACCGGTTTAATCCTCTTAATTACCGGCGTCAGTATCGATGGATTCGGTGTCGGCATGTCATATGGAATGCGGCGTGTCCACGTGCCGCTTGCAGCATTGGGCATTATTATGTTCTGTTCCGGCTTGATCGTTTATCTATCGATGACAATCGGGAATGTGATTAAAACGTTTATCACCCCTGGTCTGACCGACAATATCGGCGGCATTATCCTGCTGCTGATCGGTTTGTATTGCTTATATAATGTCGTCCGTTCCAAACAGGACGCCCCTTTTAAAAAGCTTTCGGATGAGGAAAAATGGCATCATTTCAAAACGGTAATCAAAGAACCTCAACGAGCCGATTTGGACCAATCTGGCAGTATTTCGGCGATGGAAGCGGTGTTTCTGGGATTCGCATTGGCCATTGACGCATTTGGTGCGGGATTGGGCGCTGCTATGCTCGGTTATTCACCCTTTTTAACCGCCTTTGCCATCGCATTGATGAGCGGATTGTTTGTCTGGTGTGGTGTCCGGCTGGGGATTTTTCTGTCAGCAAAAAAATGGCTGCAGCAACTGACATTACTGCCCCCATTTTTACTCATGATTCTTGGCGTTTTAAATATGATTTAGGGCTTCAAGTACACGTTTTTCGTTAAAATAGCACCTACATTTAAGCGCATTAAAGCATCGAAACAATCCAACCAACGACGACGATCGCACCAATGATCATTAAAATAGTCCGAAGCATTTGCTTCGCCCTTTCGGAAATACTGTATATCAATCAAGTACCCCAATAGGTAAACTGAGAAACATCATTCCTATTACGTGATAACATTCAATAGAACCGTCACAGTAATAATGCTGGCAAGGGTCGTGACAAGCGTGATACTGGAAACAAGATCAGGTTCGGAATCAAATTCGATCGCATACATGGTCGTCGTAGCCGCGCTCGGCATGGCCGCTACAATGACAAGAACAGCGCTGATGACCGGATCAACCGGTACTAACCAAATAAATAAAAAGGCAAGCAAAGGCGACAGAATCATCCGGGTTCCCGCTGCTGACAAAATAACCTGCCAGTTGAATGACAGAGATGTAATTGATGCCAGCTGCATCCCTAATATAACCATCATCAGTGGAATAGCTGCATCACTTAACATCGTCAGGGTCGAATAAACCGATTCAGGGATGTTAAGTGATAAAGCCTGAAATCCGACCCCCAGAACAGCCGCATATGTTGCCGGCATTTTAAACACGCTTTTGCATGCCCGCAAAAAACCGCTCGCGCTGCGTGAAGCATAATAAACGCCAAACACGTTCATGATCAGTGTTTGAAGGACCATTAGAAAAATAGCGTACGGCATGGCCGCTTCACCAATACTGAACAAAATAACCGGCACGCCATAATTGCCACCATTCATGAACGCGGTCGTCAAAATCGCCCCGCTTTCCACTGAACCCGGCCATTTGAAAATACGTGCAAACAGTTTAACCATCACGATCATGGCTAATAAGAGCGAGAAGGCAAATATAACAATGATGGTGTATCCCTGGTTAAAGCTAGCTTCATATAATGTTGTGAAAATGAGTGCAGGCAGGAAGATATAAATCGATGCCGCTGCGAGTGACTTCACATCAAGAATTCGGATCCGCTGCAATAAAAATCCTGCCCCAAATACAGCCATAATCGGCAACACAACTTGAAAAAGCACATTCATCCTAACATCCCCTATTCAGCCAATCTTGTATTAGTCTATCATCCGAATTTTCAGCTTGCCAGTCTTCAGCGTGTTGGCTTCCCGAATTCATTTATTGGCCCCCGTTAGCCACATCGGTCCCCGCTCAAGTGGGTATTTTTGTTTTTTTCACAAAAAGTATTGACATTAATCAAATTCTATGAGATTATTAATTGATTGACAAATGAAGTAGCAAGTAAGTTGTCATTTTCTGGCATTCTACTTGTTCGTTTTTGAGGACACTTATTCACACTGGCGCGGCTTCGGGGTCGCAAGGATGTCAGAGCAGGAAGGGCTGACATTGCTTAAGTTTAGAAAACACCAGTGGAACATAGACCGCGGTAAAAGAACCCCTGTAAATGACGACTTTCCATCGAAAAGTTCGGGATCATGAAAAAATGAAAGCTTATGCGTTACTTTGAAATCAAAGGGGTACCCTGCGCTTAATCGTAAGGGTGCCCCTTTTCCAATACATATTAGGATACCATTCATTTTCCAGATGGCGTTTCCAGTTAAAGTCCAAATCTCCCGGGCCTCTGCTGAAATTTCATCCCTTCTGCTGAAAGAAAAAACGCTGATGCGTCTTTACAGATGCCAGAAGTTAGAAGTCGGATTGGAAGAAATCGGCGAATGAGCTGATTTCGGTATTGAAAACGTCATCCAAAATGTTATACGTTTCTTACAAAAAAATATCTGCCTTTTCCCATCAGGCAGATATTTGTTCAAACAACCCTTCACTTACGCATGTCTGTACGTTTCAACAAGTGATGTCACGATGAACCCGATTGCAGAAGCAAACAGACTGGCACCGCCCCATCCGCCAAAGCCGAGTCCAATCATTTCAATTTTGGCAAAGGATGAAATGGTCACCATGAGGATCCCGGCAACAAATGCGACAGCTGCAGGTATATAAATGCCATAGCCACTGTCAGAAGATGCCAAGGTGACAATCATATTAATAATCATAATGACAACCAGTAACGAAATGCCCATAACTAAGGCCAAATTAAACACGCAATCACCTCATCATATCTTGAATTTAACTATATACCAGTTTATCGATACGCTAAGCTAAAGTCAATTTAATACTTAGCTAAACAGGATTTTACCAAAAAATGTCGAATACTTCACGATGAAGGAGGCATAAACCAATGCAAACGTTCGACGATTATACTTACACACGGCCGGACATTCAGCAGGAAAAAGAACGATTCAACATATTATTGCAGGCATTTACGAATGCTGCCACAGTCGAACAGCAAAATGAAGCCATCGCCGACATTAATGCCTTTCGCAGTCGGTTGTCAACACTGGAAAATCTGGTTTACATCCGTGCGTCGATTGATACAAACGATACGTACTATCAAACCGAACGGGAATACTTTGACGACATCGGACCGGAAATCCAGGCAATGAACATAACCTTTTACAAAGCATTGATCGCATCCCCCTTTCGTGATGAACTGGAAAACAAATGGGGCAGGCAATTATTCCAAATTGCCGAGCATGAAATCAAAACGTTTTCACCAGAAGTCATGCCGTTATTGCAAAAAGAAAATAAGCTGGCAACTGCGTATTCCAAGCTTGTCGCATCGGCTCAGGTGGCCTTCGAGGGTGAAACATATACACTGGCACAGCTCGGGCCGTTCACCCAGCATAAGGACCGTACGACACGAAAAGCAGCCGTGGAAGCAAGTACTGGATTTTTTGCCGCGAATGCAGAGAAGTTCGATGATATTTATGATCAGCTTGTCAAAACCCGCCATGAAATCGCCACAACATTAGGCTATGACAATTTTGTCGAGCTCGGCTATTTGCGGATGCAGCGTGTTGACTACGATGCTGATATGGTCGCCAATTTCCGGAAACAGGTGCGCGAATCCATTGTCCCGATTGTTACGGATCTTTATGAAAAACAGGCAGAGCGCATTGGTGTAGACAAACTTAAATACCATGATGAAAACGTTGAATTCCCGGACGGTAATGCCACACCAAAAGGGCCACCTGAGTGGATCATCGAAAACGGCCAAAAAATGTATGCGGAACTGTCACTTGAAACGAACGAATTTTTTCAGTTTATGCTCGACCGCAACCTGATGGATCTGGAAGCCAAGAAAGGGAAAGAAGCCGGCGGGTACTGTACATTTATTGAGGATTACGCGTCACCATTCATTTTTTCCAATTTCAATGGCACATCCGGTGACATTGATGTGCTGACACACGAAGCAGGACATGCGTTCCAGTTTTATTCCAGCCGTAATATTGGTATTCCGGAATATGTCATTCCAACAAGTGAAGCAGCGGAAATTCACTCGATGAGCATGGAGTTTTTCACCTGGCCATGGATGGAACAATTTTTTAAAGAAGAAACGGCTAAATATAAATATGCCCATTTGGCAGATGGCCTGCAATTCCTCCCATATGGCGTTGCGGTTGATGCGTTTCAGCATCTCGTCTATGAACATCCGGACTGGACACCGGATGAACGAAAAGCAGCATGGAGGCAGCTTGAGGAAACGTATCTGCCGCATCGGGATTACGATGGGAATGCGTATCTCGAAGCTGGCGGATTCTGGCAGCGTCAGGGGCATATTTATGAAGTCCCATTTTATTATATCGATTACACACTAGCCCAAATTTGTGCCTTCCAATTCTGGAAACGATCACGGGAAGAGCCTGAAGCGGCATGGGAAGACTATTTGCATTTGTGCCAGCTCGGCGGATCGAAATCATTTCTCGGACTGGTTGAAGCGGCCAATCTAAAATCACCATTCGACGAAGGCACCGTGGAATCAGTTGTTGCGCCTATCAGAGTATGGCTGAAAAACAACGGCTAATCAAAAACGGACTGCTCACGATGGCAGTCCGTTTTTCTGTGTGCAGGCGTTCAACTAACTCATGTCTATCGAACGCTTACCTCATATTCTTTCGGGGTTGGTTTGCCCCATACCTTATTCAGGATATATGTCAGGATAATCAGAACAACGGCACCAATGATGATAGCCACTACGGCGGAATCCGTCAAACCGGCCGTGAAAAAAGCGGCAACCCCGCTGATACCAGCCGTGACGGCATACGGTATCTGCGTATTGACATGGTCAACATGGTCACATGACGACCCCGCTGAAGATAGAATCGTCGTGTCGGAAATCGGTGAACAATGGTCGCCAAAAATGCCACCACTGAAAACAGCTGCAATGGCTAAATACATGGATATATCCATTGAAACAGCAAGCGGCATAGCTATTGGAATCATAATGGCAAACGTTCCATAAGAAGAGCCCGTCGTGAACGCCACGATCGCACCGATAAAGAACAGCAGTACCGGAATAGCTGCCGGTGACGTCGTCTGTTCAGCAAAATGAACAATATATTCAGCCGTCCCGAGTTCGGTGGTTACACTGCCAATCGACCATGCCAGTGCCAAAATAATGTATACAAGCACCATACTTCGGAAGCCGCTGACAATGAGGGACATGGCTTCTTTGAAGGAATATAGATTCTGTTGCATCCCCATCAGCATTGCGACAACACCGGCCACGAAAGCTGCGATCAGGATTGAGGTTGCACCATCGGCTTCCCCAAACGCCGTCACAAAATCCTGTTCCGGATAACCGCCGGTCCACAGGAATAATGGCGGAATCATGACAATGAGCACAACCAGCGGGACAATCATATTCCGCATCTTAGGCGTATAGCCCTCCGCGATTTCTACGTCCAGCATTTCGTCGTCGGATGGCGGCTCTGCATCATCACGCAGTAATTTGCCTGTCTTTCTCGCACGGTATTCGGCTTCTGCCATTGGCCCAAAGTCCCATCTCGTGAAAATGATAATGGCGACAAGAATAAGGGCCAAAATGGAATAAAAATTAAATGGAATCGTAAAGATATATGTCATGTATTCGGACTCAGTTATGCCTAACTCTGTATATTGTGCCCCAATTAATCCCATCACAAAGACAACCCAAGTGGAAACCGGTCCCAACAGACTGATCGGTGCAGAGGTTGAATCAATAACATACGCTAGTTTCTCACGGGAAACACGCATCTTATCCGTCACCGAGCGCATGACACTTCCAACCGTGAGTGCATTAAAATAATCATCGAAAAAAATAATAAGCCCGAATAGCATCGTTGAACCTTGCGTCCCTCTTGCTGTTTTAACCCTGTTGGAAATGGCATTGGCAATCGCATGTGCACCGCCCGTTTTTTGCAGAAACGCAATCAGCACACCGAAAAGCCCACAATAAATCAGCACCGTGGCACTCCATGGATCGCCTACACTCGGAATAATAAAATCACTGAAACTGGCATACAGCCCCATAAACGGGTTCCAACCATACATCATCGTCGCACCCAGCCAGACGCCGGCAAACAATGCAGGTATCACATTACGTGTGATGAGCGCCAGCACAATGGCGATGACCGGAGGAAGAAGTGATAATAGACCAAACTCCATTTGTGTATCTCCTCTCAATAAATAGATAATTCCCACTATTATTATATTTCAATTAAGAACTGAAAATTCCTGCTACATTATAGCCGTTTTTCAGGATGTTTACAAATACAAAAATCCCTCCATTATTTGCCGGAAGACTGAAAGGAAATGGTCAATTAGAAAGGCAGACCCGGACTTATCCGAGTCTGCCTTGTTGCATGTCCGCTAACAATTATTTGTTGTTCCGGTGCATGCTTTGTTCGGCGCTTTTGATCATACGTTTGACCATTTCGCCTCCCACCGAGCCGTTTTCACGTGCAGTTGTATCCGCTCCGGGCTGGACTCCAAATTCCTGAGCAATTTCCTGTTTCATGTTTTCCATTGCATCCTCTGCGCCAGGTATCAGCAAATCATTTTTATTGCCTGCCACAACTGATCACTCCTCGTGGGAATTCGAACAGACATTAATGTTGCCTGTTCGGGATTAGTGTTTGTTGGCGGTGGTGATTTTAGCCCTGTTAAAAAATGCATATGTAAACGACTGACTCATTGATTCGTTTGCGCTGAATGATTCTTTCGCAAAAAATATAAGCCTATGCTAAAATCCCATGTAGACATAATATAAACAAGGAGACGCACATGACATACAAGATTCTGTTTCTCGATATCGACGGAACCATTTTAAAACCCGATCATACTTATACCGAAACAACTATACAAGCTATTAACGCTGCAAGACAGCAAGGAGTGGAGGTCTTTTTGGCGACAGGCAGACCACTCCATGAAATCAGCGCTTTGGCTGAGGCCTTTGATATCCATTCATTTATCGCGTATAACGGTGCATTTGCCCTTCATCAGGACGAAGTTATTGTCAATGAGCCGATTCCACAGGCGACTATGGAGCAGTTTATCGACAAAGCGACACAACACGGTCATGAACTGATTATGTATACACGTGATAAAAACTATTTTACAAATCTCGATCAGCCATTTATCAAGCAATTCATCAATATATTCGGACTGAAGGAAAACGCAGCATTCACACCGGCGATAACAGATAAAGTTCTGGGGGCAACCATTCTAAATGTGTCGCCTGACGAAATCCCGCTGTATGACGTCACGTCCAATTTCCGCTTTTCACCAGTCCATGTCAATGGAACAGAAAACTGCTACGATATTTTGCGGAAAAATGTTAACAAAGGCTATTCCGTCGAACAAATTTTACAATTGCTGAACATCACCCGTGAACAGGCCATTGCGTTCGGGGATGGGATGAACGACAAAGAAATGCTGGAAGCGGTCGGAGAAGGTTTTGCGATGGGTAACTCACACGAAGATCTTTTTTCATTTGCCAAACACAGAACTACTTCTGTAACCGAAGATGGGATTGCGGAGGGCTTGAAACAGCTGGGCTTGCTTTAGTGCTCACAGGTCCGGGATTTACCCGGACCTTATTCGTATAAGAATATATATTGCTTTCTCAATTCCTTTTTCGCTTCCCGTCCCCAGAGCATAACCGCGTTTTCGGAAACACACCCCTGAAAAGCCATTTCCTTTATCGACATGTCTTCAAGAGTATAATATTTCATCCATTTCAACTGATTCACCGTCAGTTACTTGCACATCAGATCAAATAGCGGGAATTCCATCAGTGTTTCATCGTTATTACTTATTCTGTGTGTATTGTACTCCCGATTCAACGTTTCCCATTTGCCAGGTTATTTAACACCCCTTTTCTGAAACTGCCATCTTCTATAATTACAATCGAGCCGAAAATCAAAATGGGGGCATCACAAGAAAAATTTTTTCAAGAAACGCGCTAGTCACTGATAGGATCATAATGACAGAATACCGAAATACGCTGGTAGAGTCCAAAAACACGTTGATAAGCAGTACCAATCCTGATAAAACGAACGTGAATCGATTTTTATAGATGAAGTCGGTATAGGCCGTGTCACCAGAAAAGTTATAAAATGCTGAGCTTTCACAGTTTTAAAGTTGATAAACTGAAAATAGTTCGTGACCTTGAAACGCTGTGCTATATGAAGTGAATCGGCTGTCAGCTGCAGGAACTGGTGACCATTGTTTTGATTCAGGACCATATCCAGGAATGGAAAAAACGCCCAAGAGGTTTAGGCTCTTGGACGGTTTTTTTAAACCAGCAGTAACCACAATATAAACGTTACAATAATAGCCACAATTCCCTGAAGCAATGTTCCGGCAGTTTGCGCTTTGTACGCTTGTGTGACGGACATGCCGCTAAATTCCTTCACAACCCAGAAATAACTGTCATTAACGTGAGAAACAACCATCGCACCAGCACCAACTGACATAACAACTAAAGCAAGCGGAATTGCGCCGGTTACCCCAACTTCCGGAAGCAACGGCGCCACTAATGTTGACGTAATGACAAGGGCTGCGGTTGAAGAACCTTGAGCTGACTTCAACGCTGCAGCAATCAGGAATGGGATAAAGATAAACATTGCTCCTGTGAAAAATGCACTTTCACCAAATCCTTGTATGAAATCAGCTACGGGCGTTGCAGTGATTACTGTTCCAAATGCTCCGCCTGCACCAGTAATTAACAATATTGGAGCAGCTTCCTTAATACCAATACCTATCCAATCGGTAAGTGTTTCTTCGTTATAGTCAGGCAATAATAGAAATGCGAATAACACCCCAATTAATAATGCAACCACTGGCGATCCAAGAAAGAGGAAGATATCAAAAAATGTCCCAGACCAGCCGGCAAATGTTATCACAGAACTAAAACCAATGAACAAAATTGGGACCACGATTGGAGCAAATGATTTTAATGTTGAAGGCATTTCACCAAATTCTTTTATAATCGTGTCATAATCATAGGCAGAAGCGCCGTCGTATTCGCCATCTACTTTAATTTTTGTTCCCACTTTTACTGCCCAAATATAACCAGCAATAATCGCCGGAATTGCAACGATAACACCAATCAAAATAATGGTTCCCAAGTATGCTTCAGCTCCAATGTTACCAGCTGCAGCAATAGGCCCTGGTGTCGGTGGCACTAATGTATGTGTTGCAAACAACCCGGTCGATAAGGCAATGGCCATTGATGCCACTGTGACTTTAGCCCTTTTCGCAAGCGCTTTTTTTAATGAAGACAGAATAACATAACCGGAATCACAAAATACCGGAATACTGACAATTGATCCAATAATACTCATGGCCATTTGCGGGCGTTTTTCACCTACAATACGCAGTACAACTTCTGCCATTCTTAGTGCAGCTCCGGATTTTTCCAATATAACGCCAATAATCGTACCGAAGACAATCACAAGCCCAATACTTCCCATCAATCCGCCAAAACCATCATTTACCGAGCTAACGACATCTGTTAATGGCAGTCCAGCTACGATTCCGATACCGAATGCAGCAATGATTAAGGATAAGAATGGATGCAGCTTTAATTTAGCTGTTGCAAAGATGACAAATAATACCCCGATAACAATTAACACAATAAGTCCAAAACCTTCCACTTTCTCCACCCCTTTTTAAAAGTGACGTAATAAATGCACCACTTGCTTCGTTTGTTCAAATAGCAACTTATCTGCTTGTTCCATACACTCATTAAGTGACAATGGCTTATTGACAATTGAAAAACAGCCGGAAAACCTTTCCCTTAAAGTATTTAAATCCCCATCCAGGCTACCTGAGATCAAAACAACCGGAACCTGATGTGTTTGAGCCAGGGATGCAACAAACCCGGGTGCTTTTCCATAAAGGGTCTGTTCATCACTCTGTCCTTCGCCTGTCAGAACAAGATCGGCACCATGAATGGCTTCTTCTGCATTCATAGCATCGGCTAATAGTTCTGCTCCCGAAACGAGGTTTCCGCCAATGGCCAATAAAGCAAAACCAAGTCCGCCAGCAGCTCCTGCCCCGGGTATATTTTTAAATTGTTGCTTCAATACGGATTCGACTGCGTCCGCATATTGTTCCAATGCCATATCATATCGCTTGATTTGAGCCGCTTCCAAACCTTTTTGCGGTCCGTAAACGGAAGTTGCCCCCCGTTCTCCCCCTAATGGATTATCGACATCGCAGGCAACTTTTATATCTGTCCCGGCAAGTCTTGGATCAATTTTTTCAAAGCACACATCACTTACACACTGTACGTCTTTACCAAACATACCCACTTCATTACCCTGTTGATCCCATGCCTGCATGCCCAAAGCCTGAAGCATGCCAAGACCACCATCATTTGTTGCACTGCCCCCTAGACCAAGAATAAACCTGGTGCAATCCCGGTCAAGCGCATCCAGCATTACCTCACCAATCCCCCAAGTTGTGGTTAAATCTGGATCCCGTTTATCTTCTGGAACTTGAACCAGCCCTGCAATGCTGGCACATTCAATGATTGCCGTATTTGAATCGACGATAGCATACGATGTTTCAACTTTTTCACCCAACGGCCCTGTACATGTTATGGGGATACGCATTCCTTCAGTTGCAGCAAGCAATGATTCCAATGTACCTTCACCACCATCTGCCATTGGTATTAAGGTAACCTGGGCACTTTTATCAATTTCCATGATGGCTTTTTGCATGATTTCCGAAGCTTGAATCGATGTTAGACTTCCTTTAAAAGAATCTGGTGCAACGGTGATGTTCATAATGTACTCCTTTTCATAGTATATAAGTTTATTTAACATGAATTTGTAAGCGTTAACAATTGGGTAATTGGATAAAATATTACAAATATTACAGTCAAAAATTGTGCAATTGTACAGTCATATTTTTGGTCTGGACCGGACTACTTTTAGTAAGAAAGCATCCTGAAAGTTCCTTGGATCTAAACCAACTTTGTCTTTTATCTGCTCCAAACGGTACAAGAGCGTGTTCCGGTGAATATGTAAAATCGATGCGGTTTCTTTTATAGAAAAATTCATTTCAAAATAGACATCGACCGTTTTGAGATAATCTCCTCCTAATGTTTCGAGCCGGTGTTGATGTTCTAGGCAAATATGATTGAACACGTCATCAGATATTGATGCGGACAACCTCTCTATTTCCCAGTCCTCAGAATAGATTATTTTATTTCTCCCACCATCAAACTGCAATGCTTGTTTCGCTTGCTGATATGACTGTCGAATTCCATCTATTCCGAACATGATATCACCCACACCGATGAGAAAGCCTAGTTTTGACAGCCGTTCAGCCAAGCGTTGTATGACATCGAAATCCAAATCAAGCGCTGTGATTAATTCATCTTGCAAAAACGGCAGAGTAAATAACGTTTTTATGTTGGATGCTGCTATTTCCCTGCGAATATCATTCAGGTAAGTCTGCACATCCATGCCTTTTAACAAAATAACCCGCCAATGGAATTCTGTATTGACTTTTAATGAATAAGCTGCTTCTTCCCGAAGTTTTTCATCATCATATCCACTTGGGTGAAGTAACTGATGCAGCCAGTTATTCCATTGTCGTTCTTTGTAGTATGCCTGCTGTTGGATATAAATCTGATCTATAACGATTTCAACTGATACACGAATCAGTCCGGTTATTCGCAAAATATCATTCGGATTTCCGCTCACCCCTACGACTCCCGTTATTTTATGCTGATGCATGATTGGAAGGTTTACACCTGGTTTCGTTCCGGGATACGCCTGTACATTTTCATGATTTAATATTAAATCGTCATTCGATTTAATCACTTCAAGGGCTCCGGTGTGACGTTCACTTATTCTGGTTTTATCGGTACTTGCAACGATTTTTCCATTAAGATCCATAATATTAATGTCAACATCGATATACTCTGCAAGTCTGCTAATGATTTTTTGTCCAAGTTCAGTTGTTATTTGCAATCAAAAGCCCCCCTTTCGTACCATCTGATATCCATCATCTTAATGCAGGCATTTGTGAGATTCAACCAACTTGGACTCGGTTTCGATGTCAGTACCGCTATAGACTGTGAAAAAGGCTTCGAGCTAGTCATTATACAAAAAGAGGCCCGTTGTGGACCTCCATCACGCTTTCTCACTGTCAAATAGAATGCCATTTTCATACCGTACTTTTTTAGTAACGCCCAATACTTCATAACTAAGCTCTTTCAGCTGTTCATAGGCCTGGATGTCATCCTCGTCTATAATCCGGGCGAACTCTCTGGCTTCATATACCATATTGTTCGGGTGATCA
The DNA here is from genome assembly GCF_042679865.1 of Lentibacillus salinarum. Classification (NCBI taxonomy): domain Bacteria; kingdom Bacillati; phylum Bacillota; class Bacilli; order Caryophanales; family Bacillaceae; genus Lentibacillus; species Lentibacillus salinarum. The sequence continues at coordinate 71,383 of NZ_JBHTNH010000023.1, read as the reverse complement.
TCGGCTGGTAGAGGCGTCTCTTCCTTGTTATCGTTCATAACGATCCGTGGCTTATACATATCGCCGGGATTTTCAAACACTAGCGTCCCTTTTTCCCCGTGGATTTCGCATGTATTGGGTGATTGTGCTATTTTCTAACAAAGAATGGTTCCCGTAAACCCGGGATATTCCAGCACCAGCGTGCCACTGCCATCAACACCACTTTCCAGCTTCACCGGAAAATAGGAAGCATTCTCCGGTACACCAAACAGACCAACGGCCAGTGACAGCGGATAAACACCGAGATCCACAAGTGCACCACCCGAAAATGCCGGTGTGAAAACATTTGGCACGTCACCTGCCAAGTACTTATCATATCTGGATGAATATTGAATAAATGGTAAAATCATACTTCGAACCGAGCCGGTGTGTTTCAGTCCTTCCTTCAACCGTCCAAAATTGGGTGCGTGCAGATTCCGCATTGCCTCAAACAGATAAACGCCATTTTCAGCAGCTATACGATAAGCTTCTTTCCATTCGCTTAAATTGGAAAAAATCGGTTTTTCGCAAATGACATGTTTTTTCGCTTTCAGAAACGTGATGACTTGCTCAAAATGTAATGAATTGGGTGATGCAATGTATACAGCCTGAAATGCATCACTTGCTGCCATTTCATTCAAATCTGTAAAAACAAGCCGGACGCCATGTTTCGCCGCAAAAATCTCAGCTTTAGACACAGTCCTGGAGTATACGGCTGTATGCTTAAAGCCTTCAGCTTCCTTCGAGGCCTCGATAAACGCATCCGTAATCCACCCTGTGCTGACTGTGCCAAATTTCATGTTCATCTCCTCCAATCCCAAAAATGATAAATACTGCTTAACACGCTTCGGTGCCAAGCAGTATCCTTAATTACCGGGGCGTTCACGGTTGATTCGGTCATTTTTCTATTTATCCGGGCGCTTCCTGCTTTATTTCGAACGGAATCTCATTAATCCGGCACTTTTGTTAGAAATGCGCCATTTAGAGCCTTACTATTCCAGCTTTTCAATCCGCTTTTCCAGCTTTTTTGTTTGCTTCAGTTGCTCAATCATGCGCTTGATCAGCTGAAGTTCAGCTTGGGCTGTCATGACATGGTCCTGAGCGTGGATCATGAAAAAGCTTGGGGAAGCCTCGTCATCCTGGCTTTGAATCAGTTCAGTCTGGTATTTATGCCCTTTAAGAAATTCATCATTTGCTTCTTCCATTAATTTCTCAGCTTCATCAAATTTATATTCTTCCGCCTCATCGAGTGCTTCATAGGCAGCACCGCGGGCATTTCCACCGTGCAGAATCAATTGTGTCATGATCTCTTCATAATTCATTCGTTCAACACTCCTCTTAACGCAAAGCTGTCTTACGCTTCTTCAGTTGCTTTTTCTTCCTGTACTAGCTGTTTATCGTATTGCTTGAAGAATGGCCAGTAAATGAGTGCGGCAATAACAGCGTTCATAATTTGGACCAATCCGGCAACAACGGAACCGCCTGTTGCTATAAAACCACCGAAGAAGATTGGCACCGTAAATGGCGGCTGTACAACAACCGGAGGCATGACGCCTGTTGCAAACAAAATATAGTTAATCGTTACAACCACAACCGGTCCCAATACGAACGGGATGATTAAGATCGGATTCAAGACAATGGGCACCCCGAAAATCAATGGTTCATTAATATTGAAAAGTGATGGAATGATTGCTGTTTTCCCGACCTGTTTCAATTGAACGGAAGTCGCAAACAGTAAAAATACAGCAAGACCAAGCGTCACACCGGAACCACCAATATGTGTGAACATGTGGAAAAACGGCTCAGTCACAATGCCATTGGCTTCAGCCGAATTACCGGCACTGATCGCATCAGCGTTGTTAGCCATCTGCGTCATCCAGAACGGGTAGGCCACAGATGATACAACGTTCATCCCGTGAATACCGATTGACCAGAGTACAAGCATCAAAAGAATCATACCAAGCGCAGCCCAATATGAGTTCGATGCCGATACCAACGGACTGAATAAATCAAGCACTGCCTGTGGAATCGTCACGTCAAAATTAGCCCAGACAATCCATTCCAATGCCCATACAACTGGCAAAATGATCATGAAGGGTATTAGTGCACGGAAGGTTCGCATCACGTACGGCGGCACTCCCGCAGGCATTTCAAAGGCAACACCTTTATTAAGCAGAAAACGCATCGCTTCTGTGGTTAAAATACCTAAAATAATGGCTACGAATAACCCTTGACCACCAAGATAATCGAGAATATCGCCAAAAGGTACTTGTGTAATATCGGTAACCGGAAATGCTGTCATGAAAAAGGCCAGCATCGACAATATACCAGCCATAGCGGCATCCATGTCATGCCGAGTAGCCAGACTGTAACCAACACCAAACGCCACAGTCACTGCCATGATCCCGAACGTCAGGTTATACGGAAACAGAATTTGTCCCTGAATTGGTGCAATGGCATCTTCCCATGCATTAATAATCCCCCAATCAAGGGAGGTCGGCGGGTTGGCAATAATCAAGAAAATCGCACCCGTTATAATCACCGGTAACGCAAAAATAACAAATGCATCCCGAATTGACTGTAAATATTTATTTTGGGCGATCTTGCCCAAAGGTTCCATTAATTTATCTTCCATCCATTCGACCATGTTCATATTAATTTCCCCCTTTTAAAGGTGTTCAATAACCCCAGGTTGTTCAAAAAGTCTTTTTGAAACACACATTACCCCGTTATTGATTCTTTAAATTCAATGCCTGATCCAGCACTTTCTCGCCATCCATCAAGGCAAATGCCCGTTGATCGACCAGTTCCACCGGGATATCGTGTTGCTCCGCCACTTTGGTTACTTCTTTTTTCAGGTGGCGCACTTGCGGTTCAAGTAGTGCCACGTCATACTGGCTTGCTTTCTCCTTAAATTCGCCAGTACCACCGGCATATGCCTCAACTTCCAAACCGCGCTTTTCCGCAGCTTCCTGTACTTTCTTGGCCAATTGACTGGATGTCGCACCCCAGCTGCACAGTATGATGACTTTCATTTGTTCTGCCATAAAAAATCCGCTCCTTTATGAATCATTATTTTTTCGTTAAAACCTCTTTGGCCATTTTATCGACCTTTTTGTAATGGCCCATCAACCAGTACGAAAACCATGATGCCGCAAAAATAACAATGGAAAATGCCATACCATACCCGAGGATAAGATTGGCTGACGGCTCACCTGTTATCACGGCAAAAAGCCCATAGCCTGTCCAAATCAATGCGAAAACCGATGCATATGTGATAAAGAATCGTTTCAACTTGTTCATCCTATCCCTCCCATCTATTTGTATAGGTTCCACATTTGGCAAACTTTCATGCATTAGATGGCAGCACATCGCCTTCAATAGCAATATAGCAAAATTCATGCCAACATTTGTATTTGAACGCCCCCGAATAACCGTAAGTCCGCATATATCAAGGAATAAGCAGCTTTAATGAAAACGGATTTCTTCATAAAATCGGCCCATATAAAAATGTGTGCAATCATTTTTGCACACATTCAGCGGGAAAGTTTCACAAGTTCGCGTTTTATGTTATCTGTCCATTCAATCGAAAAGGTCTGCTGCAGCCGATCAAAAAGTGGTTGCCAAATCTGTTGCTCCTGAACGGAAATAACCGTTTGATGATCCAATGGAAATGATGACAGGAAGTGATCATTGTTTTGCTGCAACAATGTCGCCATCATCCGGTCAATCAGGCTTCCGATATGCATCCACATACCAAGTTCACGATTGCTGTCCCAATCATAGTGATCACGGATACGCGGGATATGTTCCTGCAGCAAATCAGCAAGGACTTTCGGGTTAATGTATATGGCAATTTCCTGCAGGCCCTGAATAACCAGCCCATAAATTTCGTCTTTTGTCACGTGTTCATTAAGCTGTGGTACCGCCGTTCTCCGGGTGATTTCCAGCAATTTATGCATGCGTGAGATGCCTTCGGTTTGCAGGAGTTCCCATGCCGGAATATAAGGTACCCCCTCAATCGAGACCGGGACGGTTCCAATGATGGCAATCACATCATAATAATCTTTCAACCCGGTTAAAACGGAGGTATCCTTTGTCGCAGGGTCGATTCTTACCGAGCGGATCAGAACATCCTCATCTGCTGCCGATAGCTGATTTTCCAGCCAGGATTCCAGAAGTTGGGCGGCTCCTTCACCGGTAAAACAGACCGTGGCAATAAGCCGCTTTTTTTGTGGGCCTGTTTGCCGCTGGTCTTCCTCCATAAACGTCACCATGGCATTTCTCGCCTGGTGATACATGCCGTCCAGTGTTTGTTCCGAGGTGAGTGATTGTCGTCCGGCTTCCAGTACCATGGGCAGATTAACACTTGACAGCGTCTTGATTGGGACATTCAATTCATGCTGGATGGTGTCACCCATTGTAATTAATGAGCCGATATCCACCAGGAGAAGGACGCCGTGAACACCGATCATGCGGTTTATCGTCTGCTTCACCCGTTCGTACGTCTCTTCTGCTGACTGGTTAAGCGGCATATCGACGGCGTGGATAACGTTATTCCCCAGTAAATAATTGGTCACTTCTGCCATGGACGAAGCCGTTGACTCACCATGCGTCACAAGGATGACCGCCAGCTCCTGTTCAACCGGCAACCCCGATGTCGTCGGCTGTTCCGGTGTCAGAAAATGAGCCAGGAGCTCAATTTCCTCCTGTGGCAAATGCAGACCAATCTCCTGTTGTAACTGAGAAGCAAGATGATTCACCGCCTGTCGATACACGGCATTCGGATGAACGACCACCGGGATCGGTTCTTTTTTAACATTGGCACGCAGATGGTTCCGGTAATTCTGCAGGTGCAGACCAATCACATACAGCTGGCTTTTACTTATCTTGAAAGGGAGGATGGTATTCAAGTTCCCGGCTGAATCCTGAAGCACCTCAACCAGATCGTCATCTATCAATTGCTGCCAGCTATCCCGGGATAAGGCCGGCTGTTTATACCGTTCGGCCAACTCCCGGATATAATCCAGCACAACTTTTTGTAATTGCCCTTCATCTTTGTTTTGGGTATGGTCAAGCCGTTGATAAATATTAGGAAATAAACGGATTGGCTCCGTCGTTAAATCACGCGTTTCAATGGCCCGGGATGACTTGTTCCGGGATCCGGACATCGTTTGAGCAAGGTTATTTTCCGGAAAGTCCTCCAGTTTAACAAGGACCTGATCCACTTCCTTGTTCAAGTAACGTAAATAGGCATGGGCACAGGCAATTTGAATATCACTTTTAAGCTGGCCGATATTGCCGGGGCAGTCATAAGTCAAAAATGCTTCACGGCAGTCATCCTCAATTGAAAGACGGGCATTCATTTTCGCCGCTTCTTCGGTCAGAAAGTGATCCATGAGTTCCTGGCGCTCAGCAGCCGTTCGATCACGCAATGGCGGAACAGCCAATTTTACGGAGAAACGACGCAGTAGTGTTGACAAAAGATACGTTTCTGAGTCCTCGGTCGTTGCCCCAATGAGTGCGATATCGGCATGCCGTTCACGGGTTGCTTCGCCCAGGCGGTGGTAAACACCTTTATCCATCAGGTAAAACAGCATTTCCTGACCGGATGGCGGCAGCCGGTGAATCTCATCCAGAAATAAAATGCCGCCATCCGCCTGTTCCACCAGCCCGGTTTTATCCTCATTCGCGCCAGTGAAAGCTCCTTCTTTAATCCCAAAAATCTGACCAACAAGCAGCTCCGGATTTTGCGCATAGTCGGCGCAGTTGAAGGCAACAAAAGGCCTGTCACCGGAACCGCCGGCGTTTTCAATGGCCATGTTTGATAATTTTTCCGCTAAATAGGATTTGCCTGTCCCTGTCTCACCCGTCAGCAGAATCGGAAGCGGTCTTGACGGATATAGAAATGCGGCCATGCCCGTTTCCAATAAAGGCTGGAGGCTCTCCCCCGCCCCGATGACATGTCGATCGACCAATTCCGTTTGCTCGGGCTGTTGAATGGTATATTTAACCGGTTTACCGGAAATTTTGACGACACGGTTCGCTTTTACCAAGTCGTTTAAATAGCGGCTTGCAGTTGAGCGATCAATTTGCAGGGCCTCGCCAATTTCCCCTGCAGTTGCTCCGGTACTGCCTGCTTGCTGCAATTGCTGATAGATATCCATGATTCGACTCATCTGTTCATGTAACCTCATTTATTGATAATGACTCTTTTCTTTATTGTAGCAGGAACCCGTCCATAATTCATGCGGCAACCATTATTCAGGGCTTCCAGTCGGGCTTTATTCAGACAACGTTTCCGTCCGATCGGGATGACCGATAATCACCTTATCACTCATATCAACGAACAGCCCTGTATCCACAACGCCTGTCAGCTGTTTTAATTGCTGATGTAATGTCTTTGGATCGGTAATGCTCCCAAAACGGCAGTCCACAATATAATTGCTGTTATCCGATACAAATATGTCATTTGCGTCATTCCGACGAATAACAGGCGTCACGCCCAATTCAACAATACGCGCTGTTGTCATTTCCCAACCAAACGGCAGAATTTCCACCGGTAGCGGAAAGGCACCCAGCTGTGTCACTGTTTTGGAGTCATCAACAATGACGACAAATTTCCTGGCAGCCGCTGCGATGATTTTTTCACGGACGAGTGCACCGCCGCCCCCTTTAATAAGTTGCCACTGTTGATCAACTTCATCTGCCCCGTCAATCGCCAAATCCAATTCCTTAACTTGAGAAAAATCGGTCAGCGGAACACCGAATTCATTGGCCCACGCTTCTGTCTGCCTTGATGACGGAATACCCTGGACTTCAAGCCCGTTCGCTACACGTTCTCCCAGTTTCCGCATCATCCAATAAACGGTTGATCCCGTTCCCAAGCCAACTGTCATCCCATTTTCAATCAAGCTTACAGAGGCTTCTCCTGCATTTTTCTTGGCATTATCCTGATCTTTCATGTTGAATCGCTCCTTTGCATATAAGTCATTTGTCAGCTGTGTCAATTCTATTCCACCACGTTCATCCAGCTTTGTCACGTGATATGTGCTAACAACCTGGTCTTGCAACAACACCTACACAACGTTTGCCTCTTTTATTCACGGAAGTAGTTTGAAGGTCCTGATTTTTGTAAAAATCTGTCATTAAAACGAAACGGAATTGTAAGATTATTTTCTGGAAAAACGGTAATAAGAATCTGTAGAAGAGCGTCTAATATGATACCATTTATATTAGATGGCATCATTACCAGGAGGGGTCTGTATGAAAGGGATTATACTGGCGGGCGGCAGTGGCACAAGGCTTGCTCCCAGCACGCATGGTGTCAACAAACATTTATTGGCTGTCTATGATAAACCGATGATTTACTATCCACTGTCTGTGCTAATGCTGGGCGGCATCCGGGATATTCTAATTATCAGCACAGCGGATGATATACCACGTTTTCAAAAAGTGCTCGGCGATGGCTCGGCATTTGGCATCAGGCTGCATTACATGGAACAGGCCGACCCAAATGGCATTCCGGAAGCCTTTATTTTAGCTGAAGATTTTATCGGGTACGACGATGTCACGTTGATTCTTGGTGACAACATTTTTTACGGGCAAGGGTTCACGTCACTGTTTCGCAAGGCCTTGAAAAACCACCAGCATGCCACGATTTTTGGCAGTCGTGTAAAAGACCCGGAACGGTTTGGCGTGATCGCGTTTGATGACAACCAAAAAGTCATATCACTTGAAGAAAAACCGGAAGACCCCAAATCCGACTTTGCCGCGGCAGGCCTGTATATCTATGATTATCGCGCCGTTCAGATAGCGAAACAGTTGCCTTATTCCGGGCGAGGTGAAACAGAAATTACCGATCTCAACCGAGAATATTTAAAATGGCATCAGCTGGAGGTCCAACTACTGGGAAGGGGTTTTGCCTGGATGGACGCCGGCACACATGAGGCCCTGTTTGAAGCAGCCGAATTCGTCAAAATCACCCAGCAGCGGCAAGGGTTCAAGATTGCCTGTCTTGAGGAAATCGCTTATTACATGGGGTATATCAGTCGAGAAACGCTTCGCCAAAAAGGTGAAAGCATGAAAAAGACCGATTATGGGCAATACTTAATAGAAATTGCCAATCGAAAACATACAGAGCAATATTGGGAAACCATCGACAAAAATCCAATACTGGAGTTGGTACAAAATGAGTAAAACCCTTCTGGTAACAGGCGGTGCGGGGTTTATCGCTTCAAATTTCATCCATCATCTCAAGCAGAAACATCCTGACTATCACATTATTAATATTGATAAACGGACCTATGCCGGATCGGAAACGAACCTAAAGTCTATTTCATTCCAGGAAAACTATGACTTTATAGAAGGCGATATCGCTGATGCACAACTCATCAATCGTATTTTTGCAGATTACGCTATTGACGGTGTCATCCATTTTGCTGCTGAGTCACACGTTGATCGTTCCATCAAAGATGTCAAAACATTTATTGAATCAAACGTGCTTGGAACCGCCGTCCTGCTACAGGCAGCCCGTGAAGCGTGGTCTCAAGCGGGAGAACTGGACACCCGCCGGTTTCACCATATTTCCACGGATGAAGTGTATGGATCACTTAGCCTGAGTGATAATGAAACATTCAATGAACAAACACCGTACGACCCGCGCAACCCGTACAGTGCCTCGAAAGCCGGTGCCGACATGCTGGTGAAAAGCTTTGGTCACACATATGGCATGAATGTCGTAACTTCCAGCAGTTCCAATAATTATGGACCGGGCCAGCATACGGAGAAGCTGATCCCAACAGTTATTTCAACGGCACTCGAGGGCAAGCCGGTTCCGATTTACGGCGACGGCAAAAATGTCCGTGACTGGCTGTATGTCACAGATCATTGCCAGGCCCTTGATTTGATTTTTCATCACGGTAACGCATTGGAAAAGTACAATGTCGGCGGGCGCAACGAACGGACAAATATCGAATTGGCCATGATGATTTGTGATATTCTTGATCACTTAAAACCCGGGCAGCATAGCCATAAAGAACTGATTACCTTTATCGGAGACCGAAAAGGCCATGACCGGCGCTATGCAGTCGATGATCGGAAAATTAGGGCGGAATTGGGCTGGGGACCTTTTACATCGTTTGAAACAGGGCTTTACAATACAGTGGAATGGTATGTTGACCAATGGGAAAAAGTAATCCTTTAATATCGATCGTTGTCCCGGTATACGGCTGCAAAACCTGCTTAAAGGAATTATGCAGCCGGATTACTGAGACTATTGAATCCCTCCCTGCCGAGCCGGAAATAATTTTAGTCAACGATTCAAGCCCTGATCAAGCCTGGGAAACTATTAAAGAATTGCACAAACAGGACAGCCGGATTAAAGGGATTGATTTTGCCCGCAATTTCGGCCAGCATCATGCCATAACAGCCGGGCTTGATGCTGCGGCCGGTGATTGGGTTGTCGTGATGGACTGTGACCTGCAGGACCGTCCGGAAGAAATCCAGACATTATACGAAAAAGCACAAACCGGTTATGACGTTGTGTTCGGCAAACGGACCCAACGGCAGGACAACTGGTTTAAGCGCAAAGCATCGCGGGCCTTCTACCGGGTTTACGATTATTTCAGCGGGAAAACGACCGACCATACGATAGCTAATTTCAGCATTAGCCGAAAGAATGTCATCACGGCATTCCGGCAGATGCGTGAGCAAAACCGTTTCTTTCCGTTATTCATCCAATGGATGGGCTATCAGATCGGCACTGTTGCCGTTGAACACAATGCCAGACAAGTTGGCAAAACAACCTATAATTTAAAAAAATTGATCACCCTGGCGACAGATGCGATTATATCCCAGTCCAATAAACCGCTCAGGCTTTCCATTCAGTTTGGTTTTTTATTGGCTTTGGGATCATTGGTGTATGGCATGTATTTATTCATACGCTACTTCTTTCTTGACCAGCCGGTACAAGGCTGGACAAGCGTCATGGTCTCGATTTACTTTATCGGCGGGCTCACCTTTTTTAACTTCGGTGTGCTTGGCCTTTATATCGGAAAAATATTTAATGAAACAAAAAACAGACCCCTGTATCTGATCCGTGAAACGACAGAAGATGAGGATAATAAGAGGTGATGGTATGAAGCATTTACGCGAAACGCCGTGGGACAGGCGGAATTTTAACATTAATACATATGAACTGACGAGCGCGAGCGACGAGGCACTCCGGGAAACGGCGCAATACAAAGGCCATTTCACCATTAAGGTCAACCCGCTCGACAGCCATGAGCCCCTTCTAAGGCATGGCTTTTACTATGTCGATACATTAATTAAGCCGGGTTGCAAAAAGGACCATTTGCAGGTGTTTCCGGACAACCATGTCCATATTACCAAATCCTATGACCCGGATGAGATATTAATTATTGCGGAGGAAGCGTTCACACATGGGCGTTTTCATCGTGATTTTAACATACCGGATGCCATGGCTGATAAACGCTACATGAACTGGGTCGGTGATTTGCAGGCCAACGGCGGGATTTTCGCCCTGAAATATAACGATGATACGGCCGGATTTTACGGATTTGCCGATGATAAAGTGCTGCTTTTGGGTTTACGAGACGAGTTCCGCAGCAGAGGGCTTGCCAAGGCCTTTACCAGCATGGCCTGCTGGGAACAGTTTGAATCTGCCGGGTATGATGAATTGACGACATCGATATCCGCCGCCAACGTTGCCTCCCTGAATTTATTTTACGCCCTCGGCTTCCGGCTGCGCAACACGGTGGATGTTTACCATAAATTGAACGTTGAGGTTACATGATGGGCTATCTTTATATTTTTGGAACGATCCTGTTTACCGTCTATGGCCAGATTGTTTTAAAATGGCAAATGGATCAGGCGGGGACACTGCCGGAATCGTTATGGGATAAGATGACGTTTTTGTTGCAGCTTTTACTAAATCCGTGGATTTTATCCGGTTTTGCCGCGGCGTTTCTGGCTGCATTATGCTGGATGGCCGCGATGACGAAATTTAATATCAGTTATGCGTATCCGTTTATGAGTCTTTCGTTTGTGCTCGTCTTTCTGCTGTCCGTTGTTCTATTCGGTGACCCGGTAACCGTCCAGAAGATCGTTGGACTAACACTTATTATTGCCGGAATCGTTGTCACAAGCCAATCATTGTGAGGTGTTGGAGATTGATAGACTTTAACAAACCGTGTCAAATCGGAACGGAAGAAACTGCCACCCAGGAAGCGATCGCCGGTCAAAAACTTTCCGGCAATGGGCCATTCGGTCAAACATGTACGAATTGGTTGGAGGACTACCTTGGTTGTGAGAAAGCCATTCTCACGCCTTCCTGCACGGCGGCTTTGGAAATGACGGCCCTCCTGACCGAAGCAGGTCCCGGGGATGACATGATTATGCCGTCCTACACGTTCGTGTCAACGGCGAATGCGTTTGCCCTGAGAGGAGCGGCTATCCGGTTTGTGGATGTTGAACCGGCGACCATGAACATTTCACCAGAAGCCATCGAAGCAGCGATCACCGACCAGACAAAAGCGGTTGTCGTCGTCCATTATGCGGGTGTCAGCTGTGATATGGATGCCATCATGGAAATGGCCGAACGTCATGGCTTATGGGTGATTGAAGATGCCGCTCAGGCGCTCACCAGTACATATAAAGGGAAACCGCTCGGTACGATTGGCCACCTTGGCACATTCAGCTTTCATGAAACGAAAAACATCACATGCGGTGAAGGCGGTGCTTTGATTGTCAATGATCCCAGTTTGGTTGAACGAGCGGAGATCCTCCAGGAAAAAGGGACAGACCGGAAACAATTTGTGAAAGGAATGGTTGATAAATATACGTGGCGCGATGTCGGATCATCCTATTTATTAAGTGAATTGAATGCCGCTTATCTGTCGGTCCAGCTGACACATGCCGAGCAGATTATGACCGACAGAATGCGGACATGGCGGACATATTACGATGCGCTACAGGGTGTACAGGAATTGACACTGCCTACTGTCCCGGACGGTTGCACACATAATGCCCATATGTTTTATCTGAAGACGAATCGTCGTACCGAGTTGATGACGTACTTAAAAGAAAACGGGATTATGGCTGTCACCCATTACGTCCCGCTGCATTCCGCCCATGCCGGTCAACGTTTCGGTCAATTTGTGGGAGACGATCTTTATACGACAGTTGAAAGTGACAAATTGCTCCGGCTGCCGTTGTACTATGGAATGAACGAAAAGGATGTGGATCATGTCATCAGCCATGTTAAAGGTTTTTTCGCGGTATAAACATATCCTGATTGCCTGCCTCGTGATCGCCGTGTATCTGTCACCCTATTATATTCTGGGAGAAGATACCCATATCCGGGTGCATGACAATCTTGATTCCAATATCGTCTGGTACAAATTACTGGCTGAAAGCGGCCAGTTTTTTTCCATGTCGGAGCTGCCGAACGTTATCAATGGTCTGCCGCGCAGCACGCTTGCCACACCATTTGATATCATGGTCTGGTTGTATGTTCTATTTGAACCAATGACAGCCTATACAATTGGGCAGACGATCATACGGTTTGGTGCATTCTTCGGGATATACATGTTGCTGCGGCGGTTCATTGGCCCAACGTGGATCGTGACAGGTGTTGCCCTGGCTTTTGCCATGCTACCGTTTTGGCCATCAGGTCTGCTTTCGATCGCGGGGCTGCCGCTTGCACTTTATCTTTTCCTGTCCATCCGGGAAAACAGGTGGCAGACCCCTTGGTACCATTGGCTTGCTTTAATGCTGCTGCCGTTTTTCTCAAATTTCATTTTAACGTTTGTATTTTTCCTAGGCTTGATGGGCGTCTTGTGGCTGGTTGATTGGCTTCGTTTCAAACAGAGCAACTGGGCCTTTTTTGTGAGCATTGCCGGCATGACATCAATTTATTTGGTCAAAAATTACATGCTGATTTTTTCCATGTTCCTTGATGAAGGGTTTACGTCCCATCGTGAAACGCTTGATTTGGGTCATAAAGATTTGCCGGGGGCGATCCGGCTGTTTTTCGATAATTTCCTTACCGGGCACACGCATGATATGGCCGTCCATACATCGATTATTCTGCCGGCCATCGTTGTCGCATTAACGGTGGCAGTATATAGGCGAATTATTCCCAAATGGCTCCTTGGGCTTGTCCTGTTTAACGCAGCCTTATCCTTATGGTATGCCTTCTGGTATTGGGAAGGCTGGCGTGTGGTGAAAGACAACGTGATGATAGCCAACACGTTCAACTTCAGCCGGATTCATTTTTTAGACCCGATGATCTGGTACATCGCTTTTGCCCTGGCTCTGTGGCTGTTATGGAAGCATATGCGATTTGGGAAAACAGTGGTTGTCCTCCTGATTATGGCGCAATGTCTGAATGTGTTTTGGTTGAATGAAGAACTGAAGTACAACCAGACCGGCACCCCAACATTTGCAGAATTTTATTCGGAAGACCTGTTCAATTCAATTGAATCCTATATCGGCGAGGACCAGTCTGACTACCGGGTTGTCAGTGTCGGAATGCATCCGACGATTGCACAGTATAACGGCTTTTATACGCTCGATACGTACAATAACAGTTTTCCGCTTGAGTATAAGCAGCAATTCAGGGAAATTATCGCGCCGGAACTGGCGAAAAATCCATCGTTGGCAAATTACTTCGATACCTGGGGCGGCCGGTTGTATATGTATGTGGCCGAACTGGGGGAAAATTACATGTTCAGCAAACATCGTGACATTGTGCTTGATGACCTGGACATTAATACTGAAGCATTAGCAGATTTAGGCGGCGATTATGTGTTTTCGGCGCTTCCGATTGAAAATCATCGAGCCAATCAGCTGTCATTTGAGCGCAGTTTTGAAAACAGCCAGTCTCCGTGGAAAATTTATGTGTACCGTGTAGATAATGAAACAGGATAAATGTCCAAAAGTGGCCATCATTTGTTACAAATGGCGGCCACTTTTCATGTTTCAACAGCTTTAGTGCTGTTTATAATCCCATAAAATGGTCCATTCGCCGTCCACCTCTGTGGCAAACACATTTTGGACCAGCGTGAAATTGCCGTATTTTCCCTCATAGTGCATTTCGACCGGCACCTTGTAGACAACCTCAATTAGTTCTTCTTCGTCATCCGGCTGCCAGTCTTCCATTTCAGCAGCGCTTCCAACTGTGAAACCGAACGTCTCGACGTCGAAGTGATCCATGAACACATGGGCGCGGTCCTGTAAATAATGCGTTTTGGCAAACCGTTCTTTCATATAAGGATGAAACATCTCCCAGGAATCTGTGAAGTCAGCATTTTGTTCATACGTATAAAATGTTTCCACCGCATCACCCGCCTGTTCCTCGGGTGATTTATGAAAAAGTATGAATAGAAGAATGCCAGTCAGTATAACGCCAACAGTCAGCACGATGATTTTCCACATAAGATCCCTCCCCCACATGCCAGTACTATTTTATTCCCGTGACAAGCAAATAAGTACAGGACATTAAGCGTCCCTCAGCTGTCTAAACATCGCTTATCACTTTATAGAAATATTTAGTGATTGAACCGGAAACTATTAAAGCGATCCGGCTCGATATGTTTGATGTCGCTTATCACACTTGGTCAAATCACCATTGAGGGGGAATATGATGCAAACTAAACGAGCTTTTCAAAATATACGAATGAACAGCCGTCGGGAAAAACCGCGCACAAAAGGCGTGACAGAAATCCGCGGCCCTTACTACACCGATTTCCGGTTTGGCAAGCAGCCCGGCTTTTTGGACTTTTTCCACAAGACGGACACTGTCATCGGTCGGTATGGTGATAAAGCCCGTAGAGATTTCAATGATGTCAAACGTATTCGTTAACCATGCCCAAATCGGTCAGCTGGAAGCCCTACGCCGCGGCATCTGGGGCACGAAAGACTTGTGGGGACGCGTCATGACGTTTAATGGAGATAGATAATCACACAGAATCCTTGAAACACCTGGGCTGGATAGATTGCCCGGGTGTTTTTTTAGATATCAGTGTATGATATAAGCAGGCAAATAAGATTGCGCGTCTCCTGCCACTCAGTCGATGCGGCGCGCAACTTTAGAATTTTTACCGATAGCTGTGCGCGTTAACCCATCAGTCATAGGTTTTTAAGTCACTTTGCCCAATTCCAAAACCATCTTCATTTCTCAAACAATCAAGCTTTCGTTATAATAGACAGCAACTGTCACGATAGATTACTTGCATAAGGAGGGCTGTCTATGCAGAAAACGCTACGTGATCTGCTTTTGATTGTATTGGGATCGTTCATTTTTTCCATCGGTGTCAATTATTTCGTCATCCCCAATCGTTTATCGGAAGGCGGTGTTATCGGGGTTACGATCGTGACATATTATTTGTTCGACTGGTCCCCAGGTGTCGTCAACTTTGTGCTGAACACCTCACTTGTGGCAATTGGCTATAAATTTTTCGATAAACGCGTCACCATTTATACGATTATCGCTATTATTTTTTCATCCCTTTTTTTACACGTAACAGTCGGCTGGGGCCGTGACATTAATGATGACACACTTCTCGCAGCATTATTTGCCGGTCTAAGTGTTGGTCTGGGTCTTGGCCTCATCTTCCGGGCCGGCGGAACATCAGGCGGCTCAGCCATCCTCGCCCGGCTTGCCAACCAGTTGTTCGGCTGGACGATTGGTAAAGGTATGCTGATCATCGATATTGCCGTTATTGCCGGATCAGCCATTATCATTGGCCAGGAACGCGCGATGTACACCCTTGTATCCGTTTATGTCGGCGCCAAAATCATCGATGTCGTGGTAGAGGGCGCCAACGAACGGACAGCGGTGATCATTATTTCCAGTTCGCCTGGGGAGGTGCTGGATGCGGTGACGACCAGAATGGCACGCGGCATCACAGTGCTGGACGGAAAAGGCGGCTATACGCAGTCACAACGGGAAGTTCTCTACCTTGTCATCAGCCGGTACGAAATTGTACCATTCCGAGAAATTATCAATGACATCGATCCAAATGCATATGTGACGGTTCACCCAGTCCAGGAAATTTTCCGGAAAGGTTATAAAGGAAGATAAATCGGTGACAACACGCTATAAGCTGATTTTTCTCTTGTCAAGGACACATTCAAGCTGATGTTGCTGCGCTCGGGATGAAGTTGTTGTACTCGGGCCGGAGCTGCCGCATTCGGGACGAAGTTGACGCGCTCGAGCTGAAGGTGCCGTGCTCGGGCTGAAGTTGACGCGCTCGAGCTGAAGTTGCCGTGCTCGGGCTGAAGTTCCTGCGCTCGAGCTGAAGTTTCCACGCTCGAGCCGAATCTACAGCACCCGTCCATAAGTTTATCTAAAGACCATTGACAGTCAAAAGGTCCTTCCACGCCAACCGTGAAAGATCTTTTTATTAGCCGCCATACTCGATCGGTGAAAATCGCCCGTCCTTGGTACTTTTGACCAAAATAAAAAGGAAGCTGTCACACTTCCTTTTTACGAACATCAGCTATTCATCAAAACTGTCCGGATTCGTACCTGTACGCTCATCTTTATTTAAACTACTGATTTGTTCCATTTCATCATCCGTCAGTGCAAAATCAAATATATCCGCGTTTTCCTGTATCCGGTGTTCATGTGTTGATTTAGGAATGGTCACGACATGATTTTGCACATCCCAGCGCAATATGATTTGTGCGGATGTTTTGCCATATTTTTCAGCAAGCCCTGCAATCACTGGGTCATCCAGCAGTCTGCCTTTTTTCAGCGGTGACCAAGCTTCAAGCAAAATATTTTCCTGCTCACAAAACGCTCGCAATTTTTCCTGCGTCAAGTGCGGGTGATATTCCACCTGATTGATAACGGGTTTAACATTGCTGCCAGCCATCAAATCCTGTAAATGGTGAATATGAAAATTGCTCACACCAATCGCCCGAACTTTTCCTTCTTCATACAGTTTTTCCATTGCCTTCCATGTTTCTTTATACTTTCCTTTGACAGGCCAGTGGATCAAATACAAATCAAGATAATCCGTTCCCAGTTTTTCCAGGCTTGCTTCAAACGCCTGCAACGTATTTTCATAGCCTTGCTCATCATTCCAGACTTTTGACGTCACGAAAATCTCATCCCTGGGAACACCGGATTCTTTAATGCCCTGTCCGACACCTCTTTCGTTGTCATAAAAAGAAGCCGTATCAATGCTGCGGTAACCGTTTTTCAAGGCCGCTTTCACGGATTCAACGGTGACATCACCATCTTCTACTTTGTAAACACCCAATCCAAAGCCGGGCATTTTGACGCCGTTGTTTAATGTGACTGTGTCCTGAAGATGTGTAATCATATTACTCCCTCCATTTATCTATATGATGCTATTATATAATATTTCACAACGAAGATACAAAGCGATCAAAAAAATCATAGCATTCACACCTGGTCTATTATATAATCGAACCAAAGTTCCAAGGGGTGATCATTTGCGGGTTCCAGGTCACAAAAATCATATGGAGCAATTGTCATTTGATAGTTTACTAGCGGAAACCTCTGATCAGAAAACGTCCAACAACAAGGTTACCGAGGTAATAACCAAAACCAATCGTAAAACCTTTCCTATTCATCTCATAACCGATTTCGAACGATTTATGGAATACGTCGAACAACATACCATTAAACTGACCGATACAAATGGATATATTTCCAGAAAACATCTGCCTGTTATGAATGACCGGATGTCGGTCAAAGCGGAAAATGCGACTAGCTACTATTCACAACAGCAATTCTATCCGTATATCCATCTCTTCTTTCATATTGCTTTAAGTGGAAAGTTGACAATGAAGACTGGAAAAGGGGAACAGCAGCGCTTGGACCATACTGATAGATGGTATACATTTAAACATTTAACGGACACGGAGAAATATTTCTTTTTACTGGAAACATTCTGGGTTGATGTGAATTGGCCCAAGCTTTTGAACATCAAGCATAGTAGAATTCATGATATGTTACCGATTGTTGCGGAAAAATTACTGGCTAAAACATCAGGTCCAAGCCTTGACTTACGTAAAGAAACATTGCTTGCCAACCTTATAGTTGATTGGCATAACTTACTCTTGTATTTTGAATGGTTCGGTCTATGGCTATCAGAAAAGGATCAGGAAGCCATCGATAATGACAAAACGAAAAACAGTTATTTTGCAAAAACCATCACATTAACCGATTTCGGCAAAAAAGTACTTCCTATTTTAATGAATGCCAGAAATCTGCTTACTTGGAATATTCCCTTGCGTCAAGAGTATGGGGAGGTCAACCCGATTCCGGGATCTGTACTGCCCGAAGCGGATGACAATCAAAAAAAGGCAACGAAACAGAATCCAAAAGCCTTTCATCAGGCCTTCACATCGTTATTTCCAAAAAGGGATTTGTATCAATCATTACCCCGAATGGAGCGACCATTTCAAGAAGGCACACATACGTTTACAGTCGCTTTCAATAACCGTACATGGCGGAAAGTCGTTTTATCCGCGAATCATACAATGGACGATCTGCACCAAATCATTATTAGAGCTTTTGATTTTGATGATGATCATCTGTATTCTTTTTTCATGGATGGTGTCAAATGGTCTAATGCATGTATTGCTTCACCCGATGATACGTCAGGAAGCGCCGATGCTGCTGAGACAACGATCGGATCCGTCGGGCTACATCGCAGGCAGCGCTTTTTGTACTTATATGATTATGGTGATGCGTGGCAGTTCACTGTTAGTGTGGAAGACATCCAGGAAGGAGCCGAAGAACCGGTTAGTCCGTCTATTCAGGAAGCTGTCGGCGCTGGTCCGGAGCAGTACTTTTTCATGGATGATGATATTTAAAACCCGTACCTTTATCGAGGGTGCGGGTTTTTTAACACAGGATATTATTGATTTGTAATCCGCTCCACTTCGCCTTCTACCTGAAAAATCCGCTTGTTAAGAGCTTTCAGACCAAAGTTTAAGTCGTCCACTTTCCGGTCAAGACCATCAAGCCTATCCGACATCACATGCATCTGTTCATTATTTTTGCCCACCATGTCAATAAGTTGCTGCATCATTTTTTCTTGTCGTTCAAGCATCTTTTCGTGATTCAGTAGCCTTTCCTCATGTCTCTGCAGTAATTCCTCATGTCTCTCCAGGGTTTGACCATTTTTCTCAACCATTTTTTCCAGATTCCCCATTCGCTTATCCAAGCTTTTAAGCACTTCCTCCATATGTTTCACCCTCCCCTCTGGAACGATTTGATGTATTCATATTTTATCCTATTTCACGGATGGGCACAAAAGTCAAAAAATGGTTTTAACCTTTATAAAATTCAATTTTCAAACCGTTACATCTGCAAAAAAGAAAGTATCCAAAAGAAAATAATAAACATAACAATGATGACTTAACATTTTTCGTTTTTATACCTTTTTCTTAAAAACTTTATGTATTCTTCGGTTATTCTATAAAAATTCATTTTTTCTGTATCCATATTTTATTTTCCCCCAATAAAAAAAGCAGCGAATGATCACTGCCCTCTTTGTAACTCACTCTTAGTGGGATTAAACGCCAATTGTGGTTAATTGATCAGTTTAATTTTCAGATATTTATCATCACACCTATTCGTATATTCTTTCAACCCTCTCCTTCAATCCTGCCAGTACCTCGTCTACAATACTTCCCATCCATCCGGCTATTTCCCGTGCAGAAATCGTATCCGCTCCCTGACTGCCCATTAAAACAACCGCGTCACCCTCTTGAACATCGGGAACCGCTGTGACATCAATCAATGTTTGATCAAGTGAGACCTCACCGACTATTGGCACACGTCTACCTCGGACAAGCATTTCGCCATTGTTGGAGAGGGCCCGGTGGTAGCCATCACCATGCCCGATCGGTATGACGGCAATTTTTTCATAGTCTTTTGTCACATAATTGTTCCCATATCCGACAGATGTGTTCGGGGGAAGCTCACGTACATGTAAAAGACGGGACTTCAGCCCCATGACCGGTTTTAATGAAATCATTTCGCTTTGGCGTTCTTCGGGGGTATACCCGAATAATGCAATCCCGGGCCTGATCATTTCCAGATGCATATCTTTCCGTTCAATGGCAATGGTTGAAGCCCCGGCGTGGCGAATCGGAAAATGATAGCCGTGTTCCTTCAATTTTTCAATCGTCTCCAAAAATAAGGCAAATTGTTCTTCAGTCGTTTTCCAATCCCCTTCATCAGCACTGGAAAAATGGGTGTAGATGCCTTCCCATTCAAGTCCTGTCAAATCATACACTGATCGGCAAAATGCAATCGCCTCCTCCGGCTGAATGCCAAATCGGTGGAGGCCGGTATCTATTTTCAAATGGACTTGATGCTTTTTTTTCTGTCTTATCGCTTCTCTGCTCAGAGTGTGTGCCAGTTCCAGCGACGATACAGAGGAAGTTAGATCGTATCGAACGGCATCCCGTGCCTGCCAGCTCATGATCGAACTCAAAATGTGGATCGGGACATCGATACCGCCCGCCCGAAGCTGTGCACCCTCATCAACCATGGTCACACCAAGACGGGCTGCACCGGCCCGTACGGCTGCACGACCGATAGGCACAACACCATGACCATAGGCATTTGTTTTAATAACGGCCATGAGCCTGCTGTTTTCTGTAAAGTCCTTTATCGTCCTCACATTTTCCTGAAGAGCATTCAGATCCACTTCCGCTATAGTCGGACCATGGGACGTTAATGTTGACGGATGTGACAAAAAACAGCCCCCCCTTTTAAGCATCATACGATTTGAATGGACGGGTAATACAGATTACTCCCTATCACGCCTTATTTTTGACACTTTTTTGATAGAGTGACCGGAACGCCTGTAAAACTTGGTTTGTGATCTCGCCGGGCTTTCCATCGGCAATGACATGATCATCAACTTTTAAAATCGGAATGATGTCCAGTTTCGTGGCTGAAATGAAAACTTCATCTGCATTTAGCAAGTCATTAACAGTATACGTTTGTTCATTCACCTTCAAATTCAATTCATCGCACAACTGAATGATTTTTCGTCTCGTGATGCCGTTTAAAATATAATTGTTAGCCGGATGTGTATAAAGTTCACCATCTTTGATCATAAACACATTCGATGCACTTGCTTCCGTGACAATATCACCACGATGCAAAATCGCTTCAACGGCATTGTTTTCGACAGCTTTCTGTTTTGCCATTACGTTTGGTAGCAGATTGAGGGTTTTGATGTCACAGCGCAACCAGCGGATATCGTCTGTCAACACCGCTTTTCCGCCCTGATTCTCAAGTGATGTCTCGCGCTTTTCCTCCCGTGTATAAGCGACGGTAACGGCTGATGTGTCAGGGTGCGGAAAACCATGCTCCCGTGAAGCAATGCCACGTGACACTTGCATATAAATGATACCTTCTACAAGTCCATTTGCTTCCACCAGCTTTTCCAGTTTATTTTTTATGTCACTGACTAAAGTGGGCAAAGTCAGCCGCAATTCTCGGGCACTTCTTTCCAGGCGCTGCATGTGTTCATCCATCATGAGCGGCTCCCCATCATAGACACCAATCACTTCGTAGATCCCATCGCCGAATTGGTAGCCACGGTCTTCTATATCAATCACGTTATCCCGTTCCATGATCTGGTCGTTATATAACATCTTACTCATATGGAACCTCCTTATATATGAACTATTCTAGGATTACATATGACTATTTTTCCATAACATTCAAAATCGTTTCCGTATCAACACTGCATCCGCTGATGACAACAACTGCATGGGAGCCAAGCTTGATGCGGTTATTTAAAATGGCACCGATACCCGAAGCTGCTGCACCTTCAACCATCATGCGGTGATTATCCAGCATGAACGCCATCCCCTGGGCTACTAGGTCATCATCAAGCATTAGGATATCATCAACATATTCTTGAACCATCTTAAAGGTGTAGCGATTGTTCAGCCCAATGCCACCTAGTAAACTATCAGCGAGCGTATCCTGCTCTTCCACCATGACCGGCTTTCCATGTTGAATGCTTTCATACATTGCCGGACCTCTTATGGTTGATACGCCGACTACCTGAATATTCGGATCGGCAGACTTCAATGCCACTCCAAGTCCCGAATGTAGACCGCCGCCGGATAAGCCGCCAACAACCGTATCAACTGAAGGCAAATCTTCCAACAATTCAAGTCCAATCGTCCCCTGACCGGCGATAATATGGGGATCATCAAATGGATGGACAACCGTTAGTCCTTGCTCTTTTTCCAGCTGATAACTGCGCTTTTCGGCATCGTCCTGTGTATCACCATAAACTTCAATCTGTGCTCCTGAGTTTTTTAATGCGTCTACTTTTGCTTTCGGGACACGATTGGAAATGCATATAATCGCGTTAATTCCGAGCTTTTTAGCGATATAGGCCACACTCATGCCGAAATTCCCCGTTGAAAATGTCGCCACACCTCGTTCTCTTTCGGCCGGTGATAAACTAAGAATCTTGCTTGCGGCGCCTCTTATTTTAAATGAGTTGCTGACATTGAGATTTTCTAGCTTTAAGTGAACAGATGTACTAGTGAGTTCCGATAGTTTGTCAGAAAAAATTAACGGCGATTTAGCGACAATAGGCGAAATACGTTTCTTTGCCTTCCAAACATCATGCTGGGTAACGGCTTGTGTCGTCATGCTATCCCCCCTTGGCTTTGACTAGGGTGATTAAAATAGATTTGCTTGTTTCCATTGAGTCTTCATCGCACGCATTATGCTGGTTGTTGCACGAGTTGATACTGTTATCGTACGAGTTGACGCTATTCTCATGCGAGTTAGTACTGTTATTGCGCGCCCTGAATCGTTTATCGCGCGAATTCATGATAGTACCGCGCGATTTCGACCGGGTGCTGCGCGATTTCGGCCGGGTGCTGCGCGATTTCGACCGGGTGCCGCGCGATTTCGACCGGTTGCTGCGCGATTTCGGCCGGGTGCTGCGCGATTTGAGCCGGGTGCTGCGCGATTTCGGCCGGGTGCCGCGCGATTCCACGATGTCAGGAAATCAAGCGGATGGTTCAGTTAAAAGCCGCCTTGCCGTTTCTGCTAATATCGATACCCCGATTGGCAATACCTGTTCATCAATATCAAAATACGGTGTGTGCAAATCACGGGTCTTGTCATCACCCACCGCACAACCTAAAAAGAACATCGCTCCAGGTACGGCTCGGGTCATATGGGCAAAATCTTCGCCACCCAGTCCAAATGGTTCATCAATCAATCTAAAATCAGGATAAAGATCTTTTATGGCACGCTGAATCACCCGATTGGTGGCCGGATCATTTGATAAGGCAGGATCCTCAGGGGTAATCGATAATTCATAATCGCCATCAAGCGCCTTGACTAAGGAAAAGGCTTTATCCAATTCATGATGCAGCAGTTCACGAACATCCGGTTGATAGCTGCGGATGGTTCCAGTTACATGAACCTCAGACGGAATGACATTGCTGGCAGATCCGCTTTGAATACTGCCAATACTAATGACTGCCGAATCAAGCGGCGAAACACGGCGTGCGACAATCCCATGAAGTGCCTGTAATACCGGTCCGAGCATCCAGATAGGATCTGTTCCAAGCTGCGGGTATGCCCCATGTCCGCCGCTTCCATAGACAGTCGCTCTAAACACATCAACATTCGCCATGCTGTAGCCGTCATGAACTTTGACGTCACCAACCTGATCTTCGGGGCTCATATGAAGTGCAAGCACACAATCGACATCATCCAGAGCCCCTGCCTTAATCATATAAGGGGCACCGGTTGATCCTTGTGCATCCGCTGTTTCTTCAGCCGGCTGAAACAAACATTTTATCGTCCCTTCCAACTGACCGTTTTGGAAAAGTTTGCCCAAGACACTTGCTGTACCCAACCCGATTGCTGTATGTGCATCGTGACCGCAAGCATGCATGATACCTTCCCGTTCAGATGTGTAATCACGATCGTTTTCCTCTTGGATGGGCAATGCATCCATATCAGCTCGAATCCCAATCGTCGGTCCTGTACCTGAAGAAAGCGTGCCCACAATGGCCGTCGGATAGCCAACACCCGTCGCCACTTGCATACCAGGGATTTTTTTCAATGTTTCAGCGACGAATCGTGACGTCTCCACCTCCTGAAAACTTAATTCAGGAATTCTATGAAAGTGCTGTCGCCATCCGATTAAACGTTCCGACATCGCTTGTGCTGTTGTTTTTATATCTCTCGATTCCGCAGCCAACTGGACCCCCCCTTACCGGCAAGATACCGAACATCAGATTAGTTGGAATCGGCTGCTTCGCCGATTCCATTCCCTTCACAATCATATACATGTCAATTTAAATCTGACTTGGAATACAAATCTTTTTCTTAAATAAGGTGGAGCCCCCCTTGCCCAGCCATCAATCAACAGATGCAATAGCCGTTATTTCCACATCTGTTTCCAGCAGCTGGCTACCAACTGTAATGCGTGCTGGTTTCACCTCTACATCCGCAAAATAAGATTCATAGGTTTGGTTGAATTCCTTGACCGTTTCTTCATTCAAATCGGACAGATGACAGGTGACATATACGAGATCCGCCAAACTAGCATTCTTTTCTGCCAGTATATTTTTTATATTATCCAGGCTGGCAGCGGTTTGGACAGCGATCGAAACCCCAACTGCTTCATCATTTACCTTCACCCCATCCTGGCCGGACACAAAGATAAACGAATCTTTTTTAACCCCTTGCGAATATGGACCGCTCGGTTTCGGAGCGTTTACCGTTTGGATGATTTCTTTCACCTGGGAATCATCCTTTCTCAGGATTTATTTCATACCAATCGATACATATTGCGATTCAACAAATTCTTCAATACCTTCTTGACCGCCTTCACGTCCTATACCACTTTCTTTCATACCACCGAATGGTACTTGAGCCGCAGATGGTCCGCCATCATTCCAGCCGACAATGCCAAAGTCGAGTTTTTCAATCAGCTGAGTGCCTCTTGAGACGTTTTCTGTAAAGACATAGGCTGCTAGACCGTATGGCGTGTCATTAGCCATTTTCGCCGCTTCTTCGTCGGATGCGATTTTTTCAACCGGTGTCACCGGGCCGAATGTTTCTTCCTGCATGACGACCATTGATTGATTGACGTCTTTGACAACAGTTGGCTGATAAAACACACCACCATATTCCGTGATCGCTTCGCCGCCGGTCACAACTGTCGCGCCTTTGGAAGTTGCATCTTCTACGTGGTGCTTCACTTTATCTAAGCCGTCCTGGTTGATCAGCGGGCCGATATCAACCGATTCATCAGTACCATCGCCGACTTTCAATTCCTGAACCTTTTTGGAAAGCTTATCAACAAATTCATCATAGATCCCTTCCTGAACGTAAACCCGGTTGGCGCAGATACATGTCTGGCCGGCGTTGCGAAACTTGGATGCGACGGTACCTTTAACAGCCAGATCGACATCCGCATCATCAAGTACAACAAGTGGCGCATGACCGCCGAGCTCCAGTGAAAGCTTTTTCACCTGGTCGGCACTCTGGCGGATGAGTGTTTTCCCAACCTCCGTTGATCCGGTAAATGTTACTTTGCGAACCTTGCTGTTTTCCATAACCACTTTGGCGATTTTGGACGATGAACCTGTCACAAGGTTGACAACACCTTTCGGAAAACCGGCCTGCTCACAGAGTTCCATCAGTTTTACTGCCGTTAACGGGCTTTCACTCGATGGTTTCATGATAACCGTACAGCCTGATGCCAGTGCCGGCCCCATTTTACGGGTCAACATCGCGGCCGGAAAATTCCATGGCGTAATGGCAGCCACCACACCGACCGGTTTTTTCCAAACTTGCAGGCGTTTGCCGGTTGCGTGTGTCGGAATCGTCTCACCGTAGACGCGCTTGCCTTCTTCGGCAAACCACTCGATAAAGGTAGCAGCGTATTTAACCTCACCTCTCGATTCATTAATCGGTTTACCCATTTCCGCCGTCATGAGCTGGGCAAGTTCTTCCTGGTGATCGAGCATGAGCTGATTCAATTTTTTTAAGTAGCCTACCCGGTCATGGGCTGTCAGAGCCGACCACGACTGAAAAGCATCATAGGCGGCGTCAACCGCCTGCTCTGCTTCTTTCTCACCACCGTATGGAACCGTTCCGACTGTTTCACCGTTTGCCGGATTCACAACGTCTAATGTCTCGCGTTCTTGACCAACCCATTCGCCGTTAATGTTCATTAAATAGTTGTCTGTTTTAACTGCCATGTATGATCACTCCTAATCTTGAAATCTATGTTCTAGGTAACTTTCTCGCCGACAGCGGCTGCTTCGATGGCCTCTTCAAGGATAGCAAGCCCTTCATCCAGCTGGTCATCCGTAATCACAAGCGGCATCAAGAGGCGGACGACATTATCATATACACCGGCATTCAAAGCGATCAGCCCCCGCTCGCGTGCTTTTTTTAAAACCCGGCCGGTCATGTCTTTATCCGGTTCCTTGCTGTCGCGATCTTTGACAAACTCAAGCGCACACATGGCACCAAGTCCACGGTAATCCCCAATTGCGTCAAACCGGTCATACATTTTCCTGAATTTTTCCATGACCTTTTCACCGATTTTAACCGCACGATCATTCAGGTTTTCCTTTTCCATAACCTCCAGCACAGCCAGACCGGCGCGACAGCCAAGCGGCGTGCCGCAATACGTTCCACCCAATTCACCACCTTTAGCTTTATCCATGATTTCTGTCCGTCCAATAATCCCGCTGATCGGTAAACCGGCTCCCATTGACTTGGAAACCGTGGTCAAATCCGGTTCCACATCGAAATGGTCCATTGCAAAATAGTTGCCGGTTCGACCAAATCCGGTCTGGATTTCGTCGGCGATAAACAGAATACCATGCTGCTTACACAAGTCATATACCCCTTTAACGAATGTTTTATTCGGGATAATAAAGCCGCTTTCACCTTGCACCGGTTCCATAATGAACGCCGCTACCTGACTTGGATCAACTTCCGTGATGAAAAAGTCTTCCACGCGTTTCAATAGCTCATCCGTGTATGCTTCTTCACTCATTGCCTCCGGACGCCGGTAATTGTACGGAAATGGCGCATGATAGACTTCGGGAGCAAACGGCCCGTACTCGTATTTGTACGGTTTAATCTTCCCGGTCATCGACATCGCCAGCAAGGTGCGTCCGTGAAAGCCACCGGTCAAGGAAACAACGGCCTGCCGTCCCGTATACTTGCGGGCTATTTTGACAGCATTTTCATTCGCCTCCGCCCCGCTGTTCAAAAACATCACTTTTTTAGCAAAACGGCCCGGAGCCAGTTCGGCCAGTTTTTCCGCAAGCTCAATATACGGATCATACATCATGACGTTGAATCCGGTATGAATGTATTTGGCCGCCTGATCCTGCACAGCGTTGACAACGGTATCATGACTGTGACCGACGTTGTTAACCCCAATTGCGCCGGCAAAGTCAATAAATTGGTTTCCGTCAATATCCTTGAGCAGGGCGCCCTTTGCCGACGCCACAAATGTCGGTGTGCCGTAACTGACACCATGCGGCACCACATCATGCCTGCGCTCAAGCAATTCCTTAGCCTTCGGACCCGGCAGTGACGTTTTCACATTGGCAAACTGTTTACGCATTATTATACCTCCTTGAGTTCTTTATCACTCTGTTGGCCGAGCAATTTTGTCTCGACATACGCGATATGTTCCTTCACTCTCCTATTCACTGTATGCGCATTTTTTGAGACTAATGCCTCAAGCAATTGTTTATGTTCTGCATAGAAGGATTGCGGACTTGAATAGTACTTGTCGAGATGCATGAGAAATGTTCTGATCTGCACTTGCAGGGAATCGTAAATTTTAATGATTCTGGAATTGCCACACAGACCCACCACATAACTATGAAATTGCATGTCAAGATCAAACAGGGCGTTCCAATCTTCTTCCTCAGCTTTCACTTTCATTTCCGCCACAATATCTTCCAGTTTTTTTACATCCTTATGGTCAAGATGCCGGATTGACTGTGAAAACGCATGGGCCTCGATCAGTGCGCGCAATTCAATCATTTCATCGGCATCCTGATCGGTGAAATCAGCCACATAGGTACCTTTTCGAGCCTGACTCACCACCAGTTCCTCACTTTCCAATATCTTCAGTGCTTCCCTGATCGTACTGCGGCTGACATCAAAACTTTCCGCCAGGTCTGTTTCCAGTAGCCGCTCACCAAATTGAATCGATTCATGCCAGATTTTCCATTTCAGCTGATCGGCTATCAGCTCACTTAACGGTTTTTGGATAATCGAATTGTTCTGGTTTTGCTGCAAAACCGTATACTCCTTTCTTTTTTCTCCCGCGTTAGCTATGTCGATTGTCGACAATGTACATCTTACCTTCAGCATAATTCAGATAATTCCAATTGTCAATCGGTATTTTAATTTTTTCAAAAATATTGACTTCACTTTAGTTTGCATCTATTTTTGAAGTAGATGGATCGCTTCATAATCAGGAAACGGAGGGACAGCAATGGCGAAAAAGATTATCGCTTATAACCGTGTTGAAAAGCCGGTAATAGAGCATTTACAGCAAAACTATGATGTTCGCTTTTTTAAGAATGTTGATACAAAACGCGACCAAGATTTTCTGTCGCATTTAAGCGAATCGGAAGGCATCATCGGGCTTGAATTACCGGTTGATGCCGATCTGTTGGATAACGCGCCAAACCTGAAAATCATCAGTAATGTCTCCGTCGGGTACAATAACCTGGATCTGGCGGAAATGACAAAGCGGGGAATTGTCGGCACAAACACACCAGGTGTCCTAACTGATACCGTGGCGGATGCCGTGTTCGGAATTCTCGTTGCCACGGCGCGGCGGATACCGGAGCTCAATCAATTTGTAAAAAACGGCGAATGGCAGGCAGAAGCCATCGAAAATGAGCACTTCGGATCTAACGTGCACCATAAGACGCTGGGAATCATTGGCATGGGCCGGATCGGAAAGGCGATTGCACAAAGGGCGCACTTTGGCTTTGACATGAACATTTTATACCACACCCGGAGCCGGAAGCCTGATGCTGAGGAAGCTTTCAACGCTGACTATCGTACACTTGATGAATTGCTGGTGGCGTCTGATTTCGTCTGCATGATAACACCATTGACACCGGAAACAGAGGGGCTGATTGGAAAACGGGAATTTCAACTGATGAAAGACTCAGCCATTTTTATTAACGGTTCCCGCGGAAAAACGGTGGTGGAACAGGAACTGATTGATGCCCTTCATAAGGGAGAAATCAAAGCAGCCGGTCTGGATGTGTTTGAACAGGAACCGATTGAGGGCGACAATCCACTTCTAAGCATGAACAATGTCGTGACCACACCACATATCGGCTCGTCCACCCACGAAACCGAGCTGAAAATGTCAGAATTAGCAGCAGAAAACCTGGAGGCTGGTTTGAGCGGGGAAAAGCCGGCGAATTTAGTAAACCCGGAAGCCTGGACATCCCGACGTTGAACAGTTAAAGCCGTTCCCACAGGTTGGGGGACGGCTTTTTTGCCATAAAGGGATGCACTACGCCAGCCGGATATTCGGCTTAATCATCAGATCACGCGGGAATTCAGCGAGTATTTCACAGCCTTCATCCGTCACCCGGAATGACTCGCTGATTTCAACCCCCATCGTATCCATCCAGATACCCGGTATCAGATGAAACGTCATGTTTGGTTCCAAAACCGTCCGGTCATCCGGTCTGAGGCTTGCTGTATGCTCACCCCAGTCAGGTGGATAATTCAATCCCACCGAATACCCCATCCGCGACTCCTTTTTAATACCACTCCGTTCAATGACCCGGCGCCAGACGCTTTCCAATTCCTCACACGTGATCCCCGGTTTAACCGCATCCAATGTCGTATTGATCCCTTCAAGTACAACCTGGGAAACATATTGCATCTGTTCTGACGGCCGCCCGATGACAGCCGTCCGGGCAAGTGGCGAATGATAACGCCGGTAGCAGCCAGCCAATTCAATGATCACCGGGTCACCATCTTTAAAACGATCCTCCGTCCAAGTCAAATGGGATGCGGATGTTTTTTCACCCGTCGGCAAGAGCGGCACGATCGACGGATAATCACCGCCAAAGTCCTCCGTCCCAGTTATTTGCGCATGTGATATTTCAGCAACAACATCACATTCCCGCACCCCTTCGTTAATTGTATCAAATGCCACCTGCATCGCCTTCTCCGAAATTCTGGCTGCTTGCTTGAGGTAGGCTATTTCCCGCTCCGATTTTATAATACGAACCCAGTTGACCATGTTCGTACCATCTTTAAAGGTTGCATCCGGTAATCCTTTCGTTAATTGCATATAACTTTTTGCCGTAAAATAGTAAGCATCCATTTCCACGGCTACTGTCTGTTTATCATAGTGTTTTTCTTTCAGCAAATCGCAAACAAAGTCCATCGGATGTCTGATGTCTGACTGGACATAATGATCAGCATATGGGATGATATGGTCTTCTTCCAGCCAGGTTGTATGCAGCGCCGCATTGGCATCCTGACTGCGCCCGACCCAAATCGGCTGTTCCTCATTCATTATAACGATCAGCATCTGATGAACGTAAAAAGACCACGCATCATATCCAGTCAAATAATTCATGTTCGCCGGATCAGTTATCAGGAGCAGATCCACTTCAGCCTTTGCCATCCGCTGTTTCGTTTTGGTCAAACGCTCCTGAAACTCTGAAATTGGAAATGTCAACATCATTATCCCTCCCCATCATGTCTCCGGATCGGATTTATGAAAACGCTTACTTGCTTTCGGTAAGCTGAACGGCTGAAACATCATTCCCCCGATACATCATAGCCATTGCCGTCAATCCGTTGCGCTCATTCCTTATTGGCATGCTAAATGGACATCCTGTCGATTGTCGACAATTGCTTAATTATATTATATTCACGAAATTTTTCAGTGTCAATTATTATGCGATAATTATAAATATTTATTTATCAACACCAAACTGCATCAACAATGTCCCTATAAAATTGATCAGCGCCAAAGAAAAAAACACAATAAGAGGTGATCCCTCTGAATTGTCAATGGGCGGGAGCATGATTTACCTGTACGAAGACGATCAGGCAGATTTCATGGTTCTGTTTGAGGAGAAGGTGCTGATCAACCATTAATTTTACAAGGTAAAGGATAAACCGATCGACATGGATTTTATCAAAGATATTTATCATGCCGCCGAATAGCCTTCTGTTAAACTGTCATAAAGATGTCATGATCTCCCATGTTTTTCATGATTCACCGATCTGTTAATTGAAAACATTTCTCATTAAACGGTATAATAAAAGAAGGTCAAGCAATTAAAGGAGTTGGTTTCCAATGGCAAACGTTCTGGTATTATACGCCAGCCTAACAGGCAGTACTGAAATTATGGCAGAAACGATGACAGAACATCTGCAAGAACAAGGCCATGAGGTGGCACATAAATCATTTGACCTTGATCCGATTGAGGTCAGTCGCTTGGAAGAATTTGACGGCATATTATTCGGATCTTATTCCTGGGATGATGATATTCCATTTGAAGTGGAAGATTTTTATGAGGATATGGAAGAAATCGATCTGACTGGAAAAGTCGTCGGGGTCTTCGGCTCATGTGACGCCTATTATGATATATACGGTCCGGCGCTTGACACATTGGCTGCTAGGGCTACTGAACAGAATGCAACGGTTTATGAGAAAAAATTCAAATTTGAACTGGAACCGGATGATAAAGATATTGAACATGGCAAGACATTTGCTGACGCGGTTCTGAATCTAAAAGAATAAAGACGCCACGAAAAAAAACGCGTACCCAAATCAGGTTTCGCGTTTTTTCGTTTATCTATTGATCCCGATCAACCAGCTCTCGCAACGGAAAGCCGCAAAAGAAACAGTTTTTCAGCTGTAAAAAATCAGATACTGAACGACAAAATAGCCAATCACCGTTATGATCGAAGGAATGCTGTAACGCCATACAGACTCCGAACGTTTCCGCATGAATGACCAAATGATAACAGCAACCAAAAGCGAACCGCCAATCGCTGACAGCAGATGGGATCCGCTGGCATCTGCCAAAATCGATCCTTCCCGGTAAATAACATCTGACAAAGCGAGAATCACCATATTTAACATATTACTTCCGAGTATAGCTCCAATGGCTAGGTTAACATTTTTGAGACGTAATGCCGAAAAAACAGAAACCCCTTCCGGAAGCGATGTGGTCGCTGCAATCAGAAAACTGCCGATAAAACTAGAACCCATGCCAGTCACAGCTGCAATCTTGTCACCTGTAATCGAAAGCAATGATCCTGCTCCCAATATGAAAATGGCCGCAATGATAAAACCGATAACTGCGCGCTTAACCGGGATAGATCTCGATTTAGCTGGTGCAGCATCCAATTCTTTCGTTTCCGTTTCGCTGACAGGAGGGGACGGCATTTTGCTGATCACGGCCATCCCAACAATATAAACAGCTAACACCAGCCATGCACCCACCCCAATACCCAAGATGGTGCCATTCATTCTAAGTATCAGCGCAAGCGAAACAAGTACCATCAGAAAAAGTCCTAAAAATGCCGTATACTTATGATTGCTGCTGGCAAGGTGCAGCAGCCTGTTTCTTCTATAATATAAATCGAACGCGGCTAATATAAATACATTAAACAGATTGGAACCTAGCATATTGCCAACTGCAATATCAATATTATCGATAATGACAGCAGAAAAACTAGTCGTCACTTCCGGCAACGATGTCGCACCCGCCAGCAGAATCGTCCCGACAAGCATCCCGCCCATCGCCGTTTTTTCACTAATCACATCCGCATATTGCGATAATTTTCGGGCTGTATACACAGTTACCGCTGCTGCTAGTAAAAACCAGACAAATACCAACGTAACAACTCCTTACCAAGGGAAACCTGACCATACCTAATACTATACCCTAACAAAAGTATTTTAAAGATAAGGGGAATTCATACGTTACGATGTTTCATTAGTACCAGCCGATATGGTTCTTACTATTATAATCGAAAACGGATCGAAAAAAGGGGCGTATCCGAAAAAAATATTTTTTTGATGGACATGCCCCTGTTTTGAGTCTTGGAACGATTATAGAGAAAAGAAGGTGCTTAGCAGATCACCAAAACCAAGCCCCATTATGATAGACTAAAACAACCAATCAAATCATAAGGAGCGACCAAACCATGACCAACTTTCCGATATTCGACGGACACAACGATACACTGCTCAGGCTGCACAAGTCTGACGATCCGCCATCATTTTTCGAGGAAAGTTCTGCAGGACACATTGATTTTCCCCGTGCTAAGAAAGGCGGATTTGGCGGTGGATTTTTTGCGGTTTACACACCAAATGAGAACTATGAAGTTGAGCCAGAAAAATATTTAACAGAAGACGGCTATGACATGCCGCTCCCCCCGCCAATCAATCATGAACGCGCTTTAACATGTACCAACGCATTGGCTTCACGATTATTTCAGCTTGAAGCATCTTCACAAGGCCGGTTTAAAGTCGTCCGTACAGCGGATGAACTAGAATATTGCCTAAAACATGACGTCATGGCGGCGATTTTCCATATTGAAGGGGCTGAAGCAATCGATACTAATTTTGATGCGCTTCACGTGCTTTATCAGGCTGGTCTGCGGTCACTCGGGATTGTCTGGAGCCGGCCGAATCAATATGGAGAAGGTGTTCCATTCCGGTACCCATCGTCACCTGATACCGGCGCGGGACTGACGGACGCCGGAAAAGCACTCGTCCGGGAATGCAACAAACTCGGCATCATGATCGATACCACGCACCTTAATGAGAAAGGTTTTTGGGATGTGGCCAGACTGACGGGCGCCCCGCTCGTTGCGACTCATTCAAATGCGCATGCGCTCAGCCCAATTGCGCGCAATCTGACCGACCAGCAGCTATCAGCCATTACTGAATCAAATGGGGTCGCCGGCATCAATTATGCGGTCAACATGTTGCGTGAAGACGGCGGCCTCGGCACAGATATATCGCTGGATAAAATCGTCCGGCACGTGGCATACATAGCCGAGAAATTCGGTGTCGATCACGTGGCGTTGGGCTCCGATTTTGACGGCACGACCGTTCCCGATTCACTGAAAGATGTCACCGAACTGCCAAAGCTCGTCGACCGCCTGAAAGCACACGGATTTCGTGATAATGAATTACAGAAAATCACCCATGGGAACTGGTTACGTGTGTTGGGCGAGACTTGGAAATAAAGTGAATAGCACCGGAGCCGATATCTTGTCAAAGGGATATCGGCTTTTTAGTTAGACGTCGTAATTTCCCATCCCTGTTGTCCCGCTTTTTAAGTTTAACCACCATCTCATCTGTTTCATAGACTAGTGACATATGCCCACTCAATCCAATGACGCCCATTTTTTATTTTTCACACAAACCCCCTATTGGAAAATATACAAATCCATGGTAAAATGCTAAATAATATAATTCATATAAAAATAATTGGTTTTATTTATTTTTAAGTAGGAGTGAAAGCAAATGTACGTGAATATCCATAACGTCGCCAAATCATTTCAGCGGCAGGATGAACAACCGCTAACGGCACTTGAAAATATTAATCTCGACATCAAGCAGGGTGAATTCGTCTCATTACTTGGTCCATCCGGATGCGGCAAATCAACATTACTCTCCATCATTGCCGGATTATCAAAGCCGTCTTCCGGTTCAATCAGTCTCGAAAATGAATTGATAACCGAACCAGGTCCGGATAAAAGCATGGTATTTCAGGAACCAGCTCTGTTTCCTTGGATGTCAGTCAAGGAAAATGTTACGTTTCCGCTGCGCAAAAAGTTGAGCAAACAAGATCAGGTGGAAGCGACTGCCCATTATCTGAAAATGGTGCATCTTAGTCAATTTGCCGAAAACTATCCACATGAACTTTCCGGCGGGATGCAGCAGCGTGTTGCCATTGCACGAGCGCTGGCAATGGATTCCGGACTACTCCTGATGGATGAACCATTCGGGGCATTGGATGAACAAACCCGCCATGTGTTGCAAGAAGAAGTGGAAACCATCTGGCAGGAGACGAAAAAGACCATCGTATTTGTCACGCATAGCATTCGGGAAGCAATTAAACTATCAGACCGCATCATCATTATGAGTGCACGGCCGGGCACGATCATCTCCGACTTTAACGTGGATCTGGAACGACCCCGGCAGCAAAAAGATATGGCCGTCATGGAAGAAGAAGTTATGGCCATTTTGAAAACCGAAATTGAGAGTGTCATGAAAGAGGAGTTGCAACATGCCGGTAGTCATTAAACGTATTATTTTTTTCGCTATTCTTATTTTAATCTGGCAGGGGATTTTCCTCCTTGGCATTTGGCCGGAATCCATGATACCAAGTCCATTTACTGTGGCCGAAACAATCGTCGCCGGTTTTGCCGACATGACGCTCGTTTATGATATCTTAGCCAGTTTCCGTCATCTCTTAATCGGCCTCGCCGTTTCACTCGTAATCGGGACACTTCTCGGCGTGCTGCTTGCCAAGGTGAAATTAGCTGATGAGACACTTGGCACGATGATTTTGGCTCTGCAAAGTGTCCCGAGTATTGTCTGGGTACCGCTTGCCATTATTTGGTTCGGGTTCACCGAAGCGTCGATTATTTTTGTCGTGATTATCGGCGGCACATTTGTGATGACGATGAACATGCGCATTGGGATTAAGAATGTCGCACCCATTTATTTGAAAGCCGCCCGCACCATGGGATCAAAAGGTATGGATCTATTTTTCAAAGTAGTGATCCCGGCGTCCATCCCGCACGCTGTTACTGGCGTCCGGCTGGCATGGGCATTCAGCTGGCGTGCACTGATGGCCGGTGAAATGCTGAGCACAGGACCGGGGCTTGGCTATACCCTCAGTTATGCATCCGACTTTAACAACATGAGTCTCGTTATTGGGATTATTATCATGATTGGCGTGATTGGTTCCATCGTCGACCAACTCGTATTCCAACGGATTGAAAATAAAGTACTCAAACGCTGGGGGATGGAAGAAGCTGCTTAATAGAAAGACCTCGGCACTCGCCTCGTCTTCCGGAAGTCAGAGGGCAGAAGCCGGATTAGAATAAATCGGCAAGCTAGCCGACTTCTACATCATTCATATTAAGAAAGGGGATATTCAAATTGAAAAAATTTTTGGGGCTTTTCATCATCAGCACATTTCTAATTTTAGGTGCTTGCGGAGGGGGAAACAGTGCAGCGTCAGGCAGTAGTGAAAGTGAAACCGTGACGATTGGCTATTTTCCCAACCTGAACCATGCGCCGGCGATGGTTGCCAAACAAAAAGCCATGTATGAAGATCATCTTGGCGAGAATGTCAATGTCGAATACCAGACATTTCCGGATGGTGCCACATTTATGAAAGCATTGGCAGCTGGCGAAATCCATGGCGGACTCGTCGGGCCAGGGCCTGCCATGAACAGTTTCATTTCCGGTGTGGACGCTCAGATTATTGGTGCATCATCAACCGGTGGCACTGTTATCGTCTCCCGTGACGGAAGCGACATTGAATCGTGGGAAGACGTTGAAGGATCAACGTTTATCTCACCACGTGTCGGCTGCACACACAACGTTCAATTTGAGACCTATATGAAAGAAAGAGGCGTCACCTCTGAACGTACCGGTGGCTCCATGGTCCATGTAACCGGTGAGCCTGCAAGGTATCAGTCCATGTTTGAAAATGGTGATGTCGATGTTGCCACAGCACCTGAACCATGGGCCTCCGTCATGGAAGCAGAAGTGGATGCCAACGTGGTTATCCCGACAAGTGACGTATCGTTTGGTGAGACATTGCCGGCAGCTGTTTTTGTTACATCAGATGATATGATCGAAAACAACAGTGAACAAGTTCAAACGTTAATCGATGCCCATAAGGAAGCTGTCGCCTATATTAACGACAATCCTGATGAAGCTATCGACATAACCATCGAAGGGATCGCTGACATTACGGATCAACAGCTGGAAAAAAGCGTCATGGAAAGTGCCTGGGAACGCACGAACTTCACCTATGAAGTCGATGCAGACGTCATCCAGGAATTTGGCAACTCATCCTATGACCTGCAATTCTTGAAAGAGAAACCGGATTTTGAAGGGTTTGTGAATAAAACATTTATTCAGTAATGAACGAAACGCAAGGGGCAGCCGCTTTACCCCTTGCGTTTTTATTGCATTTATTCCTCATTACTCAACAAATGTTTGTGCTGAAATGCAGCGATACTGTCATGTTCTTTCTCCAGTACCCATGATAATCGAATATAAATCGGTAGGAGTTCACGATAAATGTTTGCTGATTTTTCATCCGGGTAATGTGTATTTGTTTCACCAACCATTTGTGAAACAACACTGAAGTCATCTATTTCTCCAGTTGCATACATACCAAGAACGACAGCACCCAGACTGGAGCTCTCAAAACTTTCCGGAACGGTCACTTGGTTATCAAAGATATTAGCCATCATCTGCCGCCACATTTCCGAACGTGCAAACCCGCCGGTAGCCTGTATGCGTCTTGGCTCTCCAGTTAATTCCTCCAATGCGAGCAAAACAGTGTATAAATTGTAAATAATACCTTCCAGAACCGCTCGTACCAAATGCTGTTTCTGATGATGAATACCCAATCCAAAAAACGAGCCACGTGCATTTGCATTCCACAGCGGCGCGCGTTCACCTTTGATATAGGGATGAAAAATTAATCCGTCAGCACCCGGGTTCACACTTGCAGCAATTTCCGTCAGTACGTCATACGGATCGATAGACAAACGTTTGGCTGCTTCCACTTCTGCCGCTGCAAATTCATCACGCAGCCACCGCAGGACGATACCACCATTATTAACAGGGCCGCCAATCACCCAGTGCTGATCAGTTAGAGCGTAACAAAAAACTCGGCCTTTCGGATCAGTTTTTGGTTCATTATAAATAGTCCGAATAGCACCGCTTGTTCCGATTGTCACTGCCACTGAACCGGGGTCAACTGCATTTACCCCCAAGTTGGACAACACACCGTCACTTGCACCAATCACAAATGGTGTGGCTTGATCGATTCCCATGTACTCACGATACGCTTGCCGGACATTGTTTAGCGTGCAAGTGGTTGGGACAATTTCTGACAGACGGCTTCTGTCTATTCCCGCAAGTTCCAGTGCACCCTCATCCCAGTCGAGTGAATTTAGATTGAACAAGCCGGTGGCAGAAGCAATGGAGTAGTCAACAACATATCTGTCAAACAATTGATGAAATACAAATTCTTTAATGGATATGAACTTATCTGCCTTTAAAAATATATTGGGTTTTTCTTTTTTAAGCCAAACCAATTTGGCCAAGGGAGACATCGCATGAATCGGCGTTCCTGTACGACGGTAGATTTCATGACCATTATGCTCGTCTTTGATCTTTTCGGCGTACTCAGCGCTTCTGGTATCTGCCCATGTAATACTGTTCGTCAGTAACTTCCCCTCTTCATCAACAGCAATTAGACTATGCATGGCTGAACTGAAGGAAATGAAACGCAGTGCTTGCGCTGCATTACCACTGGTCCGAATCACATCACGTATGACATTCAGTACAGCTTCAAATATTTCTGCCGGATCCTGTTCAGCTATTAATAGGTTTGGTGTATAAAGCGGATATCCAATCGTTTGTGATCCTTTGACATACCCGTTTTCTGTATATAAAACAGCTTTCGTACTCGTTGTTCCGATATCAACGCCCACATAATATTTTCCTTGCGCCGTCATCCATGTTTCCTCCTAGTATTCCATTGTCTAAACAGAAGGAAAAGTTGTCATTTACCACAAAGCTATCGGTTTATCGCTTTATGATAGCATGCCCGCCAAACTCATTTCGTAATGCTGAGACCACTTTGCCCGTAAACGTATCATCTTCCTGTGACCGGTAACGCATCATGAGCGACAATGCTATGACAGGCGCTGCCGTTTGGAGATCGAGTGCTGTTTCCACAGACCACTTTCCTTCACCAGATGAATTCATGACACCACGAATATCCTCCAGGTTCGCATCTTTAGAAAAAGCACTTTCAACAAGTTCCATGAGCCATGACCGGATAACTGAGCCGTTATTCCATACTTTGGCTACTTTCTCATAATCATAATTGAAATCACTTTTATGCAGGATATCAAAACCTTCACCTATCGCCTGCATCATCCCATATTCAATTCCATTATGAACCATCTTAAGAAAATGCCCGCTCCCGCTCTTACCGGTATAAAGATAGCCTTTTTCCACACAAACATCACGAATGGCATTTTCAATTTCGTTGAATTTGTCCGGGTCACCTCCAATCATCATGCAGGCACCTTCCCTTGCGCCGCTTATACCGCCACTGGTTCCACAATCGAAAAAGTAAATTCCTTTTTCATTTAACGTATTAGAACGTCTTAACGTATCTTTATAGTTTGAATTGCCACCATCGATCAGCATATCACCAGGCTCTAATAACAGTGTCACTTCATTTATGACTGATTCCGTAACTTCACCGGAAGGTACCATAAGCCATATTTTTTTTGGCGATGGCAACTGTTCAACAAGGTTTGAGATAGATGAAGCTTTGTAAAAGTTCTGACTATCAGTGGAAACGGCTGTATTATGGTCATAACCAACCACTTCATGGTCATTATCAATTAAATTTCTTGTTAAATTAAGACCCATTTTCCCAAGCCCAATCATACCTAATTTCATAATATCCTCCCCCCTATTCTGACGAAAAAAAGACTAGATACTTAGCAAATACCTAGTCTTTCATGTTAAACCCACCACATATCTCCTGCACTTTCAGCAATATTTACCCATTTTAAATTCCGTACAGCCTGATTAAACCCTTCATCTACTGACATGATTGGATCTTCATGTTCGATACTGACTACATTATCGTATCCATAGGTCCGGAGTGCACTGATGATGTTAGACCATTCTTTGGCATTGTGGCCATATCCAACTGAGCGGAACGTCCAAGCGCGGGTTTGAACATTCGCATATGGCTGCATATCGGTTAAACCGTACATATTTGCATTGTCTTGGTCGATATACGTGTCTTTGGCATGGAAATGATTTATAGCATTTTCCCTACCAAGAATCTTTATAGCTGCGACCGGATCAATTCCCTGCCACCACAAATGGCTCGGATCGAGGTTTGCGCCAACAGCATCACTCGTTGCTTCCCTTAGTTTCAACATCGTGTAAGGTGTATGGACGAGAAAACCCGCATGTGGCTCGATACCAATTTTCACACCATGATACTTCGCAAATTGACCAGCTTCTCTCCAGTAAGGTATAAGCTTATTCTCCCATTGCCATTTGAGAATATCAGAATAAACGTTTGGCCATGGCGTAACCGGCCAATTGGGATAGTTTGATTCCTCTTCTGCACCTGGTACACCAGAAAATGTATTAACGATCGATACATTCATCATTTCTGCAAGACGTACCGTTTTCACAAATATGTCCTGGGACTTTTGGGCATGTTCCCGATTTGGAGAAAGCGGGTTGTCATGGCAACTGAATGCGCTGATTGTGAGTCCTCGGGATTCGACTTTTTCCATGTACTTTTTACGCTCATCTTCACTCTTCAAAAGTTCGTCCAAGTTACAGTGCGCACTGCCGGGATTACCCCCAGTTCCGATTTCAACTGCATCAAGACTTGCATTTTTTACGTAATCAAGCATTTCTTCAAATGGTTTATCTGAAAACAACACAGTGAATACGCCTAGTTTCATTTCAACTCACTCCTTACTTTCACGCTTGTTCCTATTTCACTGCTCTGGTAAATGGCATCCATGATTCTCGTCACTTTTAAAGCCTGCTCCGGTTTTACAACCAGTTCCGTTTTCCCCAGGCAACTTTCAACAAAGTTCTCAGCCTGTCTGAACCCTGCATTAACTTCACTGTAATCGACCTCTGTCGTTTGTGTCATCATTTTACCGTGTTTGGGCTGGTAAAATTCAAAAGGATAGACACTTAAACCACCTTCTGATCCGGAAATACTTAAACTGCGTGTATCTTCTTTGATATTCGCAGACCAGGAACACTCAAACAACAGGGAAAGGCTATTTTCAAATTTAATATAAGCGGAGACATGATCATCCACTTCAAAAGTTTCATGATTGAAAGTCCCCCAGTCATTGACTTGATTCGGGGATTTACTTAACTGGTTATATGTTGTACCGAACACTTCCACAGGTTCGGGATCGTCAAGCAGACACAAGGATAAATCGAGCAAATGACATCCATAATCAATTAAACTGCCCCCACCCTGGAGTTCCTTATTTGTAAATACACCCCAGCCAGGGACTTTACGACGGCGAAGTGCCTGTGCTCTTGTCACTAGCGGATCCCCAATATCCTCCACTGCTTTCCTAGCTATCTGACTTGCTTCCATAAAACGATAATGATAAGCCACGGATAACAGTTTATTTGCTTTTCGGGAGGCTTCTATCATTTCCTCGCATTCTTCAGTATGGATGGCCATCGGTTTCTCACATAAAACATGGACCCCTGCATCCAGTGCTTGAATGGCAATTTCAGCATGGAATTTATTTGGCGTACAAATCGTAACTGCATCCACCTCAGAAAACATATCATTGTAATTCCTGTATACGTTAGGAATCTTGAAATGCTTAGCAACCTCTTTTGCACGGACTTCATTCAAATCATGGGCTGCAGTAATTTCCACTTTATCCTTAATATTTTGATAGGCGGGTATATGCCGCTCTTGCGCT
The DNA here is from genome assembly GCF_042679865.1 of Lentibacillus salinarum. Classification (NCBI taxonomy): domain Bacteria; kingdom Bacillati; phylum Bacillota; class Bacilli; order Caryophanales; family Bacillaceae; genus Lentibacillus; species Lentibacillus salinarum. Next base: position 29,505 of record NZ_JBHTNH010000023.1, on the reverse strand, counting down.
ATTCCGCCTACACCGATGAGGCCCATTTTCAATTTACCCATGTTACCCCTCGACTTTCGATGATTCCATTGCATTTAAAATGACTTCCAATGATTTTTTACCTTCTTCTCCATTGATAATTGGTTCTTTGTCGTCCAAAATAGACTCAACGAAATGATCGATCACATGGGTTGTTGTCTGTCCGCCTTGTTTATTGGATTGAATGCCGTCGAGTTCGTAGTTGACCACTTCGTCATTTTTATATTGGACAACAAGAGAAAATTCTGGGTCATCTTCCATGCGAAGGGTCGCATTATCTCCGTATATAACCGTCGAGTTATCTTCCTGTGCCGTATATGCCCAGCTTGCTGCAAGTGTTCCTATAATTCCGCTTTCTGAACGCAAAATAAGTACTGCGTTATCATCGACATCGGTATTTGGTTTTGCAGATGTTTCGATGAAGCCGGTAACATTGATAAATTCCTCATTTAACAGATAACGCATTAAGTCCGCTTTGTGAACTCCAAGGTCTCCCATCGCACCGATAAATGCCTTATCTTTCTTAAAAAACCAACTCCTGGCCCCGTCGGCACTCCAACTTTCCGGGCCTCCATGGCCAAAGGTTGTCCGGAAACTGTAGATTTTGCCGGCTTCTCCTCTGTCGATCAATTCCTTTGCCCTTTGGTGGGAGGAGACAAATCGCTGATTATGTCCGATCATGAGTTTCTTTTTTTTCTTGTTAGCCGCCTCGATCATCTGATCTGCTTCCTCACGTGACGTTGCCATTGGCTTTTCACAAAGGACGTGACACCCGGCATTAAGTGCAGCGACTGATACAGGCGAATGCAAATAATTCGGCAAACAAATACTGACGGCATCCAGCTCTTCTACTGCCAACAACTTTTCATAATCGGTGTAAGCCTTAACCTGATAGAGAGATGCTGTCTCCTGTACCCGTTCTTCTCGATGATCACATACGGCAACAATTTCAACATGCGGATTGTTATGGTGTTCCGGAAGATGCCGATTCTTGGCGATACTCCCACATCCGATAACTGCAATACGTAATTGATTTTCCAAAGTGATCCTCCCCCTTATTTTGATAAGTATTCAATCAGTTGATGATTTCCACGTGTAGGCTGTGGTGTATTGTTATTCGCTGCCCACTTTATACCATTTTTAATTACTTTCTGGATATCTTTATGGTGGTAAGTTGGATATGTTTCATGACCCGGACGGAAATAGAAAATCTTTCCGCGACCACGTTTAAATGTAGCCCCACTGCGAAACACCTCTCCACCTTCAAACCAGCTGATGAAAATTAATTCGTCTGGTGTAGGTATATCAAAATGCTCCCCATACATTTCTTCTTTTTCCAATTCAATATATTGTTGAAGTCCTTCTGTAATGGGGTGTGTCGGATCCACCACCCAAAGCCTTTCCTTCTCATCAGCTTCCCGCCATTTTAGATTACAGCCTGTTCCCATTAGTTTGGTAAATGGCTTGGAGAAATGGCCGGAGTGAAGGACAACAAGCCCCATGCCATCCAATACACACTGTTTTACTTTTTCCGCTATTTCGTCTTTTACTTCATCATGTGCCTTGTGCCCCCACCATACTAGGACATCGGTTTCTGCCAACATCTCATCAGTGAGGCCATGTTCCGGTTCATCCAAGGTTACTGTTCTCACATCATGTCCGTCCTCTTTAAGAAAGGCTGAAATTGCCCTGTGGATGCCTTCCGGGTAAATATCAGCTACCACTGGATTGGTTTGTTCGTGTCGATTTTCGTTCCAAACTGTTATCTTCATGAATGATACCCCTTTCTTATTTATTCTAAGAAACGATTCTCAAGCGGTTGCCAAACACTGGCAGACGTATTTAGATCGCTCTGCCATTTATCGATCGTCCCAAGTTGACTTCACGCTATTCTTTTACTGATCCTGACGTCAAACCGGATACAATTCTTCGTTGGAAGAACAGTACGAGGAGCACGATCGGAATGGTAACAATAACGGTTGCCGCAGAAATGTCCCCCCACGGAATGGAATACTGGCTTTGGTACATGGAAATCCCGACCGGTACGGTGCGCCATATGTCATCACTGTTGATGGTCAAAGCGAATAAGTATTCATTCCAGGCTGCGATAAATACTATTATCCCCGTTGTAAATACACCTGGTGCCGCCAATGGAAAAATAACTTTTCGAAACGTTTGAAATGGGCTGGCCCCATCGAGCTTGGCTGATTCCTCGAGCTCAAACGGAATTTTTTTGAAAAAAGTTGCCAAAATCCAGATAGCCAATGGCAGACTAATGGTAATATACGGAATAACTAGTCCTATATAGCTATTGCGCAACCCAAGATCTGTCACTAAATTAAAAATAGGCGAGATAATCGCAATTTGAGGGAACATGGATGCAGCAAGAACCAGTCCCAGGACTAGCCCCTTTCCTCTGATCGGCAGCCTAGTTACGGCATAAGCGGTGAATGAGGCAAAAGTTAACGCTAGTATGGTCGTTAAACCAGAGACAATAAAACTATTTAGCATATAGCGAAGCAACGGTCGATTTGTTAATGCCGCTTCGTATGAGTCGATACCCGGGTTTGGTGTAAACCATCGGAAAGAAGAAAATATTTCTCCGACGGGTTTAATTGAAGTTAAAAAAACCCAGATAAACGGGAACATGACAATGAATACAAATACTGCCAAAAAGATATAGAAACCGATTCCTGCTCGTTTATTCATCTAGATCCCCCCTCATTTTGTCCGACCTTCAAACAGATCTGAACCAATTAATTTCACGAACGTAAAGCTGATCAGTGCCACACATAGGAAAACGATAACTGAAAGAACGGAGCCTTCCCCGAAATTCTGCTGGGCAAATAACGTCTTATAGGCATATACCGAAATAGATTCAGTCGCATTTGCCGGTCCACCCCCAGTTAATACGTAAATCAGGTCAAATACTCTGAAGGCATCCAGTGTACGGAACAATAACGCAACTAAAATAGATGATTTTAAAAGTGGCAGGGTTATTCGCCAAAACTGTTGCCATTTATTAGCCCCATCCACACCAGAAGCTTCATACATGGATTCCGGTATGGTTTGTAAACCAGCTAACAATAAAAGCGCCATGTAGGGTGTTGTTTTCCATACGTCCGCTAAGATAATGGAGAACTTTCCACCATCAGATGTGGACAAAAGCCAGGATGAATCAGGAATCAGGTTTAATTGTTCCAGATAATGAGCAACAATTCCGAACTGACCGTCAAGGAGGAACCCCCACATCATCGCAGCCACTGCAGTTGGAATGGCCCATGGAATGAGGACAGATGCCCGGATCAATCCACGTACTTTGAAGGATCGGTTAATTAATAAAGCCACCCCAAGTCCTATCGCCAGCTCCAATGCGACCGATATGACTGTAAAGAAAGTTGTATTCCACAGCGATTGCCACATACGTGCATCCTTCAGGTATTTCACATAATTATCAATGCCTATAAAATTGGATTCCAAAATATTATCAGCAGTTGATCCTAATAAATCTGCTGTTTGCTGATATTGGTCTGAATTTGCTTCATCGGCACTCTTCTCCGCTAATACGGTAAGTTCTTGGTGATAGGAATTTAGTGCTTCCCGATAATCTGCAGCAAAATCATTATCAAGTTCAGCATATTTTAAATCCTCATCTGTAACAGGTGTAAAACTAGCGAGCATTTCATCGATTTGCTCCACCTTAGTGTTGATTTTCTCATCACTAATCAGTTCTAAATGATATTGCTCCATTTCTTTACGAATGGATGTAATCGTACTGACTGCTTCATCATTCCCCGCAGTATTCTCCAGGCTTTCCAATTGATCGTTGATATAAAAATGGTCATCGACATAGTTTTCCAAATCAATAGTCGCACCTAGCATAAGCTGGGAACGAGCTGGGTCATTTAAGCGATAATCGAATAAACTGTTATAAAAAGATTGTGCAACAGGCCAAAGAACCACTGCGAAAACTAGAATCAGCGATGGGATTACCATAGCATATCCAAGTTGTTTTTCATTCAATTTAAATGGAGACCTTTTTTTCTTATTCATCGTGCTCCCCCTATGAAAGGCCTATAGTTACTGATAAATTGAAAGACAGAATGAGAGTTTATGCCCATCCTGCCCCCACTATCATCTGTCGCATTTATTATTCTGCCAGTGCTGCTTCGATTTTCTCCTGCATGTTCGCGGCAGTCTCTTCTGCTGTCTGATCTCCGGTCAGAGCTGTCGATAATTCAATTTGCATAATATCAGTAATTTCCGGGTAAATTGGTGATACTGGACGAGGCACCGCAGTCTGCAATACCTCCCGGAATTCAGGATTAGCAAATAATTCACTGACTTCTTGTATTTCTGGATCATCATATAATGCTTCCAGTGTTGGCGGACGTCCACCTTTCACCGCTTGGATTTTTTGTCCTTCTGGACCAGAGATAAATTTAACGAATTTCCAGGCTTCCTCCGGATGTTCTGAATAACGATTGATCATGGTCATCCAGCCTCCAAGTGCTGAAGCACTTCCTTCGTCCCCCGATGGGAGCATAGCCATTTCTACATTGCCCACGATTTCAGACCGTTCTTCATCATTCGAAGAAGACATCATATATGGCCAGTTACGGGCAAACACAGCATTCCCTTCAATCCAAGCATTTTCAGTTTCAATCTCCATAAAATTAAGAATATTCTCCGGAACAAAATCAGATCCGACAATTTCCTGCATCTTTTCAATGGCTTTTATGGTTTCCGGGCTGTCGACAACTACATTATTATCTTCATCAACAACTTCCCCTCCAAAAGAAGTGATATATTCAATAGCATTCGTAATTAATCCCTCATATTGTGCACCCTGCATCAGATAGCCAAATTCTGTTCCTGCTTCCCCTTGCAATTCACTAGCTTTTGTGATTAATTCATCCCATGTTTCCGGTGGTTCCTCTACAATATCAGACCGATAGTATAAAACACCGGCATCAGTATATTGCGGCATCGCCCATTGTTTCCCATTAAAATTTCCTGCAGCAACCGTTCCAGGGAAATAGGTATCCATATCAATTCCATCCCGTTCGATAAAACGATCCAGTTCAAGGGCGTAATTGGCTTGTGCAAATTCTGCCGGCCAAATGACATCGGCATTGAACACATCAATTTCTGAACTTTGCGAACTGAATGCGGTTACATATTGGTCATGTGATTCTCCAGTATCTGCTGGCATCTCCCGTTGTTCTACGTTGATATTCGGATGTGCTTCTTCAAACGCTTCAATGACTGATTCGGTCCCAGGAGTTGTGTCCGTACCACGTGCATAGACAATCGTAACTTCCTCTTCCCCCCCGCTTGTTTCTGAGCTTTCACTTCCTGAAGCTTCATCTGAAGAGTCTTCCTCACTTGTGGAATCGCTGTCATTACAGGCAGCAAGAAAGACAATGAGTGCGATAAGCAAAAAAACCCAAAGCGCTTTTTTCAACTGAATTCCTCCTTTAATTTGCAATGGTTTCATTTGTCACATAAAATGAAATCGATTACATTTTGATTCATATTATACATTACAAATTTAGCTTGTCAATGAGTATTTTAAATTTTTTTACTAGGGGAAATATTAAATTTTCTTAGGTTATGACAATATTCTCTTGATGAAACCCCTACCATGAAAATAAACTACTTTAAAATGAGAAAAGACCATACTTAAGTAGACGCAGCCCATTCAGTTTTTAAAAAAGGTCAGCGCCTTAATTGTTGGGTTCATCATGTGAGAATACTCTTTTAGTCGAAAATGTTTCAATCTCCTTTCTTCTCATCTTTTGGCAGATAATTAGAGGCTGGTGCAACAACCGGAATAGGGTTAATCTACCATGAGTGCTTCCCAAAGAGGGAGCGACAATCGGTGGTGCACCGTGGTCGTTGGAGTCAGACTATAATAACGGGCTCTAAGGCACCATAGGGGTACGACCTTCCTCGCCAGCCGTAGAACCAGTATCGGCAATCCGAACCATTTTCATCCTCTGTGGTGCAGCGGCGAATTTTCGCTGCATGTGTGACTATAATCAACTTCTGTAGAAAGCTCCTTCCGAATGAATAACCTGGCCGGTAACCCAGCCCGCCTCTTCTTTCGTTAGAAAGGTAATCAAATTGGCAGCATCTTCAGGTTTTCCTGCACGTCCCATTAAAAATTTGGATTCCAGCCTTTTCTTAAGTTCGTACGTCATCCAACCTGTATCCGTTGGACCGGGATTGACGGCATTAACCGTGATTCCGAGTGGCGCCAACTCTGCTGAAAGTGAAAGCGTAAATGCAGATATCGCCCCCTTTGTTGCTCCGTACGCCAATTCTTCAATCATTGGTCCTTGATCCTGGCCAGATGTCATGTTAATAATCCTGCCAGCCGAGTACCTTCCTGTTTTAAAACGACGAGCGAACTCTACACTTAACATGAATGTTGCTCGCATATTAACTTTGTAATGATCGTCCAAAGTTTTAGTATCCAGCTTTTCATACCCATCTCTCGCAGAGTGGGCAGCATTGTTCACAAGAATAGTTGGAAAGCCCAAGCTTTCTTGCACCGTATCCAACAGTTGTAAATAAGCGCCTTCTTCAGCCAAATCTACAGCCAAACTGTTACAGCGGACCCCGAATTTTTCTATTTCTTTTTGAAAAAGGATTGCCCATGATTGTTCCGTTTTCCAATATGTAAAAAAAATGTCTGTACCTGCTTCTGCCAGCTTGCAGCATACAGCAGCACCAATCCCATTTGAATGACTCACCCCTGTTACAACCGCAATTTTACTTTTCATACGTTCCCCCTAGGTCGATTCCCGGATAACTAATTCATGATCCAATATGATACTTTCCACTTCTTTACCACAAATTTTATTAATAATCATATCCGCCGCTGTGCAACCCATCCTGTACATCGGCTGTGCAACAGTCGTGAGCGTCGGATAGGTCATGTTGGAAAAGCTGATTTTATCAAAACCGACTAGTGCAATATCATCCGGTACACGTAGTCCTTTTGCATTAATTTCCTTTAATGCTCCAATCGCATAAATATCAGATACTGCAAAAAAAGCAGTGGGTTTATCATCTTGTTGAAACAATTTCCGTACAGCCTGCTGTCCTCGCTGAAACTCCAGTTTATCTGCATGATAAATCCATTCTTTCCGAATGGGAAGCCCAAATTCCAGCAATGCCTTTTCATACCCTCTCCTTCGTTCACGGGCATATAGAAACGTTTCATCCGTATTAATCAAAGCAATATTTTTCTGCCCCAACTTGATAAGATGTCTTACCGCCTGATAGGCCGCTAGCTCATTATTTATGGTTACATGTGCAACTGTGCCGTCCTCATCATATTCACTGCAATGAACAATTGGATAATTTGCTGCAAGTTCAATCAATTTATCCTTATTCACAGTTGGATCCATAGAAATAATCCCATCGGCCAGACGGTTCCGAAGCATATTGAAATAAATGGCTTCCCGCTCCGGATTTGAGTCCGTTTCGCAAAGCAAAATATTATATCCTTGAGATATCACCGTATCCTGAATCCCATTAATGATTTCTGAGTAAAAAGGATTCGAAATACTGGGAAGCAACACCAACAACAGCCTGCTCTCTGAAGTTCTGAGATTGCGTCCCAGCGCACTCGGCTCATAGTTTAATTCTTCAATTATCTTCTCTACACGAAGTCTGGTTTTTTCTGTAACTGTATCACTTTTGTTTATTACCCTTGACACAGTTGCTACAGAAACACCAGCATACTTCGCAACCTCCTGTATTGTGGACAATTCATCACCTTCTGTAATGTAATCGATTACAACTACCATAATGATAGATTCACTTTGTTAGTTTGTCAATGGGATGTTTAAAATCGCCAAACTCAGATAAGTGCTCATATAATAATTCCACTGACTTTTGACTTCACGGTATTACGCTTTTCATTAAACGAAAAAACCATGTTCAGCGAATGTTCGTGTATTTAATTTTACTAGGTCACCTTATCTCTCATTTCTTCCAAGATGAGTTCACATGCTTCCCCTATAACCCACTTTATTTACTCTGTATCCCTAGTGTTTTAATAGCCTCTCCCAAGTATAGCCTTCTATTAAGTTCGTTCCTTGAAAGGCGATTTGATCTTGACTTCCTTCATATTTTGATCCCCTAAACACCTTTTGTAGAGGCTCTTCGTGGTTAGGGGCTGACCCCCATGTGCACAACAATAAGGAACACGGTGTTGCTTAATCAAGCACCGTGTTCCTTTATATTTATAGTGTATATTTATTGTAATTTTCATCGGATATATATTTAATCAAAACAAGAGTACATCGACCATGTCGTCCATCACTCCGTAAACAACGAATTAAAAATACTGATGAGATACTATTTACACTAGCAGTCTCTTCTAAAATAGGGTTCAGTATTCATCAATTTCCTAAACACCTGATGAACGTACTTATCACCCTGTCCAGACAGATTGACAACAGTCACATATTCTTCAAGCAGTTTTTTGGCTAGTTTCATAGCTTGAGCAATTGAATGCGAACTCTCCAGATTCCTTCCGTCCGGCGCATTTCCCGCAATGTTTCCAGCACCACTTCAGCGGATACAGTCACATACTCAGCGCAGCCATTCGTTTTCAGATGACTGTGTTCTGGTCCGACACCTGGATAATCCAGTCGCAATCAGGTACGTTGGCTACGATTCGCCATTCTCATCGATTAACTCATTTATATCTGTGAATGACAGCACGCTTGCCTTCTGTACGTAGGGGCTTCTGCCTGCACCGAACATCTTCTTCGTAGATATAGTGTGCAAAAGCACCGATGGATATGGATGCGGTCCAACCGTAGATCTCAGCAGATAAAATCTATTCTCAAAGTTTTTAACGAGATCGCCCAACGCCTGATCAACAGCATCCTTTAGATATCCCTGACCTTTTTTACCGCAATAACTTCCGCTCCTAGCAGCTCCATCCGGAAAACATTCAATGCCTGCCGCTCGGTATCCGGCTTGCCTATAAAGATCCTGCACGGCATTCCGAACATGGCGCACGCAGTAGCCGTCACCAGACCATGCTGTCCGGCACCAGTTTCATCAGTAATCAGGCTGACACCCATCCGTTTTGCTAGTGAAATTTGTCCAATCACGTTGTTGATTTTATGCGCACCAGCATGATTTAAATCTTCACGTTCCAGGTAAATTTTTGCCCCACCAATTTTTTCCGTCAGATTGTCCGCACAGGTTAGCGGATTATCATGGCCGACATACTCATTCAAATAATACCGGAACTCCGCTTCAAAATCCGGATCATCCAATACCTTCAAACCCATCAGTTGATTCCTCTTCACCACAAGAATCCTCACGCTACTACTCCCCAGCCGGCTCAACCTCCCCATCCGAAAAATAATTCAATACCGAACTGATAAACACTTTCCCGATGTTCAGCATCGCCCGTTCATCGGCATTAAACATCGGATGGTGATGCGGATAAACTGCCCTGCCATCCGGATTTTCACCGCCCACAATAAAATAAACCCCCGGGATTTTTTCCTGATAAAAGGCGTAATCTTCACTGCCCATCATTGGTTCCATCTCATGGACATTTTCCGTGCCAACAACGTGCTGTGCCATCTGCTCGATGCGTTTCGTTTCTTCCGGATCGTTGTACATGGACGGACAATCCCGGACATAATCTATGTTCACACCTGCACCGGCTGCTTCACATGTTGATTTCGCAATTTGCTTCAAAGCTTCCTCGATCATGTTCCGCACTTCAGCATCATACGTACAAACGGTTCCCTTAATAACCACTTTATCAGCAATCACGTTATTGGCACCACGCTGTGGAATGAGCCAACCGTGACGGCCGCTGCCTGCTGGGGGCTGACACGGCGGCTGACAATTTGCTGCAGGTTAACGACCAACTGGCTCGCGGTGACAAGCGGATCGACGGTCGTGTGCGGTGCAGATCCGTGACCGCCTTTGCCCAATACTTCAATTTCAAAATCATCCTGTGCTGAGGACGTGTAGCCTGGGCGAACACCAACCGTACCAAACGGCTCGCCCGCCATCACGTGCGCACCGTAAATCATATCCACACCATCAAGGCAGCCATCCCTCAATCATAGGTTTGGCTCCGCCTGGTGTTGCCTCCTCAGCAAATTGATGCACGAACACGATCGTTCCCGGAATGTCATCACGAACCCTGCTCAATACGTTGGCCACACCAAGCAGTGCTGACGTGTGAATATCATGGCCACACGCATGCATCACACCAAGCACCTGTGATTTATAGTCAACGTCTTTTTCATCCGTTTTATATGAGTCAATTAATTCACACAAAAAAACAAGCGGCAGTATAAAAACCACCGCTCATTTCATCATTACGATTCACTTACCAAGCTTCCGTCACCGTTTTCGGCGCCAGGAAGTTCAAGAGATAATCCGGTCCGCCTGCTTTGGCGTCTGTTCCGGACATTTTGAATCCACCAAATGGCTGATAACCAACAATGGAGCCGGTGCATCCGCGATTGAAGTACAAGTTACCGACTTCAAATTCATGACGGGCACGGTTCAGGTGGTCACGATTGTTAGAAATGACCGCACCAGTCAGCGCATAATCTGTGTTGTTGGCGATATCCAGTAGCTCATCATAGTCTTTTGCTTTAGCGAATCCAACAACCGGACCAAAGATCTCTTCCTGCATAATACGCCCTTCCGGATCCATATCCTTAAAGATGGTTGGGTGGACATGATAACCTTTGGAATCATCCGTTTCCCCGCCGTATGCGAGTTCACCTTCCTGCTTACCGATTTCAATATAATCTTTAATTTTATCAAACTGTTTCTGGTTGACGACAGCCCCCATCGGCACATCTTCTTCACCAGGGTTACCTACTGTATAAGCTTTGGCCTTTTCAATAGCTTTATTCAGCACATCATCATAGACATCTTGATGAACGACAGCACGTGAGCATGCTGAACACTTCTGTCCTTGGAAGCCAAACGCGGAATCAACAATTGATTTGGCAGCCAAATCCAGTTCGGCATCTTGATCAACAATAATCGTATCTTTACCGCCCATTTCAGCAACAACACGCTTCAAGTGTGTCTGGCCTTCGTGGACTTCAGATGCGCGCTTGTAAATACGCGTACCTGTTGCGCGTGAGCCGGTGAAATTAATGAAATGGGTATCTTTATGATCGACAAGATAGTCACCAATTTCTGCTGGTTCACCCGGCAGGAAGTTCACAACCCCTTCAGGCAGGCCTGCTTCTTCCAAAATTTCCACCAATTTATAAGCAATCACCGGCGTATTTTCCGATGGTTTCATCAGCACCGGGTTTCCGGCAACGACCGGGCCGACTGTTGTGCCGCATACGATGGCAAATGCAAAGTTCCAAGGCGGAATCGTCACACCAGGGCCAAGCGGCTGATAGAAGAATGTATTGTTTTCACCTGGACGGTCATTAATCTCACGGCCTTGCCCCAGGCGGATCATTTGACGGCCATAATACTCAAGAAAATCAATCCCTTCCGCCGTATCCGCATCTGATTGACCCCATGGCTTGTTCGCCTCATAAGACATCCAAGCGGAGATTTCATGCTTGCGTCGGCGCGCAATAGCTGCTGCCTTAAACAGAACTTCAGCACGCTCTTCAGCCGTCCATTTTTTCCATGTTTTAAACGCTTTTTTAGCTGCTTCCATTGCCTGGTCAACATGTTCCTTAGTTGCCATGGAAGCCTTTCCGATAACCTGTTCTTTATTCGCAGGGTTAACCGACGTCAGCTTATCATCGGTATAAACCTTTTCACCACCAATGACTAATGGGTAGTCTTTACCTAATTCACTTTCAACTTTTCGGAGGGCTGCTTCATAGTCAGCACGATTTTGTTTATCATTAAAATCTGTAAATGGTTCGTGTTTATACGGTAATACCAAACGATAACCTCCTTATGATTGGTCTAAACCCATCGTCTAGTTTACTATAAATCTATATGAAAACGCAACCAAACAAAAATCTATCATGACGGTGATCGGTGCATATTTTCCTCGGTAACTAGTCACATCAAAAAAGTGCCATGAATCGCATGACACCTTTCTTCCAGGGATGATTTTTGTAACGTAACGTTTCTGATTTATTCATGCTCCTCACTATGAATGATTTCCTCCAGAAAAATTTCGGTATCGGTATGATCATGCACATCACAATAGTATACGACCGACTTTATTTTATGGGAAATATCACATGTGCGCGTTCGTTCAATGAAATTTTTCCAGTATGTATACTCGTGTGACCTAGCATCAATTGTCTCATAGTGAGTACTGTACTCGCCCCAGTTATGCTGCTCACCGTCGGGTTGCTCATTCTCAGTAGGTTGAGCCGCTGTTTCTGTCAGGCTGGAGACAAAGACAATCATAGCCGCGAAAGTCATTAATATTGAATGTTTCATTCCAATCACCGCTTTACATGTTTTAAAAAAGTCATTTATCACATATAAATTTCCCTCCATTCCCCAAGCCTATACATATTTTTCGACGATGATTATTGACAATGTTGGTCGTATCCTGACAAAAAACCGACAATTCTGGTATGATGAACGAAGATATAATACAACGTTCCCATCATTTTTTTTGAAAGGAGAAAACGACATTCATGGGATGGTTTTTCAGGAAAAAGCAGGAGGAAACTGATCCTGTCTCACAGGAAATAAGTCAGATAAAACAACAAACAACAGCAACGGAAGAAAAGCTTAGAGACATCGAGCAGCAACTGCAAAAATTAACCAGACTGCAATATAAAACAGGCAAAAGCACGGAAGATAAGCTTGATCACTTGACAACAATGCTCGATACGGAACGAACCAATATGGCTACTGACAACGATTCGCAAAAACGCGTTATCGAAAGCTTAATCAGCCAAATCGATGACATGGACATTGTCTACAACCGTTTAGCCGATGATACACAATGGTCTGGATTAGTCAGAAAGTGGCTTCAATCTTTATTACAGACACTCGAAGATCTTGGCATAACCGAGATCATCCATGAAGGCGACATGTTTGACCCGACACGTGCCGAAGCCGTTGAATCAATCCCGTTGGACAGCAATCATCAGCTATATGAAATCACCACGGTTCATAAACGCGGGTTTGCCTTTACCAATGGCCGCATCATCCGAAAAGCACATGTTACAACCGTAAAGGGGGAGACACAATGACAGAAGCTAAAGTATCCGATCAGTCATTTCGTCCCATTATCGGGATTGACCTGGGCACGACCAACTCGGGCGCCGCTTATATTTACAAGCAAAAGCCACAAATCATTCCAATGAAAAACGAACGGGCAATGGTCCCATCTGTTGTATTGCATGACCCGGATGGGAATGTCATTGTCGGTGAAGATGCCAGAAGCGCCCTGATCGCGATGCCTGATCGGACGAAAACAGCTGTTAAAAGGGATATGGGAGAGGACAAAACGATTTCACTCGGCGACAGATCCTATACACCGGAAGAAATTTCGGCCATGATTCTGAAGGAAATAAAAAAGAAAGCCGACAAACACCTTGGTGAAGGCGAAAAAGAAGCCGTCATCACCGTACCCGCCTATTTCACAAACCAACAGCGACAGGCAACGAAACGCGCCGGTGAACTTGCCGGTTTTACCGTTGAACGCATTATCAACGAACCGACAGCTGCCGCGTTAGCGTACGGGATGCAGCATATGCAGGACAACAGTCATATTCTCGTTTACGACCTCGGCGGCGGTACATTTGACGTCTCGATCGTTGAGCTGATGGATGGCATTCTTGAAGTCAAAGCATCCGCTGGCAACCACCAGTTAGGCGGCGAAGATTTTGACTGGATCCTCGTTGACTGGTTTGCGGAAAAGATCATTGATCAGCATAAAATCGACCCCCGGGAAGACATCCGGGCCAAAGCACGATTAAAAGATGAAGCCGAAAAGGTAAAAAAACAACTATCATTCGATGAAACAGCCGACGTTTCCATCCCTGTCGCAACTGTGAGTGGTAATAAACCAATTGGCCTTGATATCACATTAAGCCGTGATACATTTGATAGCCTGATTGAACCTTTACTGCTTGAGACGGTGGAAAAATTAAAACAAGTCCTTGACGATGCCAACCTTAAGGCCAATGATATCGATGACGTCATCCTTGTCGGTGGCTCAACCAGAATCCCACAGGTACATCAGCTCATTACAGATTATTTCGGAAACACACCAAAATCCGCTATCAATCCAGATGAAGCCGTGGCATTAGGCGCAGCGGTACAGGCTGGGATAAAATCAGGTGCACTTGAAAATAATCGTTTCATTGTGACGGATGTAGCACCTTTCTCCATGGGGCTTGCGGTATTGGATCATACAGGACGGCGCATGAAGCCCGGGGCGTTTCATAAACTGATCCCACGAAATACCACTATCCCGGTAACACGAACCGAGACATATTATACATCCGTGGACAATCAGACCGCTGTCAATATCGAAATCTATCAAGGTGAACATGATTGGGTCAAAGATAATTATTTTCTCAATGAATTTTTACTAGAAGGACTTCCACCAAGGCCTGCGGGAACAGAAGCCGTTGAGGTAACGTTCCGCTATAACTTGAACGGCCTTTTAGAAGTCACCGCCAAAAATGCGTCATCCGGAAATGAAATGACCGTTACGATCGAGGACGCCATTGACCGGAGTTCTGAGGATGTCTTTCAGGACAGCCTTACCAAAATCGAAGCGGCCTATGAACCGGATGAAAAAGAAATCGATCAACAACTCGACTTATTTGAATGGGATGAAGGTGACATGCCCGCTGAAACGGAATCCTATGATGATTTGCTGAAAGAAGCCGGTGAGTGGAAAGAACGTTTTCAGAAAGCACTTAAAGCAAGCAATGAACAAACAGCATTAAAGGATGCCATAGAAGATTTGGAGACTGCTATTCAATCAAACGATCCGATGACGTTAAACGAAACAATTGAAAGTGCCATTGATTTAGCGATTGAATTAGAGCTATAGGGAGGGAAGACGTCGTATGGCCAACAAAGAACAAAGCTATTATAAAATGTTGGGAACCACAGCTAACATCAGTCAACGGCGGATTAAGGAAAAATATATTGAAGCTGTCAAGAAACATCCGCCCGAAACGGATCCCGAACAGTTTGAAAAAATCCGGGAAGCTTATGAGACGCTAAAAGATCCCATCAAGCGAAAACAATACGACATATCGCGAAAATATGGCGGCAAAATCGAAAAAATGCTGGAAGAGGCTGCCCATTATATCTTTAGGGAAAACTATCAAAAGGCAGCAGAAATTTACGATGATGTTTTACAAGTGGATCCGGATAACTTTGCCGGCCAGACCGGTCTAATGTTCTGTGCAGTCCATCTTGGCAACCTTGATAAGGCTTATCAAATGTTGGAAAAGTCACTGACATCATCGGTTTTTGAAGAAGATGAGATGTTAACACCGGCGATGATTTATGGAACGTTCGGCAAACTGCTCATTGAGAAGAACTATTTAAACGAAGCGGTGGAAATTCTTGAACAGGGGCTTGGCCGAATTTCCGAAGATGTGCATAAAGTAACAGAAACGTTAGCAGCCGCCTATATGTTAACGGGAGATGATGAACGGGCCCTCCAAACGGCTGAACAAAATCTACCAACAGAAAATGATCAGTCTATCGATGACCTGGATGCTTATGTAGCATGGATTTATATCATCTTACAAACGGATAGTTGGTCGAAACTGTCAAAAGTACAATCCCGTTTCCGCAAATATTTGAAAAACCTGCAAGACGAGGAAGAACAAGAAGAAGCGTTTTATGAACTTATAGCAGAGTATGAGGAAATGTACGACCAGCAACGTTATCGTCCTGCAGAAGTATTTATAGACTTTGCAAAAGCCGTCAAGCCGGAACATGAAGACATAAAAGATGAATTGAAAGAAATTAAACGGTTAGCCCGTGTGGAAAAAGAGTTCCAGCGACTATTAAAGGATGACTCAATCTTCCCAATGGTCCTTTATTATACCGTTCAGTGGTATTTTGATGACCGAACCCACCCATTTGTTATGGAAATGGAAGAAGGGTTCACGAAAGACATCATCGATGAATTAGAAGAGGAAACGGAGTATTTCGCAGCAGGAATCTTAAAATTACAAAAAACATACCCGGCTTTATATGCCCGGTTCAAACCTGAATGGAACGAACTATATACCACTTTAACGAAAGATTTCAACCGTGAAACGAAAAGAGGGTTGAAAAAATTGATGTGAGTGGCGTCGTTTTCATTTCTTTGTAAAGAGTAAATAATAACGCTGTCTGTGCAATTAAGCAGGTGCTGAGAAAGTACCTGCTTCATCCACAACAGAGTCCTAGAAGAGAAGACGGGGGGAATCCCTAAGCCTAAATTCGTTTTGGCATATAACTTGCTTCAAATCTTTCTTTAGCCCATTTACGGGTGAAATGTTTGGCAGTCCCGTAGCATCACATTCCGGCGTATTGTCTCTTCTGGTTTTCCTGCTTCGTTGTGCAACTTACTTTTGAAGTATTTTTCGCCATTCTACTACTTCTTCCAATGAAGTAAAATAATGCAGATAAATACATGCGGGTGTCTTCTTGTTGAGTTGTAAACATTTGGAAAATTTGAATCATCAGTTTTCGTTTGAAAGCATAACGTGCGTCTGAGTCGTTTTTGATCTTGCTGGCGTAGATCCCTGCGATAACCGCGCAGGCAGATTGGATGACTGTTCCAATTTAGCTATGTTCTGATCTTGAAAATTATATACATTATATGTGTAATCAACCTTGGTACCATGAAACGAATAGTGAAAACCATTGGCGTGTTCTGCTTCATGATCGGTAATGAGTGCCAGAGCGTACACGTCTCGGTCGAATCGGTCATAAATTCTGTAAAAATACCGGAACATCCGTTTACCAAAATCCTCTTCAGCCGTGCCCTGTACCTCAATCTGAATTAAAATCCATTTTTCGTCGCCATTCTTCAGGAACACTTTGGCAATTTCGTCGGCAACAAGTTTCCCTTTCTTTTCCTCAATGATTTCTTAAATAACTCTTCAATCAGTCTTTCCATAATGCTTTGTAGTCCAGTGTTTTTACGTCATAATTGGTTGTCTTTTCAAGTACAGTACCTATTTTCACCATTTTAGCACATCCTAGATTATTTTATAACTTTGAACATAAACACATAAGTTACTCTAGATTAAGAAGAACAAACATTCCTTCAATACAATTCTTTTATTATCTTTCTACGATAAACCTTTTTAGTTTTTAAATCCCTTGTAAATATTAAGGAGTGCGTTTTTAAACAGTTATCAAGTTCATTCTTTCATACAAGTAGTCTGATTATTTTTTGATCAAATCTAACATTTATTCTTGACATATTTGTAAAAATCAAACATAATAATGTTATAAAATAACAAGATAAATGGTGATTGCATGCATCCAAACAAACGTAGAGACCTTGTTATGAAAGCGATTCAAGAGGATGGAAAAGTAGAAATCAATAAACTATCGGATGAATTAAATGTTTCACCGATGACCATTCGAAGAGATTTAGTACAACTCGAGGAAGATGGTAAACTGATCCGTACTCATGGAGGGGCCGTTTTACCAAAACCACTTATAACCGAAACACCTTTCTCTACAAAAGAAAGCAGACATACTGAACAAAAAAAACTGATTGCCAAAAAGACATTGCCATTCATAAAAGATGGGCAAACGATCATTTTGGACTCCGGAACAACTACGCTGGAGCTGGCCAGATTGTTGTCAGCACGCAAAGATATCACAGTCATAACCAATGATATAAAAATTGCTGCTGAATTGCTTGACAGCCAATTGAAAGTGTTTATTACAGGTGGCGAATTGCAAACCAATGTAGGTGCATTGTACGGGCCGCAAACACACCAGTTTTTAAAAAGCATTCACGTTGACATGTTTTTTCTTGGTGCCCATGCAATTGAAATGGAAGCCGGGATCACTTCCCCAACTTTTGAGAAATCATTGATTAAACAGCTTATGATTGAAGCTGCTGAAACAACCTGGCTTGTCGCTGACTCCAGTAAGTTTGATCAAAAAGCTTTTTCCAAAGTCTGTGATTTTGACCAAATATCCGGATTTATAACGGATGAAGGTATTTCTGATGATCAAAAGGAACAGCTTTCCCATTATATAAAAATAATTTGAAGAAACAGGTGAAGGGCACGATGAAAATAGGTGTTGTGGCAGACGATTTAACGGGGGCAAATGCGACCGGTGTAAGGCTGAGTAAACAGGGGTTCTCCGCAGCAACTGTTGTATACCGTGATCAAATCCCCGATTCCCAGGAATTGGATGCAGTCAGTATTGATACAGATACCAGGTATGCCAACCAGCAATCAGTAGTGAAAAGAATCCGAAAAACCATGCAAAGTTTTCGGGAATGGAATGCGAAAGTTATTTGTAAACGAATCGACAGTACTATTCGCGGAAATATCGGTCTTGAAATCGATACAATGCTTGAAGAAGTTGAAGAAAATAGTTTAGCTGTTGTCGTGGCGTCTTTTCCTGATTCAGGCCGTATATCCTCCGGTGGTTATCTGCTGGTGGACGGTATACCCGTTCAAGCGACCGATGTTGCAAAAGATCCGGTCATGCCCATCACGCAATCATTCATACCTGATATCATTCAGAATCAAAGCGAACAACCCGTGGGGCATATTGGATTAGATAAAGTCCTCGCCGGAAATAGCCGGCTAAGGGAAGCATTTGATGAGCAAATCAATCAACAGAACCGGATTGTCGTAGTGGACGCGGTAACAGATGAAGAAATTGATACCATTGCTGAAACAATCGCTGGAATTGAAACAGTAAAGATTATCCCGGTTGATCCCGGGCCATTAACAGCTGCTTATTCCAGGTCATTCTTAAATCAATTTAATGATTCAGGCAAGATGATTGTCACGGTTGGCAGCGTTACAACATTAACAGGACAGCAACTGAGATATCTTATTGATAAAACGGCTTCAAACCCGGTCTATGTTTCTGCAGAAAAACTTGCAACGTTAACGACATCATGGGAAGAAGAAGTTCAAAGAGCCACTGCTGAAGCATTGGAGCGAATCAATGAAAATGATGTATTAATTATCACCACTTATCAGGAAGGTTCAGGACTGATTGACTTTCATTCGATTGCCGAAAAAGAAAAAGCCCCCCAGGATGCCCTGGCAAAACGAATAACTGACGGGCTTGCCAAAATCACCAGGCTGGTATTGGAAAGAACACAACATTCTATACAAGGATGTTTCACAAGTGGAGGTGACGTAACTGCATCATTATGTGCTATATGTATGGCATCAGGTATAAAGCTGATGGATGAGGTATTACCTCTTGCGGCATACGGCAAAATGATCGGAGGCCACTTCCCAGGTCTGCCTATTGTAACTAAAGGTGGTATGGTAGGTGATAAAAAAGCAATTTTCACAAGCGTCAAACATTTAAAAACAACTTACACGAAAAGGAGCGCTCAACGATGAGAAATGAAAAAGCGATTATTGCGATTCCGATGGGAGATCCTGCCGGTATTGGACCTGAAATCACTGCAAATTCACTGGCCAATGAAGAAATATATGATAGATGTAAACCGGTCGTTGTTGGAGATGCAGAAGTTTTCATAAAAGCCATTCAAATTGCGGAAAAAAACGTAACCGTAAATATCATCCGTTCACCTGAAGAAGGTAAATTTGAATTTGGCACGGTCGATCTAATCGATTTAGACAATATTAATATGAATGAATTGCGTTACGGTGAGGTACAGGAACAATGCGGAAAAGCCGCTTATGAGTATATTAAAACTTCCGTAGACCTTGCAAAAGAAGGATCCGTAAAAGCATTAGCAACCACACCGATTAATAAAGAATCTTTAAAAGCTGCGAATGTTCCATATATTGGACATACGGAAATGCTGGAGAAATTGACAGACACCAAAGATCCCCTGACGATGTTCGAAGTCCGTAACATGCGAATCTTTTTCCTGACACGACATGTTTCTTTAAAGGATGCTATTGCCCAAATGACTGAAGAAAGAGTGCATGACTATCTGATTCGCTGTGACAAAGCAATGCAGCGGCTCGGGATTGAAAACCGCAAGTTAGCAGTTGCAGGCCTGAATCCACATAGTGGTGAAGGCGGATTGTTTGGCCGGGAAGAGGTTGATGAAATTTCCCCAGGTATTGAAGCAGCTAAAGCAGACGGTATTAATGCTGTTGGACCAGTACCTGCAGATTCCGTATTTCATCAAGCCTTAAACGGAAAATATGATGCTGTGCTGTCACTTTACCATGACCAGGGACATATCGCTGCGAAAATGACTGATTTTCACAGAACGATTTCAATCACAAACGGTCTGCCATTTTTAAGAACATCCGTTGATCACGGTACAGCATTTGATATTGCCGGACAAAATATTGCTTCAAGTGTCAGTATGGAAGAATGTATTAAGTTAGCTGCTCAATATGCACCTAAATTTACCAAAGAAACGCTGGATTAAATAATATTTAAACTGGGGATAGTTTTTCTTCTGTCCTCAGTTTTTAAAATAAATGTAAGCCATTTCAAATTTTAAGGGGGAGAATTCATGGAGGTATCAGGTTCACAAATGATTCTAGGACTAGTTATCGGGGTCATTTTATTGATTTTACTTGTACTGAAAACAAAGATTCATGCTTTTATCGCACTTATTATTGCAGCATCAGTTACAGGTATTATTGGAGGAATGAATCCTTCAAATGTTGTAACCGAAATAACAAATGGATTTGGCAGTACACTTGGTTCAATCGGTATTGTTATCGGATTTGGGGTCATGATGGGAAGGTTGTTAGAGGTATCAGGCGCTGCTGAAAAAATGGCCTATACGTTAATTAAGAAACTCGGACAAAAGAAAGAAGAATGGGCAATGGCTGCAGCAGGCTATATTGTTTCCATCCCAATTTTTGTGGACTCGGCATTTGTCATATTAAATCCATTAGTAAAAGCTCTTTCCAGAAAAACAGGTAAATCTGTTATTGCCTTAGGTGTCGCTCTCGGTATAGGTCTCGCTGCCACTCACCACGCAGTACCACCTACTCCAGGCCCGTTGGGAGTTGCAGGTATCTTTGGAGCAGATATCGGACTAATGATTTTAGTTGGTCTCATTTTTTCATTCCCAATTATTCTTGCTGGTGTTTGGTATGCTAAATGGATTGGAAACAAAATCTATCAGATCCCGGAAGAAGATGGAGATGGCGATGAATTTGTAAGGCCTGATAAGAAACAAGTTTATCAGAATTTCCTTGAAGCATCGGAAGAACGGGAAAAATCACTACCATCTTTTACAATATCAATAATGCCGATACTGCTGCCAATTATCCTTATTTTCCTGAATACTACAATTGGTGCATTAGATGAATCTGGAGCACTTGCCGTTAATGAAACACTATTATCTTATATCCAGTTTTTTGGTAATCCAATTATTGCGGTCGGAATTGGATTAATTGCAGCAATCTATACACTTTCAACCAATGAAAATCGGGAAAATACATTGGAACGTATGGAAGAAGGCATTAAAACTGCGGGGATTATTTTACTCGTAACAGGTGCAGGTGGAGCTTTAGGTAATGTGCTCCGTGCAAGCGGAACAGGTGATTATATCGCTGAACAAATTGCCGGGTGGCCACTGCCTGCAATTCTTGTACCATTTTTCATAGCAACGCTTGTTCGCCTTGTTCAAGGCAGTGGTACGACTGCCATGATTACAGCTGCTTCCATCTCAGCACCAATCTTAGGCAGTCTGGATGTTAGTCTTGTACTGGCTGCACAAGCTTCCGCATTAGGTGCCATGGTATTCTCTTACTTTAATGATAGTTTATTCTGGGTAGTCAATAGAATGCTGGGAATCAAAAATGTAAAAGAACAAATCATGGTTTGGTCAGTACCGACGACAATCGGCTGGGGCGTCGCATTAGTTATGCTGCTGATAGCTGATTCTGTTGTAAGGATGTTTTAATAGCAGTTAAATTCCAGCAATCTTATAATTCACTAATCAAAAGCACCTCACTACAACATTATAATGAGGTGCTTTTGAATATTAACCAGTTCATATTTACACTATTAATTATTCCGTTACCAATTCCAATTCTACTGGAAAAGACTCTTTATTCAGAGTTGTTCCTTTCCTGTAAAAATGTCTTTACCTCTTGTTTGGTGGGCATGCCACCTTGTGCACCAATTTTTTCGACTGACAAAGCTGCTGCTGCATTGGCCATGTTGACCGCATCCTCTAATGTGGCACCGCGAGCAATTTCTGCCGCCAAGGCACCGTTAAAGGTGTCGCCAGCCCCGGTCGTGTCTTGCACCTGAACACGATAGCCGCCGACTTCCCGTTCAGTACCATTGTCAACAAATGATACGCCTTGATCACCACGCGTTACGATCGATTTTTGTTTAATCGATGCAAATAACGGATCGTTTTGCAGAGATGCCAATTCAATTTCATTGGGCGTCAGATAGGCGACGGTTTCGAGAATGTCTTCCGGGAGCGGCTGAAACGGCGCGGGATTCAAGATAACTGGTACACCAGCCGCATGAGCTGTTTTAACCGTTGACACAATCGTTTCCATCGGTACTTCCAGTTGCAGCAGGACGATATCACTGTTTTTAATTAAGTCACGATGTTTGGCAACGGCACCCGGTGTCACGTCATTATTAGATCCCGGTGCCACGATAATACGGTTATCGTTTTCCGATAAAATGATCGTTGCCGTTCCGGTAGCCGACTCGGGAATCATCTCAATGCCCTCTGTCCGGATTCCTTCACTGCTTAAATTATCTAAAAGCGTTTTGCCGAACGGGTCATTTCCGACTGCACCGATAAATGACACATCGGCTCCCATTCGGGCTGCTGCCACCGCCTGATTTGCTCCCTTGCCACCGGGATTTGTGAAAAATTCATCACCGAGAACTGTCTCACCCTGCATCGGCATTTTCCCGGTAGTCACCGTCAAATCCATATTAATGCTGCCAACAATGCAAACATTTGGTTTAGCGCTCATCCTTATCCTCCTTCCGTAACGTTGATTGCCGTTCAATTAACTGAACGTTGAATTCTTCTGTCAGCACAGTTGAATCATGTGTCTCAATCTGTTTGATCAACATGTCTGCTGCTTTTGCTCCAATGTCGTAGATGGGCTGAGCCACCGTCGTTAAGGTCGGTGTTACGGTTTCAGCCATGGCCACCCCGTCAAAACCAACAACCGCCAGCTCATCCGGTATATTTTTTCCCAACGAAGCAGCGGCATTCAATACACCGGCACCCATCAAATCATTTCCGGCAAAAATGCCGTCAATTTCCGGATAATCGGTTAATAATTTTATAGCAGCTTCCCGGGCCTCGTCAAAATGATAGGCACCCGACACCACATAACTGCTGTTAAACCAAGCTTCATGCTTGACACCGTCCAAATAACCCCGCATCCGCTCCACCGCATTGTTCGTATGCTCCGGACCGGCAATATGGGCAATCCGTTGACAACCAATCGCTTTCAGATGCTCAACTGCTTGTCTGCCACCAAGCCGGTTATTCACGGTAACGGACGATATACAATTGCTAATCATCCGGTCAAGTGCCACGACGGGTACCCGAATTTGCTGCAAATATTCTTCCGTCAGTGAGCTTGAGACAAGAATAAACCCATCAACTGACTTTTGCTGCAGGGCATTTAAATAATCGATTTGTTTGTCGATATCATTATCCGTATTGCAAAGCACAAACGTATAATGATACCGGTTTGCTATATCCTCAACAGCACGGGCGAGTTCCGGGAAAAACGGGTTGGTGATATCTGGAACGAACAGCGCAATCATTTCAGAACGCCCTGTAAACAGATTGCGTGCCACTTCATTTGGCACATAATTTAATTGGTCAATCGCTTCCTTGACCCGTTTTTTCGTGTCCTCGTTCACATAGCCATTCTGGTTAATGACTCTGGAAACCGTCGCCGTTGAAACGTCGGCACGTTTCGCCACATCCCGGATGGTCGCCATATGATGAATCCTTTCCATTTTAATATTGGTTTTAGTCACGATGTGTAACGGGTTACAGTTTCGAGCAAAAAAACACGGCGTTGTGTAACCCGTTACATATTATAATAAAGCGATTACAATCCGATGTCAATATAGAATTTAAATAAGACAATTTTTTTGTTCGTTCAAAATAAAGTTCAACCTAAATAGGTCTATAAAGCCTAATTCAATAAAAGTTCGCAACGTCCTCGAAAAAGAAAAGCACTTTTTCTTCGTGCGATGTATCGCTGTCGATGTTTTCCTTGTCCTGTTGCAACGCCTTTGTGACCTGCATCCTGTAGGCCCGAACAGAATCGGACATTTATGGACTGTTTATCCCCCGTAATTTGGGGGATTAGTGTCCATTACATGCGGGATAAAAAGATGAGAGCCTGTTTTTGAAAATGATGGATCAAAACAGGCTCTCATATTTCGTTCCAGAATACTTTTGTAAAAAGGTTTGATCATTTTCTGCGATCTGTTCTTATTAATACAAATTTATTTTTGTATTATTTATGTGGGTCATATCTTTGTACATGCCATAAAGGCGACTTGTTAAAATGGTTGGTGTTCCGCTGTATACAATATTATTCATTATTCATCTTTTAAGTCTTCAATGGAATCAATATCCATGTATTCAGGAACAACAAGACCATTCCGTGTACCCGTCAGGTTGACACCTAAATCTTCAAAATCGCCTTCGTACTTTTCATAGTAATCATTGTGTGTTGAAGGCAGCCACGCACCTACCATTGCATCTGCACTGCCATCCGCAACACTGGCGAACATTGGACCCGGTTCCACTTGAAGTAATTCAACTTGGTAATCTAATTCATTTTCCATGACGTATTTGACAACATTCGAACTGGCAATCACATCGGCCCAGGCAACATATGGTACTTTTACTGTCGCTCCGTTTCCAGGCTCTGCTCCTTCAACCCAGGTATTAACCAAGTCTTCATTATTCTCAGCCCATTCTTTTGCTGCTTCCTGTTCTGATTGACCATTTTCAATTTTTAACATGACGTTTTGCAGGTGATCCGGTTCCCATTGGAATTGATCAAAGAACGTATATGCACCAGGCATATCCTCCTTTAATCCTTTACGCACTAGCGTGTTTATTTCTTCTTCACCACCATAAACCTCTTTAGGATCGTCCAGCATTTTTAGATCAAACTCAAAAAATTTCCAGTGTGGAATCCAGCCTGTTACAATAATCGGCTCTTCATCATCAATGGCACTGCCTAACTCCGCTGTCATGGCAGCACCAGAGCTTTCCTGAACCTCCCATTTTTCCAGACCATACGCAGGTAATACGTCACTTGTTTGCTCCATAATGCCCGCTCCCGGATCAATGCCAATAATCTCATATTCAAGCTCTTCTCCTATAGAAGCACTTTCACTATTTTTCTCCTCGTCCTCACTTCCGCCACATGCTGTTAAGCCTATGGATAAAGCTAAAGCCGATGTTATGCCTAAAAATTTTTTCAAAATGAAATGTCTCCCCCTTGTATGACTTCTTATACAATTGCGTTTCCAAATTGATTATTTTAGCTAAATATAAGTTTCACATATAAAAGCAATCATCTCAAAGTTCAAAATCTGTCACATTTTATACTAAATCGCTAATGATCATTCTCATGAAATATAATATGCTCTACCCTTAGAATCACACTGTTTTTCTCTATTTTCCTTCTATCATTTTCGCTTTTTATAGTTATAGAATACAAAAGAGCTTAGTCATTAAGTACCTTACCACTTAATTGTAGTGGTTCCAGTCGCTTAAAAACGGGGATTTTTTACGTTCATGATTCTTCTACCGAGAAGCCAGATGATACAATATCATCATAATCGCCAGACCCAACTGCGCAATGTTTTTTTCAACAATATGACCTGATTTAAAGATTATTATGTTATTTCAACCATAAAAACACCCTTTGAACAATGCCAATCTAAAGAGGTGAAAATTCGCAACTATTTATAAACGTTGCGACTTTACTTTAAACATCGCATCTTTAATACATATAGCCCTACTTAATGTCAAAGCCACATTTTAATAAAGCATAAAAAGAGCTGAGATTTACCCTCAACTCTTTTAACCAGAATCAGTCTTATAATGCTTTTACCATCCCGCCATCCACGAGCAGTGATTGGCCGGTGACATACGTATTCGCTTCTGAACAGAGGAACACGGCTATTTTGGCAAACTCCTCTGGTTCCCCATACCGTCCGATCGGAATTTGACTTTCTGCCTCCTGTCGTATAGCCGCAAGCGGCCTATCCAGCTTTTCCGCTTTAACCGAATCAAGATGGTCAACCCGATCCGTGCCTATGCGTCCCGGCCCGATTGTGTTGATTAAAATATTGTCACTTGCCAGCTCCTGCGACAAACTTTTCGAAAGACCGGTAATTCCAGCTCTGAACGTGTTCGACAAGATCAAGTTATCGATTGGTTGCTTGATCGATGAGGAAGCGAAGTTCAGAATATGGCCGCTTCCCTGCTTTCTCATATCAGGCAGCACTTCCCGGATCGCTCTAACAAAACTCAGCAAATTTAATTCAAATGCATCCTGCCAGTTATCGTCATCCACATCATCAAACGTGCCTGCCGGCGGACCGCCTGCGTTATTGATCAAAACATCAATCGGTCCATGCGCTGCTTTAGCGTCTGTCACCAATTGTTTAATTGATTCATCATTTGTAATATCACAAACACCATAAGCGACATTGGGATTTCCGGTCCCCTCACGTATTTCTTCTGCCGCCTTGTCTAACGCTTCTTTACTTCGGCTGGCCAAAAACACACGAGCCCCCTCTGCCGCAAATTGGCGGGCAGTTGCTTTTCCCAGTCCCTTACTCGATGCCAATACGAGTACGGATTTATCGTTCAGTCCTAGATCCATTTGGATACCTCCCAACTAAAATCATTACGATTTCACTGCTGCAGCCACGACCCTTTTTTTAGACTTTTTCTTAATAAATTAGTTTCTATTATAATGGCAAACTACAAGAGGCCATCGATTAATCGATCATGACGCGATGGCTTAGTCTGCATAATACCTATACACCCCGTCACTAAGCTCTCGCCTGCATTCACCCTTGTATCGCAAATATTCTAGATGGGCCAGGGTTTCACCGACTGCAAACCGCATTTCATGAACGGTCAGCTGTTTACGAAAGAGCTGCTGACACGCTTGATAGACAGTGCTGCCGCCGTCAACCGATGCTAACGTTTGGTCCAGTCGTTTATCATGATGTGATTTGATCTCTTCAATTCGCTCATTCGCCCCGTGAAACGGTTCCCCATGGGACGGCACAACAAAATCTGCATCAAGTTTTTTGATTTTATCCAACGATTCCAGATACCGCGCCAACGGATTGGGATCGCCGTGAAACCAGTACGAAATATTCGGCGTGATTTTCGGCAGGATATGGTCTGTCGATAAGAGCACATTCTTTTCACGGTTGTAAAATGTAACAAGTCCATCCGAATGGCCTGGCGTTGTGATGATCTCATAGTTATACGCACCAATCGTTATGACGTCACCATCTTGCAGAAAACGCCCCACTTTCGGGTATGGTGTCACAATCGGGATAAATGCCTTCGTATTATTCAGCATTTTATTGGCTGCATCATCCGGAATCCCTGCCAGTGAATAGTTTTCCGAAAGTTGATTCAAAAAACGCTGATTCCAGGCATGTTTGGCAGCGTTAACGTCTATTTCGGACATGAATACGCGAGCATTGTGTTTTGCCTGAAGCCCGCCCGCGTATCCGAAATGATCTGGATGATAATGCGTGATGATCAGATCAGTCACAGGTTTCCCGCTTAATTCCGTTTCCCATCGTTTAACAGTTTGTTCATTATGCAAGCCTGTGTCAATGACAGTCCAGCCATGCTTACCTTCTGCCAGAAAGCAGTTGACATGATCAAGCCGGAATGGCAGGTCAAGCGTGACACGTTTCAGGCCTAATTGTTCGAGCATTCTCGATCCCCCATTACCTATAAGCTATATGTCTATGATTTCATCCGTTCTCCTTAAGCCTCTCCTTGATGAAAACCACGCACTTCTCCGCAAGCTGTTCTTTATCATGATCCAATGTTGCAACATGATAACTGTCCTCCAGCAAGACAAATTCTCGAGTGTCCGATGAGATGGATTCATAGATTTCCCGCGCGTTTTCCGGTGGTACAACATGGTCTTCAGCCGAGGAGACAATCATGGCAGGTGCATTCACGTTTGCCAGATTATTTCGCACAAGCTCAGACAAGACGATAAGTTCCCGCATCGATTTAACCGGTGTCTCTTCATAGGCCAGTTCCGCGACGCCTTCTTGTTTAATATCCGATCCAATCCCTTCCACGAAGCGTGTTTCCGTGGTTTTCAATGTCTTGTAGTTTTCGATTAAATCGGGCATATGAATGGCGGCATTAATCGGTATAATACCTTTGATCCCGGCGTATTCTTCTGCCAGATAAAGTGTTAACGTTCCACCCATCGACAATCCGGCAATAAATATATGGTCACAGGTTGTCTGTAATTTTCCCAAGCCCTTCTCCACCGTATGAATCCAATCCTCATATGTCGCTTTCTCCATATCCTTGGGATCAGTTCCATGGCCGGCCAGCCGCGGTCCAAATACAGTAAATCCCACTTCGGCCAATTGTTTCCCAAAATAATGCATACTCTGCGTTGTTCCGGTAAACCCGTGAATAACCAGTACGCCTGTGTCATTACCCGGATAGTAAAATTCCGCTGCCTCTGACATTACTGGAAACGTGTCTGTCATATGATCAATCCCTTCATGCATTTGTTATTATGATTCTATCACAATGAAACCATATCTGTCTGAAAATTAAGGTCGACCTATTAAATATGTTGCCCCCCATTGTATCAGGTATAAACGTTTCTCTAGTTTTGATACGTTTTGGCGCCTCTAAGGTCATTCGACTTTTATTGACAGCATATTTCCCGGGGAATAATCCATTAATAACTCATTTGGATGACTGAAAATTTTAATTAGATTGTTTATTTATTTAGCCCTTGAAACATACCTTAAAAGTGGCTATAATGAATATCGTAATCAATTGGGGCATTAGCTCAGTTGGGAGAGCGCATCGCTGGCAGCGATGAGGTCATCGGTTCGAGCCCGATATGCTCCATCATTATGATACAGCAAAAGGCCGGGCAATTCCGGTCTTTTTTTTATTTCTTGCGTGTGTTTACCTATCGACAGTGCACTGGCAGGGTCCACGCTTAAGAGATGATTAGACATGAAGCGAGACTTAACATGGCAGGAAGAACGGGGATCTATGGTTTTCGGCTAAAAAATTCAATTTTCACTGGAAATTGGCAGGATTTAATCACAAAA
>NZ_JBHTNH010000022.1:0-40835 GCF_042679865.1 Lentibacillus salinarum | reverse complement strand
AAAAAAGAGGCGACCTCTGACCTGCATTAACATAATGTACAGGATTCTTTACAATTAAACCGCTAACCCCCATTTTCATTTATTGCGGTGTCTGACAAGACATGGGGGTTTTGAACACGCACTTTTAAAAATAAGCACATTTTGCTCATTGGAAAAATGATGACATGCAAACAGAATCAGACGATTTTTTTTCGCTCAATTTTATCGATGTTCTCCAGCATGATGCCTGTCCCTTTGGCAACGCAATCCATCGGGTCTTCAGCCAGGAGGACAGGTACTTTCAATTCTTCGGCAAGCAATTGGTCAATGCCGTGCACCATCGCACCACCACCGGTCAGGATCACACCGCGGTCAATGATGTCGGCCGATAATTCAGGCGGTGTTTTTTCCAGCACCTGTTTGGCTGCCTGGACGATCATGGCAGCCGGTTCGCGCAGGGCTTTTTCGACCTCTTCTGAATAAACCGTAATCGTCCTTGGCAGACCGCTCACCATATCACGTCCGCGAATGTCCATCTGTTCATGACGCGAATCTTTCCAGACGGTCGCGACGTTAACCTTGATATCTTCGGCTGTCCGCTCACCGATCAACATTTTATATTCTTTTTTGATATATTGGAGAATCTCCACATCGAATTTATCCCCGGCCATTTTCACCGATTCAGCCGTCACGATATTGCCCATGGACAGAACCGCCACATCGGTTGTGCCGCCGCCGATGTCCACGACCATATTCCCGCTCGGCTGGTAAATCTCCATCCCGGCACCGACTGCTGCCACTTTTGGTTCCTCTTCCAGGTATACTTTTTTGCCGCCCGATTTCTCAGCCGCTTCTTTAATCGCCTTCTGCTCGACTTTCGTAATATTAGTCGGACAACAAATCAGCATCTTCGGTTTGGAGAAGAATCCTTTGACATTGATTTTATCAATAAAATGCCGCAGCATCGCTTCCGTCACGTCAAAATCGGCAATCACGCCATCTTTCAATGGGCGAATCGCTTCAATATTGCCTGGTGTCCGTCCAACCATGCGACGCGCCTCTTCCCCGACCTCCAGCACACGGCCGGTATTACGGTCCATCGCTACAACTGACGGTTCATTCAGGACGATTCCCTTTCCTTTCACATGAATCAACACATTGGCCGTCCCAAGGTCGATCCCGATGTCTCTTGAAAACATTCATTAGATCCTCCCTGCTATCAATTACTTTCTCGTATCCGTATGTAAACACACTACTACTAATATTATATTTTACCACAAAATACAACATATAACTGCGATTTCCGAAAAAAAGATTTGAAAAAAAACACACTGTGCAGCGTAAGTAGAGGCTCGCGCGCCGGTCGATGTTGCGGGTGCTCCGGTTGATGTTGCGCCCGCTCCGGTCGATGTTCTGCGCTCTCCGGTTGATGTTGCGCCCGCTCCGGTCGATGTTCTGCGCTCTCCGGTTGATGTTGCGTGCTCTCCGGTTGATGTGCGCCCGCTCCGGTTGATGTTCCGCGCTCTCCGGTTGATGTTCCGCGCTCTCCGGGTGATGTGCGCCCGCTCCGGTTGATGTGCGCCCGCTCCGGTCGATGTTCCGTGCGCTCCGGTTGATGTTCCGCGCTCTCCGGTTGATGTTGCGCCCGCTCCGGTTGATGTTGCGCTCGCTCCGGTTGATGTCCACGCTATGTTTCAGTATCAGAAGTATTTTGTAAAAATTATGATACTTAGGCAGGAGTTTGCAAGAATATGTCGAATTGTAATTCTGAATAAAAAATATTACACAAAAAGGAGTGGTTTCTTTTGTTCCCAACAACCATAAAGCACCGAAAAAAGTCCCATGAGCTGCTGGCCTACGAAGCGTTGTTTAGGCGTATTTTGGAACAGTACCGGCAACATGAGGCTATCGTTCCAGAATACAAACGGGAAAAGGCAGGTTACGACGGCGAGAGAAATGTTGACTACAAGCTTTCCACCTACCCGCATAAAGATTTCTTCATTTTTCAAGGCATCCGGCTGAAAAACTCTCCATTTTTCTTTCAAATCGATACGCTTATCCTGACAAAAAGTGTAATATACATTCTCGAGATTAAGAATCAAAAAGGAACATTCAACTATGATTCAGAACAGAGGCAGCTGACACAAATAGTCGATGGAACGGAGAAATCGTTAAAAGATCCGATCCTGCAGGCCGAGGCACAAAGGGGACACTTGCTGGGATGGCTGGCACGGCATGGCATTTTCAATATCCCGATTGAAACCCTTGTTGTCGTCGCTTATCCCTCAACCATCATCGAAAATGTCAGAGAAGATCCTGATGTTTATAAAAAAATCATTCATAACGAAAGCCTGCATCAGCATCTGGATAGGCTGGATAGCCGCCATACCAGAGATAAACTCACAACGACCAGCTTGAAAAAGTTGTGCCAGGCCTTGCTGGATGGAGACACACCACTGCGCACCGACCTTTTGCGGCAGCACAATATAGGCCCGCAGCATTTAATAAACGGTGTTCCATGCCAAAGATGTCACCAATATCCGATGAAACGTTTATATAAAAAGTGGCAATGCCCTAACTGCTCCGCTGTCAGTACCAGGGCCCATGAACGTACTATTCTGGATCACTTTCTTCTTCATGACATCACGCTCACAAATAGGCAATGCCGCGAGTTGTTACAGGTTGATTCGCCAAGGACAGCCTATCTCTTAATCAATTCGATGAACCTTTCCAGATCTGGTAACAATAGTGCGAGGATATACCATTCACCTTTAATAAATGACTTTCCGCAAAGTTCCACGATTCCGGTTACGTTTAAAAATCATTTTGCAAAGCAAAGTCTGGACTGAAGGGTATTCTGTCGAGACGATGTACGCGCACTCCGGTCGATGTGCCGCCCACTCCGGTCGATGTTCCGCGCTCTCCGGTTGATGTTGCGCCCGCTCCGGTTGATGTTCCGCGCTCTCCCGTCGATGTGCCGCGCTCCGGTCGATGTGCCGCCCGCTCCCGTCGATGTGCCGCGTGCTCCGGTTGATGTGCGCCCGCTCCGGTCGATGTGCGCCCGCTCCGGTCAATGTGCCGCGCTCTCCGGTTGATGTTCCGCCCGCTCCGGTCAATGTGCCGCGCTCCGGTTGATGTTGCGCCCGCTCCGGTCGATGTGCGCCCGCTCCGGTTGATGTT
Organism: Lentibacillus salinarum; assembly: GCF_042679865.1. Lineage (NCBI taxonomy): Bacteria > Bacillati > Bacillota > Bacilli > Caryophanales > Bacillaceae > Lentibacillus > Lentibacillus salinarum. Next base: position 37,676 of record NZ_JBHTNH010000022.1, on the reverse strand, counting down.
GCGCTCGCTCCGGTCGATGTGCGCCCGCTCCGGTCGATGTGCGCCCGCTCCGGTTGATGTGCGCCCGCTCCGGTCGATGTGCCGCGTGCTTTAACTGATACGTGATTCGCTTCAGCACGCCAAAAAACCCGGCCTCGCGGGGGTCGGGTTTTTGGCAATCGACTGCACCTCCTGTGAACCGGGTTGGGCTGGTGCGGTTGAACCACCTCCTTTGATGCTCGTCAGTCACGGGAAAACGATTATCCGACTGGTTTGAAGGTGGGGTCGTCTTCCGGGCTGGTGCTATCCCGGTATTTATTCCGGGTTGCTTCTCCACCGCGGAGATGGCGGATTGATTTGTGGTAGTTGAGTACATCTTTAACCTGGTTATAGAGTTCGGGATTGATTACCGGTAAGCGTTCTGTTAAATCTTTGTGGACTGTGCTTTTTGAGACACCAAATTCTTTCGCGATCAACCGGACAGTTTTCCTCGTCTCCACGACATATTTCCCTATCCTGATTGTCCTTTCTTTGATGTAATCGTGCACACCGTTCGCCTCCCTAAGTTGGATATTTCCGAGGTGTGGTTTGAGACAAGGTGATACAATGTAAGCTGTTCACTTATTCTCTGAACATGTCTTTCTGTGCAGCTCTAGCTGTATTGCGATCACGGTATTAAATGAGAATAGACTCCTTTCACAGATGAAGTTTGTATGTATCAAAGGAAAGATTTTGATGGCTGGATGGAAAGCTACACAAGCTCTCACCTCAGACTATTCTGAATGCTTGGTTTGTATCAGTTTATTAACGACTGGAGAGGATTATGATTAAAATTGCATCTTTCGGGGCAGTGGACAAGAAGTATTTTCTGTGGTACGCATAATATATAGAAAAAAGAAAAATAGGGTTCAGGCTTTTGGCAGTGCTTAAAATCCAATAGACAGCTTGTTGGTTTTTCTATTGACAGGTTTCCCCTGCCTGTGATTAATCCAGATCGCCCATGACTGGATCGGAATCAAGGTCGCCCATCACCGGATCAGAATCCAGATCACCCATAATCGGATCATTCGCCGGTTCGCCCATTACAGGCTTGTGATCCAGGTCGCCCATCACCGGGTCATTTTGAATAATCGACAGCTGTTCACCAGCCATGTCAGCTGCATCAAACGTCAATGTTCCCACCAGTACGGTTGCTACAACACCTAACAAAACGATCATTTTTTTCATTTAATTAACTCCTTTCCATTTCATTAATGATTGAAAGCCTTACCCTATTTTTCTATCAAACACGTTTCAGGGCGGGACAAATGGACCCGCCATGCGGATCAGGGTGTTCCTGATCCACCCATCCGTTGAACGGCGCTAAGTGGCAGTCGGCTGAAGAAGTAGTCACTGCGTTTTTCAATAAAATAGCTGTATGATTGAAGCAGAATACGTTTATCCTGTTTGGCCATGCCCAGATAATACAGTTTAAACGGGCTGTTAATCTCGATCTCCTGCAAAATAGCCTCTGCCCGGGCATAGTTCCCTTTCGCTATCTCAATATGGGCCTGCTCACTTTTGTCGGTCGATGTCACACCATCTACTTTTTTAAAATGAGCTGATAAAAATGGTATATTATGTTGCTCTATGATGTTCACAATATGTGGCATGTCCTCATTCCTAGCGATTTTCCGTGCTTCGGTCAGATGGTACATGCCCTGGTCATATGTATCAAACAAATACGATAACGCGAGATTGATGTGCAGACTGATTTTCGTTTTCGGATTGGCAATCCGCGTCAAAACCCGGAACGCATATTTGCGCGCCATAATCACTTCGTTACGGACGAGATAATAAACGAATAAATTATGATATAAACGATCACGGAAAAATTTCAGCAGATAACCATCCCTTATTTGGTCGAATAACTGCTGCTGTTTTTCCAGGATGTTACCTAATTCGCCATATGCAAACCGCCCGTAATAAATGGTAACTTTAATAAATTCGAGCAGGCATTCCAGCTCAGGTTCTTCCGTTTTCATTGTCTTGATACGCCGCAGAATCTCTTCATCCCGGTACCGTTTTTGCTTGCGGTCCAGCGTCAATTGATAGACCTCTGCCCATTTTTGATTCGAGGGATTGCTCAGCGATTTATTTTTATCAATCAGCTGCTGCAAATCATCGTAAAAACCATTCATATATAAAAATTCCATACCTTTTTTGCGAATATCATCCGAAGTTGTTTCCAGGCAATATTGACGCACCAGCTGCTGGACCGTTTCTTCCTCATGCTCCTGACGCCACATTAACAGGATTTGTTCCATTGTCAGCTGATTATGATTGGACAAGGTTATGATTGAATCAGACATCCGGCTTGCCTTGGAATTTGGCATGAAAACATCTCCCTTATCACTCCTGTTAGCAGGCCAATCGACCCATGACATTATGACTAACTGACTAAAGATTCTGTAAAATAATTGGATACATCTCTATATTACCACAAAATTCGTCAAAATAAAGGGTAATTCTTCGACAAATTTCAGCAAACACAACTGTTTCGGAAACAAAAAAACGACCCCGGTCAGTAAAGCCAAACCAGGGTCGCTTGCGTCCATTGTTTATCCCGATTATGCTGAAAAGACGTGTCTTTATTCTTCAGCATCAGGGTCTTCGGTTTCGTTCTCGTTATCCGGTGCTTCTTCCTCGTCCATTGCGTCGTCTGCATCGTCTGCGTCGTCTGCATCGCGGTCTGATGCCGGATCGCCTTCTTCCGGCATATCAAGTGGCGGACCTACTTCTGCTTCATCGGATTCGGCATCTTCTTCAGTTCCTTCCGACTCCGCATTTTCGTTACCGGATTCTTCATCCTCAGCCACCGCTTCATCCAGCTCACTTAACGGCTGATTGAAATAGCTTTCCGGATTGACGTCCTGTCCGTCTTGTTTGATTTCAAAATGCAAATGGGTTCCGTTGTCTTTTCCGAACAGATTTTCGCCAGCCGTTCCAACGACATCACCCTGTTCAATTGACTCATCAGCAGAAACCTGAACATCGCCAAGACTCGCGTAATGGGTTGTGACATCATTCTCATGTGTCAGCGTCACGACGTTACCTAGAAGCGGATCTTCTTTCACTTCCGTAACCGTTCCACTCAATGATGCCAACACATCAAATCCTTCACCGTCAGCAGCTGCCACGTCGATACCTGTGCTTTGGTAATAGCGTTCGTTAAACACGACAATGGCATTCTCCTGATCTTCTTGGTCGGCGTTGTAATCATAGTATTTAGTTACGATTTCTGCTTCATCCATGTTTTCAACAGGCATTTGAATGATTTCCTGCTGATCCATGACAGGTTGTGCGTCTTCATCATGTTCAACTGGTGTATACTCTTCTGTATTTTCCTCTTCTTGGGTCTCATCAATCTGGTTGCCAAGGTTCTGATACCATACGACCAGCGACAGGAGAAGAGCAGCAATCGTCAAATACACGGCTGGAAAAAACCACTTCTTGCGGAAAATGCGACTCCACTTGTTTTTTGGAGTTCCGTTGTTTTCCTCATTCATTGTCATCACCTCAACAACCATTCTGATCAGAAAAATGGAAAACTATACATTTAATCCAAAAAAATTCCTCGTTTTATGCATTTTTTCCAGAATGTCGGGTAAATTAAGAGATTAATTTGATTGTTGAGGGGACGTATTACTATCATCCTAAGCTTCTTAGTCGCTGCAGGCGGACATTTTCGAGAAACGCAACATAAAAATGCCCGGGAGATAAGCTTCCCGGACATGTCCCCCGCCCAAGCGGGTGCTTCTATCATTCTTTGGCTGCCAGTGTCGGCGCTGTGTCCGATACGGTGCTGATTTCCACATCCTTGTAGTAATGCTGAACGATGTCTTCATATGACTTGCCTTCTGCTGCCATGCCGTTTGCGCCGAACTGACTCATGCCGATGCCATGCCCATATCCTTTCGTCGTAAATATTAGATGATCGTTCTTTTTCTCAATGGAAAAGTCACTTGACCGCAAGCCTAGTTCCTCGCGAATATCCCTTCCCGAATAAGATGCGTCACCCAACGTTAGCTGGTTGACACGATTGCCTTCCGTCCGGCTGATTTCCATGGACAGTTCGTCAATCGATGGGAGATCGGTGTCAAGCTGATCTTCCACTTCACCCACCGTGAAAATTTTTTGATCCATAAATTTCTGTGTATCCTTATCCCATGGGCTTTCAACACTGCGCAAATAAGGGACTTCTTCTTCCCAATAATCCTCCGAGTTTTCCGTGTAGCCGTTACTGGTGGAGAAAAAGGCAGCTGTGATCGGCGTATCCTGATACGTTAAAATTTCCCCGCTTGTTTCGTTCACCGCCTGATTAATTTTACGCATTTCTTGCTCATACTCGCTTCCCATCGATTTTCGCAGTTCCTCTTCATTATGGTAAACCTGATCACTTGTCGTGTCCGTGACGTCCGGCTGATCGGCGTCCTCTTGGTGAAGCAGCCGGTTGACAATAAATGTTCTGGCCGCCAGCGCCTGTGCTTTCAAGGCTTCCGGCTCAAATTCGGCCGGTGCCTCGGACGCGACCACCCGGGACACGTATGTCTCCAGCGGTACCTTCTCCACCTCGTCGGAACTGGCCCGCATCACTTCAACCGCAAATGAGGAATCTCCCATAGCGATTTCCACATCCTCGGCAACTTGTTCAACGGCCGCTTTCTGCTCGTCTGTATCAGACATAAATGGCACGACGATTAGTGTAGGAACGACCAGGATCACCGCGATTAAACTCGACAGGAATAAAGCAGTTGAAGCTTTCCAGGAGGACAGGGACTTATTCAGACGAATCGGTTTTTTATTTTTTTGCAGCAGCTGAACCGATTGACTTTTCCGTTGTTTGTTCTTTTTCCGTATTTCCGAGATGATTTTGTTTTTTTTCATGAATGGCCTCCTTCATCTAAGATTGGGATAATTTGATGTCTGGTACAACTTCTAGCATGCCTACTATTAAATTTATACAGTTCGGCAAAACAATAGAACCTGGAATTGCGATTATTCACCGGAAGGCTCGTATGGCAGGTATTCGTGACCGGAAGATCGACATAGGAGCGGGCGTTTTCCAGCGTTTAATAGATACCCAATTGAAAAGCCTGGGCAATCATGATGACTGCACAGGCTTTTTTTGGATAGTAATGGCTGGATGGGCGGGCTGATCGTGTGTTTCATTATATAAATGACAGGCGACATAGTGGTCTTGTTCAACCTCACGCCATTCGGGTTCTTTCGCGGCACAAACAGCCATCGCGAACGGACACCTTGTTCGGAACACACAGCCGCTCGGCGGGTTGATTGGACTTGGCAGTTCCCCTTCCAGAATAACCCGCTCCCGCGTATCTTCAATGTCCGGATCGGGAATCGGGATAGCGGACAGCAATGCCTGAGTGTACGGATGAAGCGGATTGTCATAGAGCGAATCGCTTGATGTCAGCTCGATCATATGGCCAAGATACATGACACCGATCCGGTCGGAAAATTGTTTAACCATCGATAAGTCGTGCGCGATGAATAAAAAGGTCAACCCTTTTGCCTGCTGCAGACGTTCTAATAGATTTATGACCTGCGCTTGAACCGACACATCCAAGGCAGAAATCGGCTCATCGGCAATGATGAAGTCCGGATCAAGCGCTAGGGCACGGGCGATCCCAATCCGCTGCCGCTGTCCACCGCTGAACTCATGCGGGTACCGGTTGGCGTGATCACGGTTCAGCCCGACTTCCTCAAGCAGCTGAATCACCCGGTCGAGCTGGTCCTGTTTATTGGTGAATAGACTGTGCACCTCCATCGGCTCAGCGATGACTTCTTTGACCGTTGACCGTGGGTTGAGTGATGCATAGGGATCCTGAAAAATCATTTGCATCTTCCGGTAAAATTGAAACGTTTCCCTGCTATCAAGTTCGTGCACATTTTGGCCCTCGTAAAGCACATGGCCTGCCGTTTTATCATAAAGTCCCATGATAGTGCGGCCGACCGTTGTCTTGCCACAGCCTGATTCGCCGACGAGGCCAAATGTCTCGCCTTTTTTGATTTGGAATGTCACGTCATTGACCGCCTGGAGCATTTGGCCTTTTCCCATATTAAAATGCTTGCGCAGCTTGCTTACGTCTAAAATGTTCGAGGTCATAATGATGGCTCCTCTTCCTGCTGCCAATAGCGTCTGGCAGCACATAGCTCTTGTTCATACAAGGTTCCTTTTAGCTCAATCCGTTCAATCCCTCTGCCCGTTTGCGGTGAGTGCAGCATCTTCCCGTCACCATCGTAAAATCCGACATGGTGCAGTCGCCCTTTTCCTTTCTCATAGGCGAAAAAAATTAAATCACCCGGCTGGAGCGCATCGTATGAGACAGATTTCCCTGATTTGGCCTGGTCGCCGGCATCCCTTGGTATCTGGTAACCGTTCGCTTTATGCAGTGCGTAAGCGAAACCGGAGCAGTCATAACCGAACGAGCTCATCCCGCCCCAGAAATAATTCAGTCCCAGATAGCTCTCGCCTGATTCCAGCAGGTGGCTGCCCGGCTTTTGTTCGAGTCCCTGGTTTGACGGAAAAACCGTGACAGCATTTTTCGGCAAATAGCCGCGGCCATGTGGTGTCACCACTTGAATACGATCGTCCTGTTCTTTGTGGACCGGCAAAATCGTCATATAGCTGAGTTTCATCGTGGGGTAGCCTTGTTCCGTTTCCAACCAGGTATGGGGTGCCGTGACAGCAGCTGACTGTTTGCGTTGCCAGTCCTGCCTGGTCACTTTTTTGAGTTGATTCAGCGGCATCCAACCGGGGTAACCGCGTTCATCCTTTACGGAAGGCTGCGTGGGGACGACGACGTGGGCCCAGTCATCCTGCGTTTCGGTGATGATGACCGCTTCGCCGAAAAGGGTCTGTGTCTGGATGCGATTTTCATCGGACAGGGCGACTGTTGCTGCAAATGTGAGCTGGCTGAGCCATTCATCGATATCTGTGGGGTTGGTGACACCTGGCTGATCCATCTCTCTTGGCGATGCTGGTGATGTCCATACTGTCGCGACCTGTACCGCGGTTACCCATAACGCGCCGGCATGTTGATCAAACGTTTGTTCAGTCATAAGTTTTCCCCCCTTATGTTCGGTTAACAAGCCGTTCACATGACGCCCGGTTCAACCGTCAATGCCTTGTCTTTCGTTGTCAGCACGGCTTTTGACCCTAATGGCACGGCAAAGTGCGGAAAACAATGGCCGATTTTAAATCCGGCCATAACGGGACAAGTGAGATCGGCCAAATAATCATGCAGGACCTGGTCCAATGACAAGGACGGTTTTCCTTCCAGCGGATCAGCTTCGGCAAAGTCGCCAATGATAATCCCGGCTGCTGTTTGCAATTTGCCTGCCTGTTTCAGCTGATTGAGCATGCCATCCACACGATACGGCTCTTCCCCGATTTCTTCCAGCAGCAGCATTTTTCCGTTCATTTCAATTTCATAGGGTGTCCCGAGTGTGCTGACCAAAAGTGACAGATTGCCGCCGACAAGTTCACCTGCAGCTTCTCCTGGAACGATGACATCCAGCGGTGAGATGGCTTCGGTGTAGTGTAATCTGACAGGATCGAACAACTGCCGGAACATATTAGCAGACAACGGATCAAAATTTTTTTTGACGATATCCGAGACGGGCATCGGGCCATGAAATGTCGTCAGCCCGGTCTGCTGGCGAATGGCTGTATGTAAATAGGTGATATCACTGTAGCCCCATAAAATTTTCGGATACTTTCTAATGAGATGATAATCAATTCTGTCAGCAATCCGTGGTGTGCCGTAACCGCCGCGGGCAAAGATAATCGCCTTGATGTCATCATCCGTTATCATGTGATGAAAGGCCGTCAGCCGCTCTGCATCCGTCCCGGCCAGATAACCATACGCAAGACAGGTCGTTGGGCCAAATTTGACACGCAGTCCCATCTGTTCAAAAAATGGGACGGCTCGCTGCAGCTGATCGGGGTCTGCGGGGCTTGCCGGTGCCATGATGCCGATTGTATCACCTTTCGCTAAACGTTGCGGTTTCATGCGGATCCTATCCTTTTTCATGTTTTGGTTAATCGTTCGGTATCGTCCTATATAAAAGTGATAGAAGGAGCGGCCGTTATGGGCCGTTCCTCCCACATGTCAGATTACCACGCGTTTGGATCGCACAGGTTAGTGCCGCTCCTGCTCGGTTTGGTGCTGCCCCACGCGATGTGACGTTGCTCTCGCGATGTGCTTGTGCGCTTCTTAACCGGAAGCGTTTTGGCAGCTGCCGAATTCACCCACACGTTAGTCTTTATCCGCCCACTTCAGCTCCAGATAACCGACTGGGTGGCGTACAATGTCCTGGACGTCATCTTTGTAAATATACACCTGGTTATAATAATGGATTGGAAAGATCGGCATTTCTTCTGCCAGCAGCTTTTCCGCTTCAGACATCTGCTCCCAGCGTTTTTCCTCATCTGTTTCCTGCTTGGCCTGGGCGATCAGCTCATCGTATTCGTCATTTGACCAGCCTGTGCGGTTCATTGACGAATCCGTGATGAAGCTTTCCAGGAAGTTGACCGGATCACCGTAATCAAAGATGAACGAGCTTCTGGAAAATTGCAGGTTCAATGCCTTTTGATCGTCCAGGAAAACGTTCCATTCGGTATTGGCCAATTCCACGTCGACCCCAAGATTTTCACTGAACATATTTTGCAGCGTCTCCGCAATCGCTTTATGATCGTCACTCGTGTTATACGTCAGTGTCACATCCGGCAGTTCATCATAGCCTTCCTCTTCCATGCCCTCTTCCAGCAGCTTTTCTGCCTGCTCCGGGTCAAAGTTTACTAAATCATCGTTTACATCCCGGTAATCCTCACCGGACGGGTTGGTGAAACCTGGTGACACAAATGCTTTGGCTGCCTCTTCTTTGTTTTTGGTGACATAATCAACAATATCCTCCTGGTTCACCGACAGCGCAAAGGCTTTCCGGATTTTTTCGTTCTGGAATGGTTCTTCCGTTACGTTAAACCGGTAAAAATAAACGCCTGCCTGATCTTCAATGACCACATTGTCACCATCGATCAGCTGATCAGCCAAATCAGATGGAATTTCAGTGACGTCCAATTCATCGCTTTCAAACATTTGATATTCAGTATTGACATCATTTACCATTGCCCAGTGCACCTGATCAAGATTGACCGTATCCTGATCCCAATACGCATCGTTTTTCGCCATCACCATTTCCTGATCATGTGTCCATGACTCAAGTTTAAATGGCCCGTTGGCAACAAATGAATCGGCCTCTGAATACCATTCCGGGTTTTCCTCGGCAACATCTTTGTTGACCGGGAAGAATGCCGGGTTAGTCAGGACGTGCAGGAAGAAACCGGTTGGTGCTTCCAGCGTCACCTCGAATGTCTTGTCATCAACAGCTTCCACTGCCACATCCTCTGCTGATCCATCACCGGCGTTATAAGCTTCTCCGCCTTCAATAAAATAGCCGAGAAATGCGGCTGACGAGCCTGTTTCCGGATCAAGAAGCTGCCGCCATGCATAAACAAAGTCCTCAGCTGTTACCGGATCGCCATTTGACCAGTTGGCATCGTCACGGAGATTGAAGGTATATGTTTTCTCGTCATCGGAAATATCCCAGTCCTCCGCTATCGCCGGTTGTGGCGTATCATCCTGCCCCAGACGCGTCAAGCCTTCCATCAGGTTATTCAGCACGTTCCAAGACACGGAATCAAAGCCGATCGGCGGATTCAGTGATGTCGGCTCTTCCCCATTGTTCATGTAAAGTACTTTTTCCCCGCTGTCATCGTTTTCTTCTGCTGCCTCTGCATCAGAATCGGCACCTGAGTCTTCTTGTTCATCACCGTCATTTCCGGTTGACGTTGTACATGCCGCCAGCACCAGAATGAACGCCGTGAACAGAAGTAACAACAAACTGTTTTTCTTCATACGCTTCTTTGCCCCCTTTGTTATGATTTATCGGCTGCATGAGCCAGTAGCTGTTTAGCCCGCTCATCCTGGAGCCAGCAATCCACTTTATGTGTATCGCTTCGTTCTGATGGGAACGGGTAAACTTTATCACACACCTCCATGGCCATGGGACACCGCGCTGTGAACGGACATCCTTGTGGAGGTGAGAATAAATCAGGTGGTGTCCCGTCAATCGGGATCAGTTTTTCCCCTTTGATATCAAGTCTTGGCACGGACTTCAGCAATCCTTTTGTATACGGGTGCTGCGGCTCGTAAAAAATCTCCTTCCGTGTGCCTTCCTCGATAATTTTGCCGGCATACATGACGACAATGCGGTCAGCTATTTTTGCGACAACGCCAAGGTCATGGGTGATTAAAATAATCGACACGCCGGTCTGTTGCTGAATGCGTTCAAACAGCTCCAAAATCTGCGCCTGTATCGTTACATCAAGAGCTGTGGTCGGTTCGTCAGCAATCAGCAGTTCCGGTTCACAAATCAACGCAATGGCAATCACAATCCGCTGCCGCATCCCCCCGCTGAATTGATGCGGGTATTGTTTGAACCGTTCGTCCGGATTCGGTATTCCGACAAGGTGCATCATCTCCAGCGCTTTCGCCTTCGCATCGGCACTTGACGTGTGGTTGTGTTCCATCATACCTTCCGTCAGCTGAGTGCCAATCGTTAACGTCGGGTTCAATGCGGTCATCGGATCCTGAAAAATCATCGAAATATCAACGCCGCGGATTGATCGCATGTCTTTTTCGGACACGTGGGTGAGCGTTTTTCCTTTAAAGGTAATCGTTCCGTTGGTAATTTTCCCCGGCGGATCGGGAATCAGCTGCATAATCGCGTTCGACGTCACACTTTTACCACAACCGGATTCACCGACAATCGCCAGGGTTTCCCCTTTATGTAAATCAAAGCTGACACCGCGTACTGCTTTAACGGCTCCGCCATATGTTGAGAATGTAACATGCAGGTCACTGACTTCGAGAATTTTGTCCATCTGTCCCACCTACTCTTTCAGCCTTGGGTCAAGGGCATCCTGAAGCCCGTCACCCAATACGTTAAAGGCAAACATCGTAAACGAAATGAAAAATGCCGGGAAAAATAATGTCCACCAATTGCCGGATAAAATCGCGCCCAGGGCATCATTGGCCATGACACCCCAACTGGCATACGGCGATTGGATTCCCAAACCGAGAAAACTCAGAAATGCTTCCGCAAAAATTGCATTGGGCACGGTGAGGGTCATCTGCACAATGATCGGCCCCATCGTGTTTGGTAGCAGATTTTTCCGGATGATGCGCGGTGTTTTCGTGCCAAAAGACTTTGAGGCAAGCACAAATTCGAAATTCTTGATTTGCAGTACCTGGCCTCTGACGATTCGGGCCATCCCGACCCACCCGGTGACTGACAAGGCAATGATTATCGTCGCCAGACTTGGTCCCATGACAACAAGAAGTAAAATAACGACCAATAAATACGGCAGCCCATAAAGAATTTCGATAATCCGCATCATGATACTGTCAGTGCGTCCGCCTTTATAGCCGGAAAGGCCACCGTAGACGACCCCGACAAAAAAATCGATCAGCGCCGCCATTAACCCGACAAACAGGGAAATCCGTGCCCCATACCATGTCCGGGTGAACACATCACGTCCGAGTGAATCCGTACCGAACCAGTGGTCGGCAGATGGCGGTAAAAACTGATTCGGACGGTTTTGATCCACGACAGAATACGGTGACACCATCGGTCCGATGACTGCCAAAATCCCCAATAAAATCAGAAAAACGAGGCCTGCCATTGCCAGTTTATTTTTCCGGAGGCGTTTCCATGCATCTTTCCAGTAAGAAAGCGACGGACGCGAGACGGTTTCGGCCGCTTCGAGATCTTTATCTTTCCATTTGAACCAATCATCCGGGATACCGGCAGGGGCATGAATGGTTTTGCTGTTATCGCCTGCGCTCATCTTATTCGCCTCCCTGTTTGTGCAGTTTAATGCGCGGATCGAGGAACCCGTAAGCCACATCGACCAAAAACAGCATGATAATCAGGAAAGCACTGTAGAAAACGGTTGTTCCCATAATCACCGGATAATCCCGCTGGTTGATACTTTCAACAAAATATTTTCCCATGCCAGGGATGCCAAAAATCTGTTCAATGACAAATGTACCTGTCAGAATGCCGGCAAGTAATGTCCCCATGATCGTCACCACCGGCATCAGCGCATTTTTCAAGGCATGCCTGATAATCACTTTCCACGGTTTCAATCCTTTGGCACGAGCCATTTTAATATAATCCTGTGTCAGCACTTCCAGCATCGTCGACCGTGTCAACCGGGCAATGATTGCCATGGGACCGGTTGCCAGCGCGATGGTCGGCATGATCATATGCAGCGGACTTGACCACGTGGCAGCAGGCAGAATTCCCCAGTAAACAGCAAGCGTTTGAATAAGTAATGTGGCCAATACAAAGTTTGGAATCGATATCCCCAGAACGGCAATGGTCATCGCCATATAATCAATCATGCCGTTATGTTTCAAAGCGGCAAAAACCCCGAGAATAATCCCGGAAATGACCGCAACGCTAATGGTCGCAATCCCCAATTCAAAGGATATCGGAAACCCGCGCCCCAGCAGATCATTGACCGTTTCCGTCGGCTGTTTGATTGATGGCCCGAAATCAAAGGTCACAATGGATTTGATATAAAGGAAATACTGTATGTAATAAGGCTCATCGAGATTATAGTGCTGCTCGAGATTCGCCTGAACCGTCTCATTCGTTGTCCGCTCCTCATTAAGCGGTGATCCCGGCAGCGTAATCATGAGAACGAACGTCAGCGTCACGATAATCCAAAGCGTCACGAGCATAATGGCAAACCGTTTTAAAATATAATGCAGCATCCTGTCACATCCCTGTCGAGTTTATAGCTATTGAAACCGTTTACAAAAGATATGATATGTCATCATCGATTACACCAAAAACACGTTAATTTAATAATTGTTCCGATTATAAATACCGTTTTCGGAATCTTTTTTGTTTTATAAAATTCTACCATATTTAAGAAAAAATGCAAAGTGCCATTTGCAGCATAAAATGCCATTTAAGTATAATAGTGCAGTAAAAAAACAGATGCCGGGCCATCTGTTTTTTTAAACTGTACCATTCTGTTATGATTAAGAGAGTTCCGCCATAATGTCATCATCTGCCGGTTGCTTAGTTACATGGGCGAACGGGTTGACCTGATCTCCATTTTCATCCACACGTTCAATGTCAGCACCCAATCCAGCCAGTTTGCCAGCAAAATCCACATAACCGCGGTCAAGATGCTTTAATTCCGTAACACGGGTATACCCATCTGCGCGTAACCCTGCCAAAATGAGTGCGGCCGCTGCACGCAAATCAGTTGCGGCCACTTCAGCACCCTGCAGCTCCCCGGGTCCTTCAATAATCACACTGCGGCCTTCAATTTTCATTTTCGCATTCATACGCCGGAATTCTTCCACATGCATAAACCGGTTCTCAAATACAGTCTCGGTAATCACACTCGTGCCATAAGCATTCAGCATTAGCGCCATCATTTGCGATTGCATATCAGTTGGAAATCCTGGATGTGGCAATGTTTTAATATCGGTTGCGAGCAGTTTGTCAGGTCCCATGACCCGAACGCCTTCATCCTCATCAAAAATGGTGACGCCCATTTCTTCCAGTTTGGAAATGACCGAACGGAAATGCTCACTTTCGACATTTTCGATCAGGATATTGCCGCCTGTAATGGCACTGGCGACCATGAAAGTACCTGCTTCAACGCGATCGGGTATGATGGTATGTTTTGCTCCATACATTTTTTCGACGCCTTCGATACGGATTGTCTCTGTACCTGCCCCGACCACTTTACCACCCATTTTATTCAGGAAGTTTGCCAGATCAACAATTTCGGGTTCTTTGGCACAATTTTCGATGATTGTTTTGCCTTCTGCCAGTGCGGCCGCCATCATAATGTTTTCGGTCGCCCCGACACTCGGCATATCAAGGTAAATTTTTGCACCGTGCAGACGGCCCTCAGCCTCCAATTCCACGTAGCCATTACCAACGTGGACATGAGCTCCCATCGCTTCGAAGCCTTTCAGGTGCAAATCAATCGGCCGCGAACCAATCGCACATCCGCCCGGCATTGCAACTTTGGCATGGCCGTAACGCGCCAATAACGGTCCAAGCACTAGTACAGACGCGCGCATTTTTCGGACATATTCAAAGGGAGCTTCTGTCAGTAATTGATTGGACGTATCGACGTAAACTGTATTGTTGTCAAATTGTACATTCGCATTCATATTGCGTAATACTTCATTGATCGTATACACATCTGCCAGTACGGGAACATCAGTAATAACACTTTCGCCTTCACTTGCCAGCATACTGGCCGTTATAACCGGCAGCACCGCGTTTTTGGCCCCCTCCACCTTGACGGAGCCATTCAGCCGTTTCCCGCCTTTTACGATGATTTTTTCCATATTCTATTCCCCTTATAATCCAATTTCACTATATTAGTATTCAGTAATCAGGATAGGTGTGCCTATCGTTATACGCTTGCCGTCATGGGTACTGTTTTGGACCACCATCTGCAAGTTCATCGGCTTCTTCATCGTTATCTCTTGTTCCCACAGTGGTGTATACCCGTAAACGATTTTTTTAACCGTTGAATTTTTCACATTATCGGTTTGCATGTCAATATGTTTTAAATGCAGCGATTCTTTCAGTTGACTAAAAAAATAAGCATTATCTATTTTATCATCAACGTTCGTCGTTAGACAAGCAAATTTTGTCGACTTGTTTGTGAAATATGTCGATTGTATCGTTTCCAATCTAGTAAAATAGACGTCTGCGATGGCACTGTCCCAATCTTCCCCTTCCAGAACCGCAATCAGTTGCGCATCTTGCAGCGGATTTTTTGGAATCACAACATTATAAGTTTCGGTGATGCCTGATTTTTTCTGGGTGTCCTCAATGAAATATTTTACGGCGTTTTCATCTTCCGTACCAGTGACCTTATAACCAGTTTCAGCCTGAATTTTGTCCAACATACGGCTGATTGTGTCCGCGTCCATTTCCTCTTTGATGGTAACCTGCCAGCTGTCCACGGATAAGTCGTTGTCCATCACGACAGCTGCCAAATCCGTTAGCTCATCTGCCTGTTCGGCAGCAACGCCAGAATTTATCACCATTATGAAACAAATCGTTAATATAAGTGCTGACTTGCGCATAAAAAATCCCTCCTAGTTTACTATATTAATAGTATGATCAGAAGGGATGTGTTCCATACGGTATTCATGTTAAATAGACAAGATGATTTTGCGAGGAGCGCTCAAAACAGATACATAAGATCCTGTGACCATTGAATAAACTCGAGAAAAAAACGGCTGACACCCGTACCGATAAAAATCGTAATGAAGACAATCAGCACGCGCGCTTCCGTTTCGCGGCCTTTTCTGATTAGCGGATCAAAATTGATGGTCGTCATGACCCGCCAGGTAATATAAATAAAGATTAAATGCGATACCATACTTACGATGGCTGTTAAGCCGATTGATGAAAACATAATTCCACACCTTGTATGTCAATTTCACTTATTAGCGCTAAGCTTTAACGCTTGATGCTATATGTCACTTTGCCATGGTTCATGTCTGTTGTCAATGAATTGGTCGCTAATCGTCGGTTTCTGTTTACGACATTATTATTATTGCCCGGGAAATATCGACAGAAGTTTATGTCTTCCGCCGATGTTTCACCGATCCTGTTGATATTTTTGTATTATCAACAGATATTTCACAACTTCTGCTGATGATCCTATTCTTCTGTTGATATTTTCGCTCTTCTGTTGATTCCTTCGATCTTCTGTTGATTCCTTCGATCTTCTGTTGATTCTTCCGCTCTTCTGTTGATTCCTTCGCCCTTCTGTTGATACTTTCGATCTTCTGTTGATTCCTTCGATCTTCTGTTGATACTTTCGCTCTTCTGTTGATTCCTTCGCTCTTCTGTTGATATTTCCGCTCTTCTATTGGTTCAAGTCGAAACGGCTCGTCTTTTTGTAAGGTTTTTTACCTCCGCCGATGGTAAGACTGTATTTCACGCGATAATATGGGAAAAGCAGCAATTTTTTAGAGCAAAGACAAACAGAAAAAATCTCTCATAACAACAATTTGTTACAAGAGATTTTTGTTCACCCCGCATCTAATGGACAGTAACCCGCCAGAAAACGGCGGATAACTGTCCCTAAATGTCCGATTCGGCTCAACTAACAATCAGTGGGAAAAACCACCCACTGATTGAAGTTTCGCTTTATCGTGCGATATCTAATCGGTTCATTGCGCGTTTGAGTGCTAATTCTGCCCGTTGGAAGTCAGTGTCATCCTGTTTGGACTGGAGACGACGTTCGGCGCGCTGTTTTGCTTCTTCTGCCCGTTTGACATCGATGTCTGCCGGATTTTCCGCCGATTGGGCCAGAATGGTGACTTTCTCCGGTCGTACCTCCAAAAATCCGCCATTAACAGCCAGATGCGTCGTATCGTTTTCATCCTTCAAACGTACGGAACTGATTGTTAAGGGCGCAACCATCGGAATATGACCCGGCAAAATACCGAGTTCGCCGTTTTCTGCTTTGCAGCTGATCATTTCATAGCTGTCTTCCAATACTGGACCATCAGGAGTAACAACACTCACTGTCAGTGTTTGCAATGTAACCCCTCCTCAAGACAGGTGAATGACTGGATGAAAATGACAGAAGCCATTAGAAAGCATCGCTGCCCTTTTATCCAGCATTACATCTCTGTTATTATGCCATGTTTTTTGCGTTTTCAACGACTTCCTCGATACGTCCGACCAGACGGAATGCATCTTCCGGCAGATCATCATATTTACCGTCCAGGATTTCTCTGAAGCCTTTGACCGTTTCGGTTACCGGTACATACGAGCCAGGTTGTCCGGTAAATTGTTCAGCTACGTGGAAGTTCTGTGACAGGAAAAATTGAATGCGACGTGCGCGGGAAACGGTCAATTTATCCTCGTCAGACAGCTCATCCATACCAAGAATGGCGATGATATCCTGCAGCTCTTTATACTTTTGCAGCGTTTGCTGCACTTCACGTGCTACATCGTAATGGTCTTCACCAACAACTTCTGGGTCAAGGGCTCGTGATGTGGACGCCAACGGATCCACTGCTGGATAAATCCCCTGCTCGGATAATCCACGGTCCAGGTTCGTTGTCGCATCCAAGTGGGCGAATGTCGTGGCCGGTGCCGGGTCTGTATAGTCGTCGGCAGGCACGTAAATCGCCTGAATCGATGTGACCGAGCCTTTATCCGTTGTGGTGATACGTTCCTGCAGTTGTCCCATTTCCGTTGCCAATGTCGGCTGATAACCAACGGCTGATGGCATACGGCCAAGCAATGCGGAAACCTCCATACCAGCCTGGGTAAAACGGAAAATGTTATCGATAAATAACAGCACATCCTGGCCTTCTTCATCACGGAAGTATTCAGCCATTGTCAAGCCGGTTAGGGCAACACGCATACGAGCGCCAGGCGGTTCGTTCATTTGACCGAACACCATGGCTGTTTTGGAAATAACACCGGAATCTTTCATTTCATAGTAAAGGTCGTTTCCTTCACGGGTACGCTCACCAACACCGGCAAACACGGAAATACCGCCGTGTTCCTGTGCCACGTTGTTGATTAATTCTTGGATCAGGACGGTTTTACCAACACCGGCACCACCGAATAGGCCGATTTTACCACCTTTTGTATAGGGTGCCAGCAGGTCAACAACTTTGATCCCTGTTTCCAGAATTTCCGTATCGGTTGTCAAGTTTTCAAATTCAGGCGGCTGGCGATGAATCGGGTCCCGTCTGGTGTCTTCGGGTACCGGTTCATCAAGGTCAATGTGGTCACCAAGGACGTTGAAGACACGGCCAAGTGTCGCATCACCAACCGGTACTGAAATCGGTCCGCCTGTATCCTCAACAGGCATGTTGCGCTTCAGGCCATCTGTTGAATCCATCGCAACTGTACGAACGGCACTATCGCCAAGATGAAGCGCGACTTCAAGTGTCAGATCAATATCTAAAACGTCATCTTTGAAACGGACAACTAATGCATTATTAATATCCGGGAGCTTGCCTTCGTCGAATTTGACGTCGACAACAGGTCCCATGACTTGTGTAATGTGTCCTTTGCTCATCGATTTCCCTCCTATCCAACTATCAAACGTTCGGGTGCCTATTCCAGTGCAGCCACACCGCCGATGATCTCGTTGATCTCCTGTGTGATCGCTGCCTGGCGTGCACGGTTATACGATAATGTCAAATCATCAATCATCTCGTTCGCATTGTCGGTAGCATTGCGCATAGCTGTCATACGTGCAGCATGCTCACTTGCTTTGCCGTCCAGCAGTGCACCGTAAATGAGGCTCTCCGCATATTGGGGCAGGAGCACTTTAAGAATCTGCTCCTGATCGGGTTCATACTCGTACTGACTCGTGCTGGCACTTGCCTTTTCCTCAATGTCCGTCAGCGGCAATAACGGTTTTGCTGTGACGACCTGGGAAATGGCACTGACATAGTGGTTATAATACATGGTCAGTTCGTCAATTTCCCCATCAATAAACATCTGAACCGTTTCAGATGCGAGTTCTTTTATATCATTAAAGTTCGGCTGATCCGCCATTCCGAGAATGCTTTTGGCAATCGGCATTCCTCGTTTTTGGAAAAATTCATAGCCAACACGGCCGACAACAATAATGGTGTACTCATCCGTGGATTGATGACGTTTTTGAATGGTTTCATAAGTCTTTTTCAAAACACCGCTGTTATACGCACCTGCCAAACCGCGATCGGACGTGATGACAAAATAGCCGGTCCGTTTCACATCGCGCTTCTCAAGCATTGGATGAGCGGCGTCCATATTGCTGCTGGCAATGCTGGCGACAACTTCCTGAATTTTTTCACTGTAAGGAACAAATGATTTGGCATTTTCTTCCGCCTTGCTCATTTTCGAAGCCGAAACCATTTCCATTGCCTTCGTAATCTGCTTTGTTTTAGATGTCGAATCAATCCGTTTCTGGATATCTCTCAGTGATGCCAAGCATTTCACCACCCTTCTTTCAGAGGTTGGAGGTTAGAAGACAGAGGCTGGCATAAAAACCGGAGCCTCTTTTCCAAACTCTCTTTACTGCCTGATCATTTATTGTTCAGTCGGCAAAAATGTCTTCTTGAACGACTCTACTGCTTCCTTCATTTCCTCATCCTCAGCTAGTTTGCCGGTTTCGCGGATGGTGGATAGCAGTTCGCTGCGGTTGTCCTCGAGCCATGCATGGAACTCGGCTTCAAAGCGGGTGACATCGTCGACCGGTACATTATCAAGGTGACCTTTTGTCAATGCATAAATAATCATGACTTGTTTTTCAACAGCCAATGGTTTATGCAATCCCTGCTTCAAAATTTCCACTGTCCGGGCACCACGGTCAAGTTTGGCTTTTGTCGATTTATCCAGGTCAGAGCCGAACTGGGCGAATGATTCCAGTTCACGGAACGATGCTAGATCAAGCCGCAATGTCCCGGCAACTTTCTTCATCGCTTTCAGCTGTGCTGAACCACCGACACGGGATACGGATAAACCTGCGTTGATCGCCGGGCGTACACCTGAGAAGAACAAGTCTGACTGCAGGAAGATTTGCCCGTCGGTGATGGAAATGACGTTTGTTGGGATATACGCACCGATGTCGCCTGCCTGTGTTTCGACAAATGGCAGAGCTGTCAGTGAACCGCCGCCTTTCGAGTCATTCAGTTTAGCCGCACGTTCAAGCAAGCGGGAATGCAAGTAGAAAACGTCCCCGGGGAAGGCTTCACGGCCTGGCGGGCGGCGCAGTAACAAGGAAAGTTCACGATAGGCCGCTGCCTGTTTTGTCAGGTCATCATACACAACAAGCACATGCTTGCCGTTATGCATGTATTCCTCACCCATGGAGACACCTGCATATGGTGCCAGATATAAGAGTGGTGCTGGATCGGATGCACCCGCAGACACGACAATGGTGTTGTCCAGTGCGCCATAGCGACGGAATGTTTCAACCGTGCTTCTGACGGTCGATTCCTTCTGCCCGATGGCAACATAAATACAAATCATATCCTGATCTTTTTGGTTCAGAATCGTATCAACTGCAATCGTCGTTTTACCAGTCTGACGGTCACCGATGATCAATTCACGCTGTCCGCGACCGATCGGTACAAGGGCATCAATCGCTTTAATACCTGTCTGTAATGGCTCATTAACTTCCTGCCGATCCATAATGGATGGCGCGGGGGACTCAATTGGACGGTTTTTGGTCGTTTCCACGGTACCTTTGCCATCAATCGGCTGTCCCAGCGGATTGACAACACGTCCAAGCAATTCCTCCCCGACAGGTACTTGCATAACGCGTCCTGTACGACGAACCTCATCGCCTTCATGAATATCTGAGAACGGGCCAAGGATGACAATACCGACGTTTCCTTCTTCAAGGTTTTGCGCCATTCCCATAACACCGTTGGAGAACTCGAGAAGCTCACCGGCCATGGCATCATCAAGGCCGTGTGCGCGGGCAATCCCGTCACCGACTTCAATAACAGTGCCGACATCCGAGACTTCAATTTCCGAGTCAAAATTCTCGATTTGCTCTTTAATCAGCGAACTGATTTCTTCAGCTTTAATGCTCATACCATTTCACCCCTATCTTCATTAGTCTGCCGCTGTAATACGCCGTTCGATCCGTTTTAATTTGCCTTGAATCGTCCCATCATAAATGGTATTGCCGATCCGCAGTTTCAGTCCGCCGATAATCGACGGGTCGACAATGCTTTCCAGTTTGATGGCCTGCTTATTAAAGCGCTTGGCAAACGTAATTTCAAGCTGTTCTTTCTCACTTTCCGACAGTTTCCGGACAGAATATACTTTAGCTTCCGCGATCCCTTTGGCCTCATTTACCAGATGAATAAACGCGTCCAAAATGGCCGGGACGATGCCAATGCGATGGCGCTCCGCCAGTAGTTTGAGCGTCTTAAGCACATCATCTGAAAATCCTTGGAACACATCGCCAAGAAACTGCATCTTTTTGTCATGATTGATACGCGGATGCTCCATAAATGTCACGAGCTGTTCATTTTCATTAAAAATCGATTTCAGGACCTCGGACTCCTTAACCAATTGCTCCAATGTTCCCTTTTCATTGCCGAGCTGGAAGAGAGCTTCTGCATAGCGGTTAGCTGCTACTTGACTCATTTCTCTTCTCCTGCCTCTTTAATGTATTCATTAATCAGGTCTTCTTGATCCTGTGCACTGATTTCTTTCTCAATCACTTTGCTGGCAATGAGTACGGATAGGGAAGCGACTTTGTCCTGAAGTGTCTGAATCGCTTTTTCTTTTTCACTTTCGATTTCTTCCTGCGCTGATTCTTTGATGCGTTCTGCCTCACGACGGGCGGAATCAATAATATCCTGCTCCTGTTTCGTACCGGCACTTCGCGCATCTTCTATAATCTGTTGCGCTTCCTGCTTTGTCTGCTTCAATTGATCAGCTGCTTCCGCCTGTGCCTTTTCAGCTTCGGCCCGGCTCTGTTCAGCTGCTTCAATTTCACCTGCCACATGTTCTTCACGTTTTTGCATGACGTCCATTAACGGCCCCCATGCAAATTTACGCACTAAGACAATTAAGACAATAAAGAAGAAAAGCTGGGTCAGCATATCGCCAACTTGAAGTCCGCCGATCGCAGCGTAAATCGTTGATCCAGTGAATGCCTGCACAGAATTCACTCCTTTCGCTTTACATATCGAATATCGAACTTTCTATTGATTGGGCCGGAAGTACAGACAACGGCGAAGGTCCTTTGTGAAGAGCAGCTTCGCCATTATCGATATGACGCATCCAATTACATAACGATGAGTGCGATAACAACCGCGATGATCGGCATCGCCTCAACCAGACCGACACCAATAAACATGGTCGTCTGCAGCTGACCTCTCAATTCCGGCTGACGGGCAATCCCTTCAACCGTACGACTTACGATCAAACCGTTACCGACACCGGCACCTAATGCCGCCAAACCTACTGCTATTGCTGCTGCTAATGCTCCAGACATAATATAAATCCTCCTCAAATTAATTATATTGGTTTTTTTAGTAATCTCCTGTTTCAGCAACCTTTTGCTGAAACAGGTTACTTAACAATTTTTGTGAAGCCTAATGGTCGCTTGATACCTTTTGCGAGATATAAACCATTGACAGCATGGTGAAAATGAATGCCTGGATGGTACCGATAAACACACTAAATCCCTGCCATGCTAACATTGGTAACGCCCCGCCGAGGAATCCCCAGACCGATGCAGATGTCAAGCCGGCCAACAATCCTAACAGCACTTCACCGGCATAAAGGTTTCCAAACAAACGAAGACCCAGTGTCAAGGTATTCGCAAATTCTTCAACAACCTTGATCGGAAAAAACAATGGGAACGGGCGTAAATAATCTTTTCCGTAATCTTTGACCCCGCGTGTTTTGATGCCGTAATAATGGCTCAATACAATAACCATTGCCGCTAATGTCAAGGTGACGCCGGCATCCGCTGTTGGTGATTTCCACCACAATTCATGCCCGAATACCATCAACGTCATGACACCAAGCATGTTGCTCACTAGAATATAGGAGATGAGTGTAAGCCCTAAAGGCAGAAACACTTTCCCTGTTTTCCAATCCATCGTGTCACTGATCATCCCTTTGATAAAATCAAGGACCCACTCCATGAAATTCTGGGCACCTGTAGGCTTCATTTGCAGCTTTCTCGCGCCCAGGACACAAATGACAAATACGATAAGTGATGAAATAGCTATCATCATGACATTGGACAAATTAAAATCGAGCCATGATATCCCAAACACATCATGTACGATTGGTGCTTCATGATCCACTTTGCTTCACCCCTCTTCCACGCACTATTGTTTAGATTTTGACATAAAAAAATCTATCATAATGACCAGATAGGATGTCATTAATCCCACTAAAACAGAGACCATGTCGAAATATTCTTCAAACTGAAGTGCCACTAGAACGGCCAAAACGGCTGCCGCCATTCTGGATAATGTTCCGAGGCCGGTTGCGGATTGACGTTTTTCCACTGATTCTGCAAATGCGTCAATTTTGCGCTGCAGCAGCCATAAATTGTAGAAGCTTACAGCACCGCCTAAAAGAAGCCCGAGGAAAATTTGCTGGTATGGTGTGAAACCTGCGCCAAGTACGAATAGAGCGAGAAGGTAAAACATCCATTGGCGTTGCCTGTTGGCCATACTTCGATAGTTCGACATGATTTGACTCTTCTCCCAAACATCCGCGCATGATAGATTATTCTCCGCAGCGCTCACTTAATGAATAGACCCTTTGTCAAAGCAGTGAGGAAAATCACTGAACGTGCGACATAAACAACATAAAATTATGTAAGGTTTTGGCACATCTTCAGTAAAAAGACATGAAACCCTTACCATTCCACACTTAGCTAGTTTACATGAGCCATATCCTATTGTCAATCAGTATGTGGACAAATTACATTGCCAGCTGCTGCCATTTTCCCGGTGCTTTCCGGCCACCATTCAACGCCGTTTTTGCCCTATCGATTCCTTATTATATAGGAAATGGACGGCTCATTTCTATGAACATTTTGTGAACAAATGAACAGCCCTCTTACTCCGTAGTAACGTCATGGTATGTGAATGCTTGTCTGATAACTTTCCATCGTTCCATTGTCGAGTCTGACATTGATGACAGCCAGATATTGTCCCGGATCGCCAATTTCCGACGTATCCAGTTGCCCTTCATTCATTCCAATTTGAACGTCGTCCGATTGCAGCAGTGTCCGTTCATAAACAAGGGTTTCCGGATCATAAAGCATCACCTCGATACGTTCGGTTGGGTCCGGCACATAAACCTGATATTGATAGGCCTCATCGGAGAACGGTTTTAAGGAAAAGTCAAATCCCATTGCTTTCGGATAATCAGCTGTTTTGTTGACAAACAAATAGGGCAGCCGGTATTGTTCATCATCCTGATTCAGCGTCAGCCAGCCCTGGTGGATACCGGTGTCGAGCTGGTGCGAATTGATTGTCAATGCGATCGGTAGGTTTGTCGTTTCACCTTTAGCCAATGTAAACTTGAGCGGTAAATCCCAGCGTAACCCCGGTTGTTGTTTTGGCATGGAAAATGTGTAGGTCTGCTGCTTGTCGGATGTGTTTTTGACCGTTATGTGCTCTGTTTCTGTTTCCTGATTTTCAGTGGTTTTTCCAAACGACAGTAATGGGTTATCAATAATGGTTGTTGTACTGCTGGCTTGCTTTGGCCGAATTTCGCCAGCACCCTGGATAATCGGCTCAAATGGCTCTTCATGGCCACGTTTAATTGGCTTGGCTGTTGTTTTTAACGCGCCTGTCAGTTCTTCCACGGTCCATTCAGGATGTGCTTCCATCAAAAGGGCCATTGTCCCGGTCACTTGTGGTGCCGCCATGCTCGTCCCCTGCAATTCCTGGTAACCACCGGGGATCGAGCTTAAAATGCTGGTCCCCGGTGCACTGATATCCGGCTTCAAATCCCAGTTCACGGTAACCGGTCCCCGGGAACTGAATTCAGCGACGGTCTCGTCAGTTGTTTCGTATTCGGTTTTCAAGTAAGAACGGCTGCTTCTGGCGTTTTCGATCAGCCATTCGCCGTCCCTTTTCGTAATGGATGCGACGGGAATCTGAATCGGATCTTCTGTTTCAGGCAACATCCCTTGGAAATGTTCTTGTTCGTTATTGTAAATGACAGCTGCAACTGCACCAGCTTCCTCAGCCTGCTTGGCCAGCTCAGAAAATGGTATCTCGCCACGCGCGATCAGGGCAATCTTCCCTCGGACATCTTGCTCTCCCAGCCTTGCTATGTCATAACTTTTGGATAAGGTCCACGGTTTTGAGCCATCCATTTCGGTCAGCGGAATTTTTTTATCCGACCGTGATTCAAACAAGTACGGAACGGTTTGCGGGCGTGATGTCGCCCCGACAGAAAGGGCATTGGCTGCTGTTGCCGGGGAACCGATTGTCCAGTTTTCCGGACCATCGTTGCCATTGGCAATCACGACAGGGACCCCGAGATCCACCGCCCGGTTGACCGCCACACTTGTCGGAAAGTCCGGTCCGTTAACGGTATTGCCTAACGACAGATTAATAATATCCGCCCCGTCATCAACCGCCTGCTCCAGAGCGGCAATCACTTGAACAGACGTCCCCATACCACCGGGGCCAAGCGCACGATAGGCATGAATATTGGCATCCGGTGCGACGCCTTTCAGCTCACCATCCGCCGCAATGATGCCCGCCACATGTGTGCCATGCTGGGTCGGCATCCCTTCTTCAGCTGGTGTCTCCATCGGATCATCATCTAAATCGACCAGATCATAACCACCGGCGTAATTTTTGGTGAGGTCAGGATGGTTATAGTCAATTCCCGTATCAATGACCGCCACTTGAACACCTTTCCCCGTATAGGCGGTATCATTGATTTCCGCCGGGATAACACTGTTGTCCGTTTGGTTTACTGCATCGGTTTGGGTTTCATAAGTAACGGCTGGGTGTACAGCCTTAATAAATTCCAGCGAGGCCAGTTGTGCAAACCGTTTCGGATCACCTTTTAACGCCAGGCCGTTAAATAACGTATCGTATGTGTGTACCACGTCGATGGATGGATGATGGGCGGTCAAGTAGTCTTTATGCCTGTCAGGATGGCCGTCCACTTCGATGATCACGGCCTCTTCCCGGCTGTTGTCGTCCGTGGTTTCGGCTGCTGCAGGCAGACTTGCTATGGCGGCGAAGGCCATAAGGGAGATGAGGATACGGTACATGGCTGGTGCTCCTTTATCGTTTGAGATATATGGTTAGCATTTGGAAATGGTAGGAAAAACATGCATTGAAGTGGGATTGGTATAGATGATGGGAAAGCCGTTCGGACCAACGTTTCTGTTTTCAGGCTCATGTTTCGGGCTCTCACCGTCCATGGTTTCGGGGCCCGCGCCCATATTTGCCGCGTTCGCGTTCATGTTTTCGGGTTTCGCACCCATATTCCGCGGCAGCGTCCTATATATTACCGCCGAATCAACGAGGAAGGACCCGGCACAAGCCGGGTCCTTCCTTTATCTACCTATCAAAATAAGCCACAATCGCGTCAGCAATTTTGCCTGATGCTTCGCCGTCACCATATGGATTCGATGCTTTAGCCATTTGGTCATGGCGGGCGTCATTCCTTAATAGTTCATCGGCAAGGGTGAAAATGGGTTCCTCATCTGTTCCGGCTAATTTCAATGTACCGGCTTCGATGCCTTCCGGGCGCTCCGTCGTGTCGCGGAGGACAAGTACCGGAACACCCAGTGACGGCGCTTCTTCCTGCACGCCGCCTGAGTCCGTCATGATCAAATGGGCCCTAGCGGCAAAGTTGTGGAAGTCCACCACACCGAGTGGTTCGATCAATTGAATCCGATCGTCGTCCCCTAAAATATCGTTGGCGACTTGCTGTACAGCCGGATTTAAATGGACCGGATAAATGACCTGGATATCCTGATGCGTATCGACGAGCCGCTTGATGGCCCGAAACATCTGCTCCATATTACGGCCGAGATTTTCCCGGCGGTGTGCCGTCACCAACACGAGCCGCCGGTCACCAATATCATTCAAGATCGAACTTGAATACGTTTCATCGACAGTTGTTTTCAGGGCATCAATCGCCGTATTCCCAGTCACCACGATATGATCAGCTGATTTATATTCATTCAGCAAATTGTGCTTCGCCTTTTCCGTCGGGGCGAAATGCAAATCAGCCATAACGCCGGTAAGCTGCCGGTTCATTTCTTCCGGATATGGCGAATATTTATCCCATGTACGTAGGCCTGCTTCAACATGCCCAACAGCAATCTGGTTGTAGTAGGCGGCCAGTGATGCCGCAAATGTTGTCGTCGTATCACCATGGACGAGCACGATATCCGGTTCCGCCTTTTTCATCACCTCGTCAAGCCCCTCAAGCGCACGCGTCGTTATTTGGGCAAGCGACTGCTTTGCTTTCATGATGTTTAAATCAAAATCCGGTTCAATTCCGAAAATGTCCAGCACTTGGTCAAGCATTTGCCGGTGCTGGGCGGTGACCGCTACGATCGGTTCAAATTGCGCCGGACGCCTCTGCAGTTCCAGGACGAGCGGGGCCATTTTAATCGCTTCCGGTCTTGTCCCAAAGGTGGTCATGACTTTAATCCGTCCAGCCATATGTCGCACCAGCCTTATTTCGTGCCATATAAACGGTCACCGGCATCCCCAAGTCCTGGAACGATATAGCCGTGATCATTCAATTTGTCATCAAGCGCTGCCAAGAAAATATCAACATCAGGATGGTCGTTTTGAATAACTTCCACGCCTTCCGGGGCAGCGACAAGGCACATGAGCCGAATTTGTTTGGCCCCGCGTTTTTTCAGGGAGTGGATCGCATCGTTCGCTGATCCACCTGTAGCGAGCATCGGGTCGATCACAATCAGTTCCCGTTCTTCAATATCGGATGGTAACTTAAGGTAATATTCGTGCGGTTTTAATGTTTCTGGATCCCGGTAAAGACCGACATGTCCGACCCTTGCAGCCGGGATCAGCTTCAACATCCCATCGACCATGCCGAGCCCCGCGCGCAAAATCGGAATCAGCCCGATTTTTTTGCCGGCGAGCACCTGCGATTGGGCCTCCATAACCGGGGTCTCAATTGTTTTTTCTTGCAATGGCAAGTTGCGGGTGATTTCAAACGCCATCAGCATCGCAACTTCGTCCACCAGTTCGCGGAATTCCTTTGTTCCGGTCTGTTTATCGCGTATGTACGTCACTTTGTGTTGAATTAATGGATGATCCAGCACATGTACTTTTCCCATTTCACCGATCACTCCTTCATTTTAGTGGCATCTTAAAAATTGTACTGAAAAATGGATGAGCTTGCAAGTCAGGATTACATTTGTACCCGATCTGATCATCTGCGTTTTATTGTTATGGTGCGATTGATACATTTCTGGTTCCAGTATTATAAAAAAAGATGCCCCTAAAAGTGCGTGTTCAAAAAGGAGGATAAAAAGGACCGGTCGGCTAAGTTCGCAACGTCCTGTTGCAACGCCGACACTAGCACGTCCTGTGCGTCGAAAGTTCGAGGCGGTGCCGTTTCGAGCAGCGGGCTTCCACAGGATGTGTGTGGTGAGTTCTGCGTTGTCCACAGGACGTGGACGGTTTTAGCAGAACTTCCCCTAGATACATGAGCGGCGGAGAAACAAGCCAACGAAGAAATTCGACGTGTCATTTTTACCGGACTTTTTGAACAACCTCTAAAAAGGGAAATTCACTACCTTGTTCAATCATCGGGCACTTTAGTTAAGCAAAATGAAAATAAATAAAAGATAAAGCTCAGTTGTAGTTAACTGAGCTTTATCTTTTATTTTTGACTCTTTCGCAAATTTTGTTGCTCTTAAACTCTCGCAGTTGATAATAAGTGCGACGTAACTGCTACGTTGATTTCCGCTCCGGGCAGTCACTTTCCGCGGGCAACGCTTCAGCTTCCTCGGAAGAAAACCGCTTCCTCGAAAAAGGAAACCACTTTTTCTTCGTGCGATGTAACGCTGCCGCAGCTTTCCTTGTCCTGCGGGATCTTCAGCCGTTGCTTCGACGAACAGGACGTTCTAGTGTCGGCGTTGGTCACAGGAGGTGACCGTTCTTAGCCGACGACCGCAGGAGTCGACAGCCCTCCGCTCCAATCAACCAGTGTATTTGTAGCTACAATGTTAAGGATTCGAATACCACAAAACTAGCGTAGGAAATACACGGTGAAGCTGCACTCCTCGCAACTCGAAGTTTACTGGGTGGAGGTATTGCTCGTCGCGTTGCAAGCTAATCCGGCGAGGCATACGCTCCTCGCAGAAAAGATTGCTGACGCACTGCGGGGTCTCATCTAGGCCTCTGCTCCCACAGGAGTCTCCGTGTTTTTCCGCCGCTAGTTTGGATTTACTAACCGTGGTAGTAATCNGCGGTGACTCCTGCGGGAACAGCACGTGTCCGAAGACCCCGGAAGAAGCGTTCTTTGCTTCTGAGGAGGCTGAGGCCGTGCCCGCGGAAAGCATCCGCCCGAAGCGATCCCGGACGGCGGGAATGACACGTACTTATAGAAAACAATCCAGCAACAGTTACGTTGCAGTTTATGGATGTTGTGTCAAAAACAACAGTAATTGACCTATTAATTACGGTGTTAAAGTGTTGTAACTTTTAAGATAATTGTACTGTTTTTTCAACTTTTTTCCACCATATAGGGACGCCTTTTAACTTATGCATATAATGGATGCCGGCCGGTTAAAGCTTTGACACGCTCTTCTGCTTCCTTCAGGGCATGTTCATCTTCATGATTTTTCAAAACAGACGCGATAATTGAAGCCATTTCCTGCATGTCGGTTTCTTTAAAGCCGCGGGTGGTGACGGCTGCTGTTCCGATGCGAACACCGCTGGCGATAGACGGCTTTTCCGTATCAAAAGGAATGGTGTTTTTATTGGCCGTGATGCCGATATCATCCAGCGCTTTTTCGGCCACTTTACCAGTAAGCTTGAGTGGTGTGACATCAACCAGAAGTAAATGGTTGTCCGTTCCACCTGATACGATCCGCAGACCTTCGCTGGCCAATGCGTCACTTAATGCCTTCGCGTTTTGGATGATCTGCTTCGAATACGCTTTAAAATCAGCCGTCAACGCTTCTTTAAAGGAAACAGCTTTGGCCGCGATCACATGCATGAGCGGGCCCCCCTGCATAACCGGGAACACCGATTTGTCAATCTTTTTGGCATATTCCGCTTTGCATAAAATCATGCCGCCACGTGGCCCGCGCAACGTTTTATGAGTTGTCGTCGTGACAAAATCAGCGTACGGCACCGGATTTTGGTGAAGTCCTGCTGCAATCAGACCAGCAATATGGGCCATATCAACCATCAAGTACGCACCGACTTCATCAGCAATTTCCCGGAATTTAGCAAAGTCAATTTCACGAGGGTATGCACTCGCACCGGCAATGATCAATTTCGGCTGAACGTCTATTGCTCGGTCGCGAACGGCCTCATAATCAAGCTGCTCTGTCTCCCGATCGACACCGTAATCAACGACATTGTACAATTTTCCGCTGAAATTCACCGGGCTGCCGTGGGTTAAATGCCCGCCATGGTTCAAATTCATACCAAGAATCGTATCACCCGGCTCCAGGACAGAGAAGTAAACTGCCATGTTCGCCTGGGCGCCGGAGTGGGGCTGAACGTTGGCGTGATCCGCACCGAAAAGTTCCTTTGCCCGGTCGCGTGCCAGGTTTTCCGCGACATCCACATGCTCACAGCCGCCATAGTACCGCTTACTCGGATACCCTTCCGCATATTTATTTGTCAACACCGAGCCCATCGCTTCCATGACGGCCTCAGATACAAAATTTTCCGACGCAATTAATTCAATTTTTTCCTGCTGGCGTGTTTCTTCGGCGTTAATGGCTTCATACAGTTCGTGATCGGTTTGCTTCACATGTTCCATTAATAACTCCCCCTTGTTTTATTGTGTATTGGTTTGCCTGTGTCTGCTCATGACGTCAATCATAGACAGCCCGTTTGCCGCCGATCAGCTTCGGACGTGTACGGGCCGCTGTCACCCGGGCGTTGCCGATCATACGCTGTTCAAAACGGAGCGGTACAGCAACCGGTTGCAAATGCATGCCAATCATTGTGTCACCGATGTCGATGCCGCTGTCGGCTCGGATTGTTTCAACGACAGCCGGATTTTCCATCTGTTTATACGCGTAAGAGGCCATTGAGCCCCCCGCTTCAGGGACAGGGATGGCTGACACTTCCTCCAGGTTATGCTTGTTTTGGGTTGCTTTATCCACAACCAATGCCCGGTTCAAATGTTCACAGCATTGAAAAGCGACTGCAACGCCCGCCTCCGCCTGTAACGATGCCAAGGCTTCAAAAAGAACCGCGGCAATTTCTTCGCTGCCGGACGTACCGATGCGCTCGCCGACCACTTCGCTGGTGGAACAGCCGACTACAAATACGTCTCCTGCGCGTAAATGGCCGCTCGCCAGCCATTCATGGATAATCGCTTTCATATCCTCTCCGACTTGCTGTTTTAAATCTAGTTGACCATCCATACGCCACCACCCCATTTTGCGTTATGTTCGTACCGGTCAAATTGCCGAGCCAACGGTCATGGCCGTCAAGATTCATGGTCACGCAGCTTTTTTACCAACGCATCAATCTGTTTACCAAGTTCCTCCAGTGTTTGCTCGTATACGGACAGCTCGCCGCCGAACGGGTCCGAGATATCATAATTGATCAGGCTGGCCTCAAGCTTTTGAATCGTTTCCCAGTCCTCCTGCAAATACGCTTGCAGTTCTGTGTCAAGCTGCGTGTGACTCATTTTATGCTGATGCCGCTGAATGAACTGCGAGCGTTTTTCTTCATACGCAGCATACTGCCGTTTCAGTTCGTTCCAGATCTTATGGTCAGCATGTGACACATATTCTTTTAACGTAAAATATTTGTCCTGGAAGTCAGGGTATTCCATGATCAATGACTGTTTATGCTGGGTCGTCATGGTGAGGACAACATCCGCCCATTGCAGCAATTCACCGGTCACCGGCTCTGATGTTGTATCCAGCGTTACACCTTGGCGTTTTAACGCTTCGACAGCATGATCATTCGGACGCTGGTGGCTCGCTGCAAAAATCCCCGCCGACCGCACGTCAGCATCAGGCATTTTATCTTTCAATAACGCTTCCGCCATCGGGCTGCGACATGTATTTCCGGTACATACAAACAAAATCTTCAAAAGAATAACCTCCGCTCTTTATTCAGTGGCGTGGCTATCGACGCACAGGAAACGGAACGCTTCGGCAGCGGACGTGCTTATGCAGGCGTTACCCAAGATTGTGCCGTAAATGGGCCGGCGCCATTGGTTAAATCTAATCCTACCAAAAACTATATCATAAAATCACGCCGTTGTCAGAAAAAATCGGAAAATCAATGGGGAAAAAGCGGTTTGGCAATGGCCCTATTGCAACTAAGAAAAAACGCTAACGCGTCTTTTCAGATGCCAGAGGTCAGAAGTCGGATTGGAGGAAATCGGCGAGGTAGCCGATTTCTGTATTGAAAGCGTCGTCCAAAGTTTTATCCTTTTTTATCTTAAGAAAAAGACACGCCGCCTGACAGCTGGAAACTCTATGGTCTCCTTATTCAGCCAAACAATATATGTAACCCGAATCCGCAAAGAATGCTGCCGCCCAATATTTCACTGTATACGCCAAGCAAGCCGTGCATTTTCTTTCCCAGCAGCATACCGATCCAAGTGAGAATAGTGCTGGCTGCGCCAAATAACAGCAAGGCGATCACCGTTTTGACTTCCGACAAACCGAGACTGAGACCGACCGAAAAACTGTCGAGGCTGACACTGATCGCGAAAAAAATAAGCCCGATGCCAACCGGCTGTGCGAGTTGTTTTGACTCGTGGTTAAACGCGGAAAAAATCATTTGTGCGCCGATCCCGAAAAGCAGCAATCCGCCGCTGAGTGTGGCGTATTGACCAATTTGTTCTGAGATGGCCTGACCGAGTAAAATACCGGCAAACGGCATCATAATATGGAATAAACCCACAACGCCGCCGACCATGGCTATCCGCTTCAGCCTAACTTTTTGCATCCCCATACCAAGACTGACCGAAAAGGCGTCCATCCCTAATGCGACAGCCATAAAAATTAACGAGACGATTTCACCAATTTGATAAGCCGACATCCATACTCCCCCCTGGACATGCTATTAAACTATATGCATGACCAGGGCGTCATATGCAGCGAACCCGTCCGGCGTCTGTTCGTCTGCAGAAAGCTGCATTCCGTGACACCGTCTGCACGATGATCAGCGGAAAAAAATCAGCTTATCCACAAGATTGATGCAGCTGTCTCAGTTATCCACAAAATCGGTGGCGGCTTTTTCCAGTCGGTTCATAATCGCCTGACCGATATCTGTTTTTGAAAACATTTCGCATAAAATGATATCCACATCCCCACTTTTGAAAACCCTAAGGGCATCATAGAGGTTTGCCGCAACGGACCGCAAGTCGGAACCGAGCGGGATAATACGGGCTGAGTGCAGCTTGGCCGCCGTTTCCGTGCTAGCCATCACGCCGATGCGTTTCCGGTTGGCGTGTTCTCGGTCAATGACCGCCTGCACATTATCCGGTGGGCCGGCCACCAGCCACAGCGGAACTTCCGGTGCGTAATGGGTATATTTCATACCCGGGGCTTTCGGGTTTTCAGCGGTGCCAGCCAATGCGGGATCGACCATAACCGAACCAGCTACCGCTTCAAGTTGTGCTTTGGTGATGCCGCCCGGCCGAAGAATGACCGGTATTTCCTGGGTGCAATCGACGACCGTTGATTCCACGCCAACCCCTGTTGGGCCGGCATCAACAAGTCCGGCGATTTTCCCCTGCAAGTCAGCCCAGACATGGTCGGCGGTCGTCGGGCTTGGTTTCCCGGACAAATTGGCGCTCGGGGCTGCAATTGGACGATCGCACGTTTTCAGCAGGGCCTGGGCCACCGGATGATCCGGAATGCGCACCCCGATTGTGGATAACCCTGCCGTAACGTTAGCAGCGCATGTACCATTGCTTGGTAACACCAGCGTTAACGGCCCGGGTGTAAAGGCATCAAGCAATTTTTCGGCAACCAACGATAGACCGGTCACCAGATTGAGCAGTTGCTCTTTTGTGGCGACATGGGCAATCAGCGGATTATCTTCCGGCCGCCCTTTGGCTTGAAAAATCCCGGAAACCGCTGGCGCATTCGTCGCATCAGCCCCAAGTCCATAAACCGTTTCAGTCGGAAATGACACCGTCCGGCCGTTTTGCAGCAGGTCAACGGCTTCTGCAATCGCCTGCTGATCAGGTTGCTCTGTTTTAACGTTCCAGCGTTTTGTCTGCATCATGGCTGTCCCTCTTTTCCTATTGATCATTCTAGCCGAACGGTTTTTTGAACGCAAAAAAATAAGCCTGATGGAGTCTTTCCACAGGCTGTACACAGGTTATCATATATTTGATTTTCTTTATTTTTCCGTCATTCTCCGTGCTGGACACCGGGTTTGATGACATCAGTAGACTGAGCAATAGCTGATCAAATTTATTCTTCCACAATCATGTGGATAACGATAAAAGGTTGTACACGTCTTTTTAACAGGTTGCCCACAGGAAATTGTGTATAGTTGTGGATAAATCATTAGGATACATGATAAGTCCACCAGTTGCCTTCCTGATTCGGCGTTTCCTGCACAAATGCATTGTCCTTTTGTGGATGAAATTGCAATGCTTCCAAGAGAACGTCAACCATTGGCTGGTGGCTGTGGACAAATACTTGTCTGGCCTGCTTTTCTTTGGCAAGCGCCAAAATCGTTTCCAGTAAAACAGGCAATGACGTTGCAGCCTGCTTGGTCACATGAAGCTGTTTAAGCCAGTAAACATCGGCATCAACCAAATCCATCACAAAACAGCCTTCAATCGTACCCTTAAACGTTACGACATAACCCTTTTCCAGAAGCAATTCCCGTTCCACATTTTCGTTATGCTGTAAAAATTGTTCCAGTTTTTCTTCTGGTGCATGGTTCGCTGCGATTAATTCCATTTTTCTCACCTCAATGATTTTGGCAGATTTTCTAGTATATTATGCGGAAACTGGTAAATCTATGACTTAGCCAAACCATTCAAAGAGAAAAAATTTAACATCGGCCTCTTCTTCTTCCTCCTCCTCTTCTTTCTCCTGCTCCGATTCTGTTTCGGCTTCTTCCGCCTCAGCTACCGTTGTGCCGTTGGAAAAATCCAGAAAGCACAGCGGCGGGAACAGGACACACCACCAATTCGCGCCCTCACCTTCACCCAGTGTAATCAAAACCGCTTCATATTCACCCGGCGGATACAGATACGAACCGTACAATTTGGCCGGGAAGGTGATATTTTGACCGTATTCAACGTCAACTGTCTGCTGCTTGTTCTCTGCTTCCAGCACATCTTCCACAATGCTGCGGATTTCCGGGATATGTGCTTCAATTAGCTTTCTCGCTTCGTCAATGTCGGTCATGTCCTCCACCCATTCGCTGATGGCCGCATTGACGTCATCACGTACTTTCCGCTTTAATTGCTGATCCGCGTCTTGGTCACTGTTCGCCAAAATGCGTAAACGAATCGCGTCATCCGGGATCACTTTTATGTCGGCTATATCAGCATCGGACGGTGTATCAGAGCCGGCTTTCTGGGTTGTACCCGTCATTGGCATGGCAAATACAATCAAAACAATAATAATAGCTGAAACCGTTAACTTCTGCATGCTCAAAAACCCCTCTCCAACCTGTTTTATAAACAGTATGGACAGGGGGCTTTCTTGTTATACTATCAATCTATTATTGGACCTGCTTTCACGATGCGATCTTTTCCGTTAATGTCCTGGATAATGGTCACATCACGTTGCGGAAAGGTCGATTTTACCAGCGACTGAACGGCGTTTCCCTGCTGGTGGCCAATTTCGAATAAAACATAGCCATTCGGTTTCACTGCTTCCGGCAGCTGCTCGACAATGGCTTTATACGCGGCCAGCCCATCATGCCCGGCAAAAAGTGCTTCTTCCGGCTCAAAATCCCTGACCGTATCGGACAGCAGCGTTTTTTCATGCAAGGGGATATAGGGCGGATTGGTAATGAGCATATCAACGTGGATGTCTCGATCGATCAGCGGCTGCACGTAATCACCCTGCAGGAAGGTGACGTTCGCACCCAATTGAGCCGCATTTTGTCGGGCAACAGCCAGTGCTTCCGCTGACATGTCGGTTGCATATACGATCGCGTCAGGCAGTTCCAGTGCCAGTGTTATCGCGATATTGCCACTGCCGGTACCGATATCGGCAATGGTAAGCGGCCCTTCCGATGCTGTTTGGATAGCGAGCTGTGTGAGTTCCTCGGTTTCGGGGCGCGGAATCAGGGTATGCTCGCTGACATCGAAATAACGACCGTAAAATGGGGCGCAGCCGGTTAGATGCTCCAACGGCACACCGGTTTCCGCATGCGTTGTTACGGCATGCCGGAAACACTGTAACACCGCTTCCGGTACCGGATCGTGCATCATGGCCAGAAATGTTGTCCGGTTCACATCAAGATAATGCTGCAGCAGCAGTTCAGCCACTTTCGGCTCGCGGTTGTTTTCTTCTAAAAAAAGTGAAGCCCGGCGCAGGACTTCATACAGCTTTGGATCACGTTCCATGGGGTTATTCTCCAATTTGTTCCATTTTATTTGTCTGTTCTTCCAGAAGTAGCGCATCAATGAACGCATCCAATTTTCCTTCCATCACCTGATCGAGCTTCTGGAGTGTCAGGCCGATACGATGATC
This sequence comes from Lentibacillus salinarum, assembly GCF_042679865.1. Taxonomy (NCBI): domain Bacteria; kingdom Bacillati; phylum Bacillota; class Bacilli; order Caryophanales; family Bacillaceae; genus Lentibacillus; species Lentibacillus salinarum. The sequence continues at coordinate 1,150 of NZ_JBHTNH010000022.1, read as the reverse complement.
GGTCACGCGGGTTTGCGGAAAATTGTACGTGCGAATACGTTCCGAACGGTCACCCGTCCCCACGGCGGATTTTCGGTTTTCATCAATTTCCTGCTGTGCTTCCTGCTGGTATTTATCATATATCCGTGCACGCAGCACGCGCATTGCTTTTTCCTTATTTTTGATTTGCGATTTTTCATCCTGACAGGACACGACAATCCCAGTCGGGTCATGGGTCAGCCTGACAGCCGACATGGTCGTGTTGACACTCTGACCACCGGGACCGCTGGAAGCGAATGTATCGATACGGATGTCTTTTTCATTAACATCAACTTCCACTTCCTCTGCTTCCGGCAGCACCGCTACAGTGGCTGTCGATGTATGGATACGGCCGCCGGACTCGGTTTCCGGAACACGCTGCACGCGATGGGCGCCATTTTCATATTTCAACTTGGAATAGGCACCCGTCCCATTGACCATAAAAATGATCTCTTTATAGCCGCCGACAGCGGACGCATGCGCTTCGACCACGTCAATTTTCCAGCCTTGTATTTCAGCATATTTCGCATACATACGGTAAAGGTCACCGGCAAACAAAGCCGCCTCATCGCCGCCGGCTGCCCCGCGAATTTCCATAAATACGTTTTTGTCATCGTTTGGATCTTTTGGCAGAAGCAGGATTCTTAACCGTTCTTCCAGTTCTTTTTCTGTTTCGGACAGTTCCTCGATTTCCGCCTTTGCCATATCCTGCATGTCATCATCTGATTCTTCTTCAAGCATTTCTTTTGTATCTTTCAATTGTTTGGTTACATCTTTATACTGTCGGTAAGCCTGCACGACTTCCTCAAGATCGGATTGTTCCTTGGAGTATTCGCGCAGCTTCTTCGTGTCGCTTATAACATCAGGATCGCTGAGCAATTCATTCAGTTTATCATAGCGATCCTCCAATGATTGTAAACGTTCTAACACAACGGTCACCTCTCTTCGATTAACAGTCTAATTATAGTATACTCCTGCCGGCAGGTCAAAGTTATGCGGGATGCTTCAGCGCTGAGGATTAAAATTATTTTCATTTCACTTGTTTCTTGAAATTCATCATATTATAAACCGAATATTCGAAAATTATCATTCTCCTGTTATACGAAAAAAGAGAAGCCGAATTTTCGGGAAT
>NZ_JBHTNH010000021.1:0-50868 GCF_042679865.1 Lentibacillus salinarum | reverse complement strand
CGCATGACCACTTTTTCGATATCCGTCCATACTTTCACCTCATAATTTAGTATGGACAAAAAAGATAGGGCTAAAAGCTGATACCGTCTAAAGACGGTGGAGTTAGACCACGCATTTGTAAGTTAAACACGTAGAAAGGTTATTCCCAAATCAGTGTGTTACGAAACCTATTTTCCTATCTCCGTAAGACGATCAGGGTAAAATCATCACGTAACTGGAAATCCTGCAGTCGTTCAAAATGCTTATACACTTTATGAACCATTTCTTGGACTGGTAAATCAATATATTGCTCGATAACCTCGAGGACTTCATCCACTTCAATAAAACGGTCACCCTGCCTGCATTCGGTAACACCATCTGTCAGCAGGATAACCATATCCCCTCTATCAATCGTTCGTTCATATTGCCGGTAATCGACGTCCGGCATGACCCCAAGTACAAGCCCTTTTGTTTCAATTTCTTCAAATGTTTTCGTTTTGGCATTATAATAAAAACCTGGTTCATGACCGGCGGATGAATAGCGGATTGTGCTTTCCTCGGGAAGGAATTGGGCGTAGAACATAGTGACAAACATGCTTGAATCAACATTTCGCTCCACGACACGATTTAAATTTTTCAAAATCGTCTGTGGGCTCATCGTTGCCTCGGGCAAACTGTCCATCGAATATTTAATCATCGACATGCATAGGGCTGCAGGGATTCCTTTACCGATCACATCGGCAACAGCGATTCCCAGAGAGCCATCCTTACCGGTCAGAAAATGATAGTAATCGCCGCTCATCTGTTGTGCCGGAACACTAATGACCCCAATATCCAGATCTTCGGTATCGGGTTTGGTAGTAGCCAACAGTGTATCCTGCATATTGGCGGCAACGGCGATTTCTGATTTAAGCTCTGATTGCACTTCTCGCAATGAATGATATTCCTGATGGGCAATTCCGTAAGCAATCATAATCTCTAGTAAAAAATTCATCGAATGCCGGAAAGAGTCGGGTAGATCGGGGTATAACTCTGACATGGCCCGAATATGAAGGTTAATGATCTCTTCAGGCGGAACATTGTTCTTAATGAATGCTTTACTGATTTGCTCGGCACCATAAAGGGATTGTTCATCCTGTATGTCAATGTAGTGTTTCAGTAAATGACGATAATTGCTGATATCCGTATCCAGGGTTGTCATTTTATTCGCTCCCCCTTATTATAAAACAGCAAAAGGGGGACCTTTACCAACACACGTTCCCCCCTTGCTGCTCTTCGTATTATCTTAGCCATTTCATAACTCTGATTTCAGTGCCCCTGCCCTCCTCAGATTGGATGTCGAATTGATCAACTAAACGCTTCACACCGGGAAGCCCGGCTCCGAGGCCACCGGATGTCGAATACCCATCCTCCATGGCTTCACTGATATTGGCAATCCCTGGGCCCATGTCCTGAGAAAGGATCGTGATGCCGATTTGATTCAATTCATCAGCGACTTCAAAACATATCTTCCCATTCTCTGCGTATAAGTAAATGTTGCGGGCAAGCTCGGATATCGCAGTAGCAATGCGTGCCTGGTCAACCGTACCAAACCCAATGTCGCGTGCTATGTCCCTGCCAAGCTGACGCGCTTTCACGATATCCCATTCCTTTTCGATTGTCACACAGGATTGGGTATCCATCCTCATTCCCCCAATTCCTGGTGCAGTTTAATCAGTCCTCGCTCTAAGTCTAGTGCGGTTGGTACGTTCTGTAAATGCACGCCTAAATCAATTAATGTGACAGCAACTGCTGGCTGTATTCCGGTTAAAACGACCTTCGCCCCCATCAGATCCGACATCGTCACAACCTCACCTAAAACCTTTGCAATAAATGAGTCAATAATCTCCACCGAGGTCAAATCAATCACAACGCCCGTGGCTCCGGTCGTATGGATTTTATCCAATAAATCTTCTTGAAATTGGATCGCCGTCTTATCATCGATTTCTGTCTGAATCGAAATCAATAAATAATCGTGCAGTTTTAAAATAGGAATCCGCATGTTATCACTCTCCACCAAGTGAATCAACCAGCTGTTCAACCGCATCGTCTTCATCCCCGACATTGACGACTTTCCGGTTGGTCAGTTCGAGTGCTTTAATAAACCCTTTGCGTAATGAGCTTTTGGTCGGGAATTTGCCCAAGTCAATTCCCAAATTGACAATCGTCTGGGCAATCTCCGGCCGTATGCCGACAAGGATACATGTCGCGCCCACCAGACGAACGGCTTCCGCTGCCTGGACAATATGGTGCGCAACCATCGTATCAACAACCGGGACTCCTGTTATATCAATTAACACGACCTCGGAATTATGCTGGATAACCCCGTTAAGCAGATTCTCCATAATCAGTTTCGCACGCTCTGTATCAATAGTGCCGACAAGCGGCATAACCGTGATATTATCCATAACCGGGATAAGCGGAGCAGACAACTCCTGCAAGGCCCTGCGCTGCAGCGATAAAATGTTTTCCCAGTTGCCCGAGTACTCATTAACCAGCTGTCTGATCACCGGTTCAACCCACTTATCAACACTTTGCAGCAACTCAGAAATATAACGCGTATCAATCTGATCGGATTGACTGAGAATAAAATCAATGGTCACCCGTCTGAAAACCTGCAAACCGTCTGTTATGTAGCTGACCTGCCAGCCAAGATTGATCAGTTTTTCGGCAAACGCCTTTATCTGCTGTGTCTCCCCTTCGTTTTTGATGCTGCTGAATATAATATTTACAAATTCCTGATTGGTGCTTTCCAATAATTCATCCGTAACGCTGGATGAATAGTTGGAGTTTTTCAGTGAATTAATCTCGTCCATCCACTTTTCGACAATTATATCACTGTTATCAAGTACAATTTTTTTAAACTTCCTATCCATTTTGTCCTCCCACTTTCACCCTATTATTTCATCCAACATTTACCAAAAAATTATAGCTTGCTACATTTAGTTACACCATATCATAAAATATGTTAATTTTCGATGAATAGCCATTAAAAAAAACAGGCTTCATCAGAGTTTAAGCCCGTTTTTTTCAATTTAAATTTATGAGATTATAAAAAATACCCCTATTTCTGAATCGAAAGGGGGCATCACTTATTGATCATACATTTCTTTCAGTCCCAGACTGATTTCTAAAGCTTTGTCAATCTTCTCCATCATATGATTATCCAGCTTTGTGATTTTATCGGTCAACCGCTGCTTATCCAACGTTCTGATTTGTTCCAGCAATATAACCGAGTTACGGTCAAATCCATACCGTTTCGCGTTAATCTCAACGTGCGTCGGGAGTTTAGCCTTCTGAATCTGAGCAGTTATAGCAGCAACAATAACCGTTGGACTGAACCGGTTTCCAATATCATTTTGCAGGATCAATACCGGGCGGATGCCTCCCTGTTCTGATCCCACGACCGGGGATAAATCGGCGAAATAAACTTCGCCTCGTTGAACGATCACGCGCGCTACACCCCGATCACTGTGCGCTGTAAGTTGTTTTTCTCAGCTTCTTCTTCAGCCTGAAAAGCTTCTGAAGCGATGGTCAAATTAATATTGGCCATTTCCATGTAGCCTTGCTGCATTGATTTGCGGAATTGCTGGATATGCTCTTCTTTTTTGTGTTCCAGATAGTTTCTCGTTGCCTGACAAATGAAATCACTCAGATCACTATTTTCATACTTCATAAGTCCATCCACCTCGTTTAACAGGTTCTTTGGTAAACGTACTGAGATTTCCTGTAAGCTCTCCGACAAAACCATGCACCTCCGACAACTTGTAAACGATCATCATCAAATTCTTGTTCAATAATATCATTGTATGACAGAGTTTGCAAAGGCTTATCGGAATATTTTTGGAAACCTGGTTCATTCCTCCTTTTCATGGTCGTTTCCAACAGGACAAACCGTTAACCTGTGATTCCGGCTATCCTGTTCGGAACGATCACGTGACTGGAAATGGGCTCCTGCTATTTATATTATGGCTAAACAGTCATTTTATGCCAAGGAAATTCATGAAAACGTTAGGTGTCACCCCGTTTATACTGCCTTGGGACACGTTCTGAGATCATACAGGGTATTTCGTAATTAATGGTGTCCAGTTTTGCTGCGATTTCATCGGCTTCAATACTTTCGCTGCCCTGTTGACCAATCAACGTTACTTTTGTCCCTGTCGCGTAATGTTGATCCAATTTAATCATCGTCTGATCCATTGTGATTCTTCCGACAATTGGCATCCTTTTACCATTAACCAGAACATCCATGCCTTGCAGTTTGCGGATCAAGCCATCAGCATAGCCAATCGGTATGGTACCGATATAGTCATCATCTGCCGCCGTATAAGTCGCCCCATAACTAATTGACTCACCCGGTTCAATCCGTTTTACATGAATGAGTCTGCTATGCAATGAAAAGGCCGGCTGCAAATCAATCGCCTGTTCCGCTTTCAAAACATCTGACGGGTAGAGGCCGTACATCGAGATCCCAAACCGCATGTAATCATACATCCGTTCAGGAAAACGAATCGCAGCGGCACTGTTCCCGATATGGATACTGACAGGCTTATCCCAAATGCTTTTAAACGTTTGCCACAACTGTTTAAACCGGTCCTGCTGCAGCTCAAAGTATTCCAAATCCGCCTCATCGGCTGTAGCAAAATGGGTATAAATTCCCGTTAGATTGATTGACTTACTTGCACGCAATGCTTCGGTGATGTCATTTAATTCTTCTTTTGTCCGAAGTCCAACGCGTCCCATTCCGGTATCCCATTTCATATGCACCTTTACCGGTGATGGAAGCGAAAGCTGGTTCACATCACGGATCCACTCGGTTTGAAAACACGTCAATGTCAAATCATGCCGGGCAGCAACCGGAACATCCTGTGGCGCGACGCTTCCAAATACGAGAATCGGTGCTACAATGCCAGCTCCACGTAATGTCAATGCTTCTTCCAATAAGGCGACCGCCAGCATATCAGCACCTGACTGCAATGCCGTTTCGGCCACTTCAACTGCCCCATGACCATAAGCATTGGCTTTGACCACCGCGATGACGTTACAGTGCCCGGGTAGCTTGCCTGCCATTTGGCTGATGTTGTGCGCGATCGCTGCAAGGTCTACTTCAGCCCATGTAGGCCGGTAAATCGTATTGTTCACAGACTTCCCCCCTTATGTGCCTTCCATTCATACATCTATTTTATCGAAAAAAATACAAAAATAAAAAGCAGACCCCCTCTCTGATGAGTCTGCTATATTGCATTTACTTCACTTCTTGACCCTGTACAGATTGTGCCACTTCAATTAATTCGTTTCTTGTTAATTCATCACTTGCCAGGACAAAGCTCATCCCGTTATGCGTCCACTCAATTGTGTTATCAGACAGTGCGCCGATCGAGTGACCTAAATTTACAATCTCACCCTCCACCATCTGTGGGGTGGACATGGTTGGCACGACCTCCTGCTGTTCCTCAACCAGCGTAAAGTCTTTTTCACCGGAAAATGTCATGATAACGCGTTCACCACTTTCGGTGTCAACCTGTGTTTCTTCCACGAGCTCCGACCCTGCCATGTGTTGTGGATAAAGGACGGAAAATGTTCCTGTTTCTGCTTCCTCTTCACCATCACCGGAAACAGAGGCATCAGCCGCTTCGTTTGTCATATTTTTATCCATCGTAAAGTCACCGTCTTCAAACGTGGGGTCTGTATTAAATTCAGAGAAATTCACTTGTACCAAAGCGTTACGATCTTTGTCCATCACTTTCACCATCACCGGCGTGTAAGACTTTTTATCGAACTGAACCTCTTGGTAAGGCAAATTATTGTTGCTTTGGTAATTGGTCTTCGTCTCAAAAGTATAACGGTCTTCACTCGCCTCGAATTCAGCTTCACTATCTTTCAGAATATCGTTGACAAGTGACTGGTAAAGATATGGCTGGCTGCCGTTTTGCGGCCATTCTTCCTGAAACTTAAAGCTTTTGTTCAGTTCAGGTGAGAGCACAAATACACCATCTTCATTTTTCAAAATAACCTGATTTCCCTCTTCACTCTGATCGTTGCTTAGTTCCACACGGTAAAAACCTTCTTTTTTATGCCAAATGTCTATATGATACTTCTGGTCCTCCTGCCCGGTGTTCATCGTCATCTCGGCTTTTGCTTTATACCCCTCCATCGACTCGAGGGTCGATTCCAGTTTTTCGGCAACATCCTCTTGGGATTGCTCACCACAAGCAGCAAGTATAAAGATGAAACCAAAGACGATGACAACCATACCAAACATTTTCTTCATGGACATGTCTCCCTTGTCGCGTTTCACACAATTTGCGAGCTGTCGTATTGACGAAGGGAAAAGCACTGTCACGGTTGTGTGGCAAATGTACGATAAACATCTGTAATGCCGGCGATGACATCCGACGCCATCAGGTCATAAACAGAATGCGTTTTTTCGACTAGCAGGTCGGCCGCTTTGCCATGGACAAAACAGGCATTACATAACGCGTCGGTAAGTGATTGCTGCTGCATGACCATGGCTAACGTGATGCCGGATAACACATCACCACTTCCGCCTTTAGCCAGACCTTGATTCCCGGCCGTGCTCACCAACTGCCTACCATCTGGCGTCGTGATAATCGTTACCATCCCTTTGAGGATGACGTATGCCTGGTAGCTTGCAGCGAACGTTTTTGTAAAGGAAAATGGCGATTGCAGCAATTCCCGGACGGAAATATCCAAAAGCATGGCCATTTCACCCGGATGTGGTGTCAGAATAACAGGATGTGTGCGGTCCTTAAGCTTGTTCAGCAATGGTTTTACATGGTATAAACCATCCGCATCCACAATCAGCGGACACGTCGTCTCATTCACCGCCCGCTCCACCAGCTTCCCGGTTTCCGGCCGGCGTCCCATGCCCATGCCAAGCACCACGGCATCATACTGATCAAATGGTATGGACGTTCGATCATTTAGAAATCCCTTGGTATCATCCAGTGTCACATACGTTGCTTCCATACAATGTGAAGCAATAACCGGGATGACGTCTTTTGTGGTGGCTGCGGTAACCAGGCCGGCACCCGTCCGTAAAGCAGCACTAGCGGTCATAGCGACGGAACCGGGCATTTCAGCATGCCCGCCGATAACCAATCCGCGTCCATGGTTGCCTTTATGAGCATGGCGTTTCCGTTCCGGCATACGCGCCTGAAAGTCTTCTGCCGTCCAGACACGCCGCTGTTCACAATCTGCCGTGACAGCTGTCGGGAGTCCAAACGTAACCGTCGTCCACTTTCCGTAATAAGCTGCTGTCGATTCCAGAAAAGCGCTCATTTTTGGGAACCCCGCGACAACGGTTTCATGAGCTTGTACCGTCTGAAAATCTTCCACCCCTTCATTTGCCGGGAGTCCTGAAGGAATATCAACGGAAATGACATACACATCTGCCTGATTGATTAGTATTACAATCTGATCGATCGGTTCGCGCAGCATTCCCTGTACGCCTGTCCCGAGCATGGCATCAACAATCACATCTGCTTCTTCGATTACCCAGTCGATTTCAATCATATCACTTGTTACCTGAACCGTCCCGCCGCATTCTGCAAAAATGCTTTTATGAACAAGCGCATCCCCGGAAATCTTCGCATTCGGAACCATTTGACAACAGATACATCGTAGCCGTTATCCAGCAGTGTCCTGGCAATCACGAATCCATCACCGCCATTATTCCCGCTCCCTGCAAAAACACGGATACAATCCGTTTTGCTCACCGTCGTTTCAATCCTACCTGACATGGCCCTTCCTGCATTCTCCATTAGCATTCTGCCATCAATACCTATGTCATGAATGGCTTCATGCTCCATACCGTACATTTCTTCCGCGGTGACAATATACACGCTTTTTCCTCCTGCCCGCACTAGAATATATGAGACAACCATATCGATTATGCCCAACCGCACGTCAAAGGTTATGCCTTCTCCTCTATCACAACCTGTGCCACGGCATAATCTCTGCTATGTGAAATTGAGATAAAAATACGTTCGTGTTCATAACCGGCAGCACTCATTTCCGGTGCGCCATATGTATCTGTGGTCACTTCCATATGTTTAAAGCTTAATTTTCCGATGCCGTGGCCGACAGCCTTTGAAAAGGCTTCTTTGGCGGCAAATCGGCCTGCCAGATATTCGGTCTTCCGTCGCTCGTTCGTCAGGGTGTCAAAAAACGTCCTTTCCTTATGTGTCAAAATTCGGTCAGCAAATCGCTCATGTTGCTGCATACTATAATGAATACGATCCAATTCGATGACATCAATTCCAATTCCTTTTATCATAATAATCGCTTTCCTCTCTACGGCAAATGGCGTATCATGAGACTGGTAACGTGATTCCAGTCAGATTATAATGGCTTATACGATAGCATATCATACGTTAATGATATGCCCCTGAAATCTCCGGACATTAAACCGGATCCGAGTATCAGCTTATGATACCCGCAATCTTCTATTACTTTCCATTAAGAAAGGAGGGGAATACATGTTCATCCGAAATGAGCGGAGCATTAAAGAATTCATGCAGCTCTATCCGGTTGTGGCCTGGCTGATCATTATTCAGCTTGCCGTCTGGTTCTTGACCAATTTTTTGCAGACCCCGATCGGGACACTGATTGAAAATTGGGGAACGGGCGTCAACTTCTATATCAGCCAGGGTGAATACTGGCGGCTGGTGACGGCCATTTTTCTTCATGCAGGTCTCATGCATGTCTTATTTAATTCGTTTGCGCTTGTCTTATTCGGCCCAGCGCTGGAGCAGATGCTAGGCAAACTGAAATTCCTAGTCACTTATCTCGGGACCGGATTGATTGGCAACCTGGCCACGTTTTTGCTTGGGCCTGCCCTTTATTCCCATGTTGGCGCATCCGGGGCCATTTACGGGCTATTTGGTATCTATGTTTTCATGGTGGCTTTTCGAAAACAGCTGATCGACCAATCAAGCTCCCAGATTATCACGGTTATTGCAGTGATCGGACTGCTCATGACCTTCATCCGGCCAGGCATCAATGTGTATGCCCATGTGTTTGGATTTATTGGCGGTTTTGCGATTGCCCCAATGATCCTGGCCAATGTGCGGCCATACAACCCGTGGGTGAGACGGCAGCATGTTGATGATGGATCCATCGGGTTCGACCCGAATCGCTGGCAAAAAAAGCAGCGCAACAAACAGCTTTTGAAAAAAGGTCTCTGGATCTTCCTGGGTATCCTCGTTGTGCTCGGATTATTCAGCAGGATATTTTAAGAAAAAACACTGACGCGTCTTTTCAGATGCCAGAGGTCAGAAGTCGGATTGGAGGAAATCGGTGAGCGTTCCGATTCCTTCTAATCCGACCTTTCTAGCGTCTGTATGAATACCAATCCGACAGCTCATCAGTCTGTGTGACGTCCAAGTCCTTAATTGTGAAATGTTTACCTGCGCCCATTGTTCCGACAATCGAAAAGCTAGTGGTTGCCAGATTCTGCAGCTTCTGCAGTTTGTGCTGTTTTTTCTCAAATGCCTGGATCCGTTTATGATACATGATAATCGTATTTCGGCTTAACATACGATACCGGATCGTCAAACGCATCCCTTCCAGTTGAAAGCCGCCATCTCTGTGACGCAGCCAGCCAAGTCCCAGTCCACCGGCGAGCAGCAATATTAGAGGGATCCAAGTAAATGATGGGATAAATATCCCGACAGCCACTAGGAGCAACAAAAACGGCGGTGTGGCACGCAAAACGTAAAATTTACGTGCCCGTTTCGGTAATGGCGTTAAGTCCTGCTGCAGCCCTGCATAATCCGGCAGAAATGTTGCCAGAAAGTCATCCACTTCATCCCGTTTCATAATCGGGAATAAAATGGAGGAAAAATCCTCGCCTTTATCCATTGATCCGCCGGCAATTTCCGCAAACACGGTAACATAGCCGAGCGGCTGCCGGATGATACTTTCCTGAATACCGACTGCCTGAATACGTTTTAACGGAATCGTCACTTGTTTTTGTTCCAGCAGGCCACGAGTAATAAACAATTCATGTTCATTTCGAGTAATCGTAAACTTCCCGTACTTGATGATCGTGCCGGCTATACCAAACAGCCATAACAGCAATAAAACCAATATCGTCATGACAGCGATAATGATAATACTGAGCCCGATGATCCATTGCATGGTACTTTCGTAGAACCGCTCGGGGATAAACTGCTCCACCTGTGAAAAGGCGGTCGCGGCCAGCGCCATAATGACACCAATACTGCCGGATGTTGTGCCGGCAATGAATAACCGTTTGAAACGGATGGTGCTGGATGGGGATCGCTGTTCTGCTGCGTCATCAGTTGAATCGTCATCCACTAACGGCTCCGCCCCGCGCGACTTCAATTCCTGCCGCAATGCTTCCCCTTCAGCCAGTTTGACTGCACTGAGCGACGCTTCCGCATCCGTACCGGTCCCTGCTGTTTCGATTTGCACCTTTGTCAGGTTTAACAACCGGTGAATAACCCCTGATGTCAAATCGATTGATTGAATACGGTTTTTGGAAATATACCGTTTTTTCCGGATGAAAACACCATATTCAATACGCAACTCATCATCCGCTATCCGGTATGTAAAACGATACCATATCACCACACTGATCACTGTGAATATGACGAGCAAACCGGCCAAAATCAGCACAAAATAGAAAAGTGATTCATTCCGGAATGTAATAAAACCAAGGATAATGGCAAATAAAAATTGACGCACCGTTGTTATCAAATTAAAAATAATCGCTGCCGGGTGTAATCGTTTTGCTTCAGACATCGTCTTCATCCACCCTTGCCAACGCCGAAATCCTGTCCCGCAGTTCCGAAGCATCTTCCTCAAGCAACGCCGGAATCTCATGGGTTGTGGCTGCCGTTGAAATTTCCACACTTGCCAGATCATACTTTTTCAAAATCGGTCCCTGCTTTGTATCAACGTGCTGTACCCGGATCATCGGTACAAGCGTCCGTGATACAATCAAAATGCCATGCTGGATATAGATCTCCTGATCAAACACTTCATAACGCCATCTTCGCCAGCGCAGTTTCGGCAGCAAAAACACGGTGAAAAAGGTGCTGACCCCGCTGATTAAAGCGGCCCCTGCCCCGTACCAATAGGTGAACTCAAATATAAAAGCCAATACAAAGAGGGCAATCGTGATTACCCAGAGCACGCCTTCAGCAATGGCCGCCGTAATTTTCCATGCTTTGACGGCATCCCGGGCAATCCGGTTAACCGGTGGCTGTCGCATAATCGTCACTTCCTTCTTGATTGGACTAAAAGACCTGTTATGATATACGCATTCATCCTACCAAAGTTTCGACAATTTTAATAGACACATAACCCATTAGAAACACGCCAGGCCATATTCAAGCTGCTCCGGCCCATGTTAGAAGGGCTCTGGCCTATGGCATGGAGAGTGGCACTTATGCAAATTAAAAAGCCCCTCATCCAAGGAGCTTTTTTCTCAGCTGTTTGGTTTGCTGTGGTTGCGGCGCTTTTGGTAGTTGCCTTGACGATTGCGTCCGCCCTGATTGCGGCCTCCATGGTTACGTCCGCTTTGCCCGCGTTTTCCGTAAAATTTCTTGTTTTGTGACCGGCCTTTTTTGTTTTTGCTTTGCTGGGCTTTTTTCACGCTGATCGGCTGAGTGGACGAAATGCTGACCGGGATATTGCGACGCTCTTTTGTCATCATCTTCAGTGCAGCCGCCACAACCGTTATCGAATCATGATCCTGCAGCAAGTCGCTGGCGGTCTCATAATAATCCTGCAGCTCCTGCTTTTCAATCTTTTTCCGCAGTTTATCGGCTGCCGCCTGCTGCTGACCGTGTTTGGCTTCCTGAAAGGTCGGTGGTGCCATTCGCTTCATTTTGCTTTTCGTCACTTTTTCAATTAAATTCAAATGGGCCATTTCCCTTGGTGTAATAAACGATATCGCTTCCCCGGTACGGCCTGCTCGTCCTGTACGTCCGATACGATGGACATAACCTTCCGGGTCCTGCGGGATATCAAAGTTGTAAACATGGGTTACACCGGAGATGTCGAGACCGCGAGCCGCGACATCTGTCGCCACCAACACGTCGACACGGCTGTTTTTAAATTTGTTTAACACAGACATCCGTTTTCCCTGTGTCAGATCACCGTGAATCCCCTCTGCACGGAATCCTCGTGTTTGCAGCCCGTCGGTAATCTCATCGACCCGTTTTTTGGTTCGGCTGAAGACGATGGCGAGTGCAGGGGCATAATAATCCAAATGATTGGTCAGCGTATCGAATTTTTGTTTTTCCGGAATTTCGATAAAATACTGATCAATATTTTCAACTGTCATTTCCTTTGCTTTCACTTTGACTTCTTTAGGGCTGTTCATCAGATTGGTGGCGATATCCCGGATTTCTTTTGGCATGGTTGCCGAAAATAGCAATGTCTGCCGATCTTCCGGAATATTTTTCAGGATATCGCGGATATCATCGATGAAGCCCATATTCAGCATTTCATCAGCTTCATCCAAAACGGTTGTCTTCACATCTGCTGTGCGGATTGTTTTGCGTCGCATGTGGTCCAGCAGCCTTCCCGGCGTGGCAACGACAATGCTTGGGCCATCTTTCAAAGCACGGATTTGCCGTTCCATATGCTGACCGCCATAGACGGACATCGACCGGACGCCTTTTGATTTTCCGAGACGATTCAGTTCCTCAGCTACCTGAACGGCCAATTCCCTTGTAGGTGCAACGACCAGCCCCTGGATTTTTCGCTGCTCAGGATCGATTTTTTCGATCATCGGGATGCCGAATGCGGCGGTTTTTCCTGTTCCTGTCTGTGCCTGTCCAATGACATCATTCTCCTCCATTGCGAGTGGAATGGTCTCTGCTTGAATCGGTGTTGCTTCTTCAAAGCCCATTTTTTGCAATGCTTTCATAATGGACTGTGATATATTTAGTTCATTAAATGTGGTCACCTTATAACTCTACTCCTTTTTGTTCAATGTTATGATCTGACGTTTGATGGCTGCTGGAAAAACGCGGCATTCGCCTCGCCTTATATCAAATGCCAATGTTTTTCTTATAAGGTCAACTATCATCAAAGATACTGACGTGTAAAAAAAGGCTTCTCCCCAGTCATGGAAAAAGGCCCCCTCAGTGAAATCTCATCCATAAAATAACAGTCATTTTATAATAACACAGCCGATCGGGAAATATCCACTACTTCCTATGTGATTTTTTACTTTTAGCATGGTAAAATATACAGGATTCTATAATAGAACAAGTCAAAAGGAGGCTGCTCATGCGAATCCCTCCGTTCAATCCATATATTGCGGTGGTCATTGGTGTGGTTTCCGTTTCAACATCTGCCGTGCTGGTCAAACTCGCCGATCAGGCACCTGCCGCCATTATTGCCAATTACCGTCTGCTTCTGGCTGTCATGATTATGGCACCATATGTTCTGATAAAAAACCGGAGCGAATTTCAGTTTATTCAAAAAAGGGACTGGCTTCTATCAGCTCTTGCCGGCATCTTCCTAGCGTTTCATTTTATTGTCTGGTTCGAGTCTTTAAACTATACATCTGTCGCCAGCTCTGTTGTCCTCGTGACACTACAACCAATATTTGCCTTTTTGGGCACTTATCTGTTTTTTCAGGAACGATTTTCCTACGGGGCCATCATTAGTATGGTCATCGCCCTGTTGGGCAGTTTAATCATCAGCTGGGGCGATTTTCAAATCAGCGGTATAGCCTTGTTTGGTGACATGCTCGCACTGCTTGGTGCCGTGTTGGTAACAGCTTATTTTCTGATGGGGCAGCGGGTCAGAAAGCGTCTTTCATTGATGACGTATACCTTTATCGTTTACGGCATCAGTTCGCTCACGCTTATTTTGTATAATTTGATTGGGGGAAACCCCTTTTTCGGGTACCCGGTCGATCACTGGCTCGTGTTCCTTGGCCTGGCTATCTTACCGACATTCTTTGGTCACACCTTGTTTAACTGGGCATTGAAATGGGTGAGCACGGCTTCAATTTCGATGGGGATTGTGTTTGAGCCCGTCGGTGCATCCATCCTGGCCTACTTCATATTAGGCGAAACGATTACATGGTCGCAGTGGCTTGGTGGTTCAATCGTTCTATTCGGGTTGTTCCTGTTCATCATGAGCACAACCAAAAAACGGAATGTTACGATATCCGAGCGCAACTGAATGACAGTATCGGTGGCATGAGAAGGCGAAACGTACTAAACGGCATACTGTTTCTGTTTTTCCCTTTTCGCCACCATAAAAACTGATATAATAAAGATACGTCAAAATGGAATTGGGTGAAATCATGCATATTCAATTAATGACCGATGGCGGAGCGGATATACCAAAGCGTCTCAGTGATGAAGCGGCCGTCCGGACAGTCCCGCTTTACTTGTATTTTGGAGATCAGGAATACAGAACCGGTACGACCATTGATCTGGAAACCTTCTACCGGAAAATGGCTTCATCTGACAAGCTGCCGCAATCATCCGCGCCAAACCCGCACGACTTTTATCAAGCCTATAAACACGTTGAACCGGAAACGCCGATTATTATGCTGAGCTTGTCAAACGGCTTAAGTGTTACGTATGAAAATGCCGTCCGTGGCAAACAGATGCTGCTTGAAGAGGAACCGGACAGACAAATCGAAGTCATCAATTCCAAAACCGCTTCATGCGGGCTGGCTCTATTACTGCATGAAGCAAAGACAAAAGTAAACGAACAGTATACGTATGAACAGCTGGTCCAACATCTGCGTGATCGCGTTGAACAAACCAGCACATTATTCGTGCTGAAAACGCTGGAAAATTTGATTCTGGGTGGGCGTCTTGATCGTGTAAAAGGAACCATCGCCAAAACACTCAACATTAAGCCTCTGATGCGTGGAAGTGATGAAGGAACCATTGAAGTAACCGAGAAAGTACGCGGTGACAAAAAGTCCATCAGACGTTTTATCGAACAGATTGGCGCGTATACGAAGGACTTTGAGGGTAAAGTGCTTGCCATGTCCCATTGCAATGCCGAAAGCCGGGCTAAAAAGGTGCTGGAAGAAATCAAACAACACTATCCGTTCAAAGATACCTATTTAACCGAGATGGGGCCCCTGATTGCCACGTATGCCGGTGAGGGCGGCTTAGTCATTTCATTTTTCAACGACTGAGATGATAAAGGCGACGAATGCCTGTATGATAGCATTCGCCGCCTTTACGTGGTCAAAAATTCATAGACCATCTTGTTTAGTGTGGCATTGTCATCACCCAGACAAATCAGATGTCTGGACTGCTCAAAAAAGACAACTTCCTTTTGCTCCGAGGTAATTGCCTTATCCAGATAATAGCCCGTTTTATAAGGAACCATCATGTCTTGCTGTCCATGTGCTATCAAGACAGGCGACGTTACTTTGTTTAAGTATTGGCGGGTGAACCTGACCAGCTTAAGAAATTCGATATTCGCTTTAAACGGGACTGTCCCCCACTTTCGTTTATAGTGCAGATAAAGATTATTTTGTCCGATCTTACCCTTCAGCCCGTCAGCCACCACCCCTTTGAAATCTTTCGCCATTTGCCGGAATGATAAATATTTTCCGGAAGGTGCCAGCAAAACCAATTTGTCAATATTATGCTTGGAAGCCAGGTAAGCCGCAATCATTCCGCCCATGGAAAACCCGATCAGATAGACGGTATCAGCCTTTTCCTTCAATTGCTTCAAGGCATCCTCAGCCGCCGTCAGCCAATTCTTATGTGTCACGTTTTCCAGTGCCAATTCACTACCGTGCCCCGGCAATGTCGGTACGTCCACATGCCAATCAGTATGTTCCCGTAAATAATCAGCCAAAGGCCCGACCTCGTACGGGCTCCCGGTATAACCATGTATGATTAAGCATCCGGTCATATTCATTCTTCTCCTTATTATACGATATACCTTTGTTTACCCTAGGATCCGCCCGGTCATTCGCAGAAAAAACAAATTGTCATTGGTAATTTATTTGAACTGTTTCATAAAATCGCCAACCTGTTTGACCATGGGCGAAATCTGTTGAACCGTGTTCGCCACTTGACCAGCCGTTGATAGCATTTTATCAATGTCCAGTCCACCGTTTTCATCTTGAAATTGA
This sequence comes from Lentibacillus salinarum, assembly GCF_042679865.1. Taxonomy (NCBI): domain Bacteria; kingdom Bacillati; phylum Bacillota; class Bacilli; order Caryophanales; family Bacillaceae; genus Lentibacillus; species Lentibacillus salinarum. The sequence continues at coordinate 34,718 of NZ_JBHTNH010000021.1, read as the reverse complement.
TACAACAGGTTGTTAGGTTGCGGCGCCTGATAAGACTCACCAGCGGATTGGGGATAGGCTTGCCAGTTCATGGGCTGTTTCGGTTTCGAAAACACTTCAAATGGTGTCGGGTAATGGCCAGTCGTATAATAAGTGTTCGTGGGATATGCTGTATAGGGGTTGAAGTAGGGTGACTGGGTACCTTCGTATGGTGGATAAGGATAGGGTCTTCGTATCATTAACACACACCTCACTTTGCATTTTTACGATATCCTATGCAAAATGGGTGATTATGTGTCCTTTCCACAGGATGTCTTGAACAACCTTTCCTCAGACATCAATAACGCTCTTTTTTGTCAAAAAACCGGTATGACTGGTAACGATCTAACATACCTAATTTACTTTTGATTTTGTTAAGTTGATTCCCCAATATAGCCTGATCGTTCACAAATGTGGCTGGTGTTCCGAAAATACCCCATTCATGCAGCTGTTCCAGATATTCAGGATACTCGGTTACATTTTTCGTCTTATAATCAATATCTGATTCGTATAATTTATTGACTAGATTATGGCAATGTGAACTGTTTTCACTTATATAAACAATAACTTCTTGTTCACTCATCCTGTCGTCCCCCCTAGTTCGTTCGACTATACAGGTTTTTGTTTACCCGCCATGTAACAAATTAAACATTATCTTTACAAAAACGTTACAAGAAATTAAAAAAGAAGCAAGTCCTCGCTAAAAGATTTGCTTCTTTTCGTTATAAAGAAGCAGAGACATCCGCCTCTGTCCCAAGGATAACGCAGGAGACGCCATTTGGCTACGATAGCTTTCACATATCATCAATTTCCATGACCAAAATCTCACCGGTATAGGCATCAATTTCAATTTCAGCTTCTTTATTTTTGCCTTCTATTTCAATTTCATAATATAAACGATCGTCGTCTTCATCCAATTCCATTTCAACGATGTTTCCGGAAAATTCACTGAGTGCTATGTCTTCCACTTCTGCCATGCTGATAACAGCAGTATTGCTTTTTCCTTCACTGTTTCCGTTATAGCTTAATTCCACTCGATCTTTACCGTCCTTGTCGGAACTATTTTTATCACCGTTATCAGCATCATCGTCGCGTGCTTTTTTATCATCGTTATTTTGTCCACTATTTGTTTTGTCGGATTTGTCTTCACTGTTTTTCGAGCTGTTTTGTTCATGGTTATCTTTGGTAGCAAACTTTTTATCCAGTTCTAAAACGTTACCCGTATTCCCATCCAGTTTAATCTCATATTCTGTTCCATCATCCTGTATCTCGGCTTCATATACAGTCTGGTTACCCTTTTGTTCCATTTCCAGCTCAGTTATTTTTCCGGGATACTGTGATGTGATTAAATCTTTGATTTCCTGCTGATCCAATTTGGGTGATGCCTCAGACGCACTGGATTGCAACATGCCCAGACCGAGTGCGGAAAGACCCAGTATGACAGCTAACACAACACCTATTTTCTTTTTCATTTTAATGCCTCCCATTTGTTTTCTGACTACATCATATCCCCTGCAAATGAAAGAACACTGAGCAGCACATTAGAATTTGATGAGAAAGCCATTAACTTTCCTGAGAAACCGGAAGCTTTACCGTGAATGTTGACCCTTTTCCGGTTGTACTGGATACCGTCAGTTCGCCACCATGAGCTTCTATTATCGTGCTGGCGATGGATAACCCGAGCCCAGTGCCGCCTGTTTCCCTGCTGCGCGATTTATCAATCCGGTAAAAGCGGTCGAAAATCTTTTCCTGTTCCGCCCCAGGAATTCCCGGGCCATTATCCTGTACATCGACATCAACATGGTGGCCATTTTGCCGGACAGACAACTTGACGGTATCCTGACTATATTTGACGGCATTGTCCATCAAACTATAGACAACCTGCTGCAGTTGGTCGTAACTGCCTTTCACGTGGATGATTTCCGAGGCAGTTTCAAACAAAAATACGCGGTCATAAGCGCCCTTAAACGTCTCTATTGTTGACCGGCATAGTTCAACAATGTTAAATGATTCGTACACGTCCTTGTCCTTGTTTTTGGCAAGCAGCAGCATTTGTTCAACAAGTTTCTGCATCCGGTCTGCCTGCGATTCAATGGCTTCGGTTGACTCCTGCAGTAAATCCGGATTGTCAGCTCCGCGGCGTTTCATCAGTTGGGAATAGCTTTTGACAATGGATATCGGTGTTTTTAGTTCATGGGAAGCATCGGAAACAAACATTTGCTGTTTTTCAAAGTTTTCCTTCAAATAATCGATCATCCGATTAAACGTTATTTTCATTTCATACAGTTCATCTTTTGATTGATCCGACGCATTGATTGTTTTCCAGTTACCATAGGTGGTGTTTTCCCTCATGGCAGCGGTCAGCTCCTGGATAGGCCTTGTCATAAATCGGGCCAAAAAGAACCCGGCCACAACAGTTGGAATCAGCATGATCAATGAGGCGACAACCAGAACATAAAACAATGTCCCCATAGCTGATGCATGGCCTGTCAACTGTTTATAAACCTGTAATGTGACAACATCACCGTTTTCCCAAATGATTGGTTTGGTAACGGTCGCAAAATCGGGCTGGTTGCTCATGGAAATAACGGAACTGGTTTCCCCCGTCACATAATCTGCCGGAAGCCCGGTATAATCAGCCTTCATCACCTGAATAATATTGGCGCCATGTTCATCAATGACCCGGATCATGCCTTCAGTCGGCAAAAAGGCCTCAAGCATGTCACGTTTCGGAATATCAGGGTTACGATTCAGCGTTTCCACGATTTCATTCGTGTGGGCAGTTAGATCGTCAAGTTCCCTGTCGAGTGAGATCGTATGAAACAAATAATATATGGACGCGTTGACAAGCAGAATCACCACCAGCATAAACAAACTGGAAAACAGGCGTATTTTCACTGAAAGTTTCATCAGGCATGTTCCTTTATCGTATAACCGACACCGCGGACGGTCTGAATATAGGGATGCTCAAAAGGTTTATCGATTTTCTGCCGTAAATACCGGATATACACGTCGACAACATTGGTATCCCCAAAATAGTCAAACCCCCAGACATGTTCAATCAGCTGATCTCTAGTAAGCACGACGTTTTTATTTTGCAATAGATACACCAGCAAGTCGAATTCCCGCGGCGTCAGATCAATCGACTGGCCGGCACGATGGACTTCCCGGGCATTGACGTCAACGACCAAATCACCAACCCTCAGTTCTTCATGCTGAGCCGTGGCCCTACGCGGTTGCCGAAGATGAACCCGGATCCGTGCGAGTAGCTCTTCAATTTGAAAGGGCTTCGTTATATAGTCATTGGCCCCCTGATCCAGCCCGTTCACTTTGTCATAAACTTCATCCCGTGCTGTCAGCAGGATAATCGGTGTCACGTCATCAAACCGCCGTACCCTGCGCAGCACTTCCATTCCACTCAGTTCCGGCAACATAATATCCAGGAGCACCAGATCCCACGTCTGATCCGTCAAACGTTTCAGTGCTGTTTTGCCATTATCGGCCACTGTCGTCTGGTAATTTTCATAGTCTAGCTCAAGCTGCAGAACCCGGCTCAGTTTTTGCTCATCCTCGACTATCAGGATGTTCGGCTTCGTCATCTGCACTCACCCGCTTCCATAAGCTCTCTTGGCGTTACTATACCAAAGATTGCTGTAAAAGTGGATACCCCGGCGTTCTCCTCCTGAAAATGTGAACTTCGGGATTTACGTTGTGAACATCGGGGAATTGCGTGTGAACTTCGGGATTTTTGAGATGAACATCGGGTTATTCCAGATTAGCCGCACCCGAATTTGTAATAACTTGAGCCGATTTTGTGACACCTTCAGCCAATTCGCTGCCAAACAAGTGGAAATGCTTCCATAACAGCTGTTTTAGAAGTAAGATGACGGTAGGAGGGGATCATATGCTTGCTATTGACCATATTGTCATTGCTGCCAAAGATCCGGAACAGGCAGCAAAGGATTTTGGACAGAAACATGGTGCCACCGTTACTGAAGGTGGCCAGCACGCCAACTGGGGTACATACAACAACCTGGCCTATTTCCGCAATGACTGCTATATTGAGTGGCTCGGCATTTTTGACGAGGCAAACGCAGCCAGGTCGGATAATCCACTCATTCATCTGCTTTTCCGGAAACTTGCAGAAGGTCAGGAAGGTCCGATCCAATTGGCACTACGAACGGGGCAAATGGATGAGGTTGTTGCAAACCTGGATAAACGTTCTGCCCCATATACAGGCCCCATTCCCGGCAGCCGCGAACGCCCGGACGGAAGCCTTTTCCAATGGCGGATGCTTTTTCCACAAGCAAAAGGGGAAGTGCTGCCTTTTTTGATTGAATGGGGCGAGACAAAAAACACACCACACGATCCCAAACTGATCAATGACCAGGCCATCAACTCACTCTCAGCGCGTATCCAAGATCCTGACATGTTCTCATCAATCTATCAGGTGGACTTTTCAGGGCGAACTGCCCGGCTGGAAAATGCCGAATTGACGCTCGCCGATGAATTACGATTTTCGATTGAATAAGGTTAAGACCAACTCGTGCAAGGGTTGGTCAAACTTGTGCGAGAGCCACCCTAATTGTTGCGAGAACCACTCTGACTCGTGCGACACTGCACCCCATCCAATTTCCGGCATCCACCCTAGCAACAAATGAGGCGGATGTCGTATCTTATTGACATTCAAACGAATATTTGAATATAATATAATCAAATATTCGTTTGAATGAGGTGTATCCACGGTGAATGATATTTGTGATGTAACCTGTATTAACGAAGAAAAAGTCAATCATGTCAAACAGGCATTAAATAGCCAGCCAATTGACAAAGTCATCAGCTTATATAAACTTTTGGCCGACCGGAACAGGCTGCAGATAGCGCATGCCCTGTTAATCGAACAAGAACTTTGCGTCTGTGATCTTGCCAATATCATCGGGGCAACCACCGCCACAACCTCCCACCATTTGCGGAAACTGTACAAAGCCGGTATTGCCACGTTCCGCAAAGAGGGAAAGCTTGCCTACTATGCCTTGTCTGATGACCATATGAAACAGATCATCACACAAGGCTTCCTCCATGGAAAGGAGGAGACCGCCCATGTCGTCTGAACAGCACACATACCGGCTTAACGGGATCTCATGTGCCAACTGTGCCCAGACATTTGAAAACAATGTGAAAGAGATTGATGGTGTAAAAGATGCCAATGTCCATTTTGCCACAGCAAAAATTGATGTTGTCGGGGAAGCATCGATTGCCGACATTGAAAAAGCTGGATCTTTTGAAAAGATTAAAGTCATCCGGGAGAATATTGAGCCTGAAAAAAAGCCATTCTGGATGCGGCATGATACCGTTCTGCTCGCTGCATTACTAGTTATTTTTGGTTTCATCGCCCATGCTACTTTCGGCAGTTCCCATTACCTGCCGAATGTCCTTTACGGTTTGTCAGCACTGATTGGTGGCTTGTCCCTATTTAAGGCCGGACTGATCAACCTGACAAAACGCCACTTCGATATGAAAACATTGATGACGGTTGCCGTGATTGGCGCTGTCATCATCGGTGAATGGCGTGAGGCCGCTATCGTCGTTATTTTATTTGCGATCAGTGAAGCACTAGAATCCTATTCGATGGAAAAAGCACGTTCTTCTATCCGCTCATTGATCAACATAACACCGAACAAAGCGCGCATCAGACGTAACGGCACGGAGCAGACAATCGATATTGCTGATGTTGCGGTAGGTGATGTCATGCTTGTTAAGCCAGGAGAACGGATCGCGATGGATGGCAAAATTCTGGAGGGAGATTCTTCTATCAACCAATCGTCCATTACAGGGGAATCCATTCCAGCAGAGAAAACACAAGGTGATGAGGTTTTCGCCGGGACGATTAATCAGGATGGTTTTCTCGAAATCGAAGTCACCAAAAAAGCCGAAGACACGACCATTGCCAAGATTATTCATATGGTTGAGGAAGCCCAGGAAGAACGAGCGCCGGCACAGCAATTTGTTGATCGGTTTGCCGCCTACTATACACCGGCCATTATTGCCATTTCTGCATTAGTCGCTATCATCCCGCCTCTGTTAGGTGGTGCGTGGAGTACGTGGGTCTATCAGGGGCTTGCCGTACTGGTTGTCGGCTGTCCGTGTGCGCTTGTTGTATCAACACCGGTCGCCATCACTACCGCAATTGGCAATGCGGCACGCAACGGTGTTTTGATCAAAGGTGGTATCCATCTTGAACAAATCGGCACAATCAAAAAGATGGCGTTTGATAAAACCGGAACATTGACTGAAGGTAGACCTAAGGTAACAGACATCCACTTTTTCACGGACGAACACGCCAAAGCACTCGGTTATCTGAAAGGTTTGGAAATCAGATCAAACCACCCGCTGGCGCAGGCGGTTACAAACTATATAAGCGATGAACAACCAGACATTGCAGCAGCTGATGTACAGTCCTTTACGACAATTCACGGAAAAGGCATTCAGGGTGAAATTAACGGGCAAACGGTTTACGCCGGATCGCCGAATTTCTTTATAAATGTGCCAGCCGTTCACATCAATCATTACCAAGATGCCGGTAAAACGGTCATGCTTTGTGGTACAAACGATGAATTGTTGTTAGCTGTGGCACTGCGCGATGAACCACGTACCGAAAGCCGATCTGTCATTCAAAACCTGCATGACCTTGGCATCAGGCAGACGTACATGCTGACTGGCGATCATGAGCAAACAGCCACTGCATTAAAAGACGATCTCGCGTTAACCGACATGAAAGCTAATCTGCTGCCGGAAGATAAATTGCAATTCATCAAAGCGCAGGAAAACGGCAATATCGCCATGATCGGTGACGGCATCAATGACACACCGGCACTAGCGGCTTCCAAAGTTGGCATCGCTATGGGCTCTGCCGGAACAGACAGCGCACTGGAAACAGCCGATGTTGCCTTAATGGGAGACGACTTAAAGAAACTGCCGTATACTGTCAAGTTAAGCCGCAAAGCTCTGGGCATCATCAAACAAAACATCAGCTTTGCTATCGGTATTAAAATCCTTGCTCTCTTACTCGTCATTCCCGGGTGGCTGACATTATGGATCGCTATTTTTGCCGATATGGGAGCGACACTGCTGGTGACATTGAATGCATTGCGGCTGATGAAGATAACATGAGAGCGTATTCCAAAGCAGTGTGTGTACAATACGGATTTTTGTGGTATAATAAGCATAGAAAAGGGAAAATTTCCATATAATAAGAAAGACCGCCGATCAATATCGACGGTCAACAATAGACCGTACCCCATCAAAGGGGGCGGCTCTTAGAAGGTGTGTGACCTCCCACGATGAGCGACCAACTCAGGGGAGGTTTATTTCTTGCTTGAATAGGCAAGAATCGCAACCAACATTCCAAATGAAATCATTAAAGACAACACCTGAAAAGTGGTCATAAGGCATCACCCCCTTTCTATCGGGGGACTAGCCACCCTCCCATGAGAAGTCGGTCTATTGTTTCTTTATTTTATCACATTTACCTACTTTTTGCTTTCAGTTCAACAATTCATTAATAATGTCACATTATTAATGACAAGCACCTTATCATTCTTTTGAGGGAAGTTCCCCCGCCGTCCCTTCTATCGCCCGCACCTGACCTTTAATCAAACGTTTGATTAACCGTTTTAAAGCTTGATGAACCATCATCTCGAACGGGCCAACACCGGTAGTCGACAAGTTATTTTTCTGTTTCAGCGTATACGTCATCGCTTTAACAGAACCAAGCCAATCTCAAGCACATGGTCTCATGTTTCTGAATATCCAAAAAATCTATGGCGGCCATGAACTATCCGACCAGACAGCCTTGTTTCCCCCCGATAAAGACAAAAAATAATCACCCTCAGGATTAAGGGTGATTAACTATCCCTAAGCCAATTGCTGGTGCAAAAACGCACTGACCGATTCCGGTGTTTTCGTATCAGCGCTGTGCTGATGGGCAAGCTTTTCACCGTCTTTAAAAATCAAAATACTCGGAATACCCATCACTTCATACTTCCCGGCAATGCCTTCCACTTCATCACTGTTGATTTCATACCAGTCATAGTTATTGAATTCATCCATAACATCACCGATGAACATATCCATGCGTTTGCAGTCCGGGCACCAGTCTGCAAAAAATTTCACAATCACCGGTTTATCCGACTGAATGATGTCGTTAAATTGATCTTCTGTGTTAATATGTTTCATTTTTAGAACCCCCTCATATACATTTCTATTTATATTGTACCTATTTTGAATTCGTGTGTCTTTTAGTTTGTTTTACACCTCGTATTCAACTTTTCCGAGCAGATAAGCTGCAGCCAGTCCTGATGCAAACGTAACAATACTCATTAACACCAGCAACCCCTCTGACGGCCAGCCCGGGAACACAACGAAAACCGAACCGATTACCATCCCGATAATAACGGCAAATGTTCCGGTATAATAGTTATTTAAAAAGAAATTAACAAGTTTACTCATGAAAACAATCCCAATCACAATACCTGCACCGGTGACGGCAATAATATCAAGCTGTAAATTGCTGATCGCGGTAATGACCGTTGTATGCATACCCAAAATCACAAGCAATAACGAGCCGCTGATACCTGGCAGAACCAGTGCACTGCTGGCAATAAATCCGGAAAAAAATAGCAGGATATAAGTGGAAGTGGTCATATTTTCAACAACGGGCCCCTCATTGGCCTGCAGGAATGCCAAGGATCCCACAATCACCGCACCCAATAAAAGCAACATAATATGTTTGCCCTGAAACTTATTTTTCGCATCCGCTTTATGAAATAAATAGGGCAACACACCCAAAATCAGTCCCAAAAAGAAAAATTTTGTTGGCCCAGGATAATGCTCAAACAGCCATTTAATGGCGTTACTAAGTAAAAATATAGCCGTTACAATCCCGATCCCAAGCGGAACCAAAAAGCCTAATTGTTTTTTCCACTCCTTGCTTAAAAACCCATTAATAGCCGCAATCAAACGGTCATAAATTCCGAGCACGACGGCAATCGTTCCCCCACTCACACCAGGGATGACATCGCTCGCCCCCATTAGAATACCGCGATAAATATTTTTCCATTCCATTATCCTAAGTCTCCCTTTTTCAGCGTCCTTATCAAAATCATAAGCTCATCATACCAAATTATGCTTGCAAATTACACGAAAAGTTTATATAATGCAGTTAAGCTATTTTGTTATACAAGATAGCTATTATAAGCATTGGTATCTTGCATGACAAGGTAGGTTAAATAATGACACTGCGAAGTCAACTATTAAAAGGTATTCTCGAAGGCTGCATTTTATCCATCATCGGCCAGCAGCCAACATACGGGTACGAGCTTTCCGTAAAACTGCAGGCATTCGGGCTGGATGATGTCAGCGAAGGCTCCATCTACCCGATCTTGCTGCGTCTGCAAAAAGAAGATTTGATTCAGGGAGAAATGAAAAAGTCAGAATCAGGACCAAAACGAAAATATTATGCGTTAACCGATAAAGGTCACGCATCATTGAAGCAATTCATCCATCATTGGCAAACAATTAAGCAACCGGTAGACATGATTATCGGAAAAGGAGGCAACCGACCATGAACACAAAAGATCTTATTCAGCTCAACAATGAAAAACGAGAACAGTTGACTGAAGAGAATAAGGAATATTATGGCGATATGCTTGTATATATACGCACGAATTTCAACAAATCCGAGCGCTATACCGAGGAAGTGCTGCTGGAATTACTTGATCACCTATTGCAGGCACAGGCAGATGGTAGAACGGCCAAAGAAGTCTTTGGGGACGATCCCCAAGCATACTGTAACGACATCATCGGGGAAATTCCCGCTGAGAAAAAAACCAATCGTCTCTCATTTGTTTTATACATTATACTCAGACTGGCCGGAGTCGTCAGTCTGACTGCCGGTGTTGTTGGCCTAATACTGCACTATGTTTTCAACCTTGGCAGTGGAATTATAGACATCCCACTTGGATCCGGCATACTGATTACCCTGATCGACCTGCTACTCCTGCTTGGATTGATTATTTTTATTTTCAAATGGATAAAAGATTCGACATTTAAGGAAAAACAACCTAAAAAATGGGTGGAATTTCTGCAGTTATGGTTACTATTTTTCCTGTTCATTGGCCTGACAGCGCTTTTACCGCGGTTCATGCCTGATATTGGGGTTGTCATGCATATTCCATTCCCGGCATTCCTGTTGTTTGGTGCTGTTCTATATAGCGTTTCGTTTATCATGAACAAAAAGATGCGGCTAATAAATTGAAAATAACCGTCCTGTTCTACTTACAGGGCGATTATTTTTTACAGACACGGGACAAGGAACCTCTCCCCATGCCCCGCTCATTCCTCGATAAACGCCAGTTCCGGCACCCATTGCGCCATATGATCCTGAATCTCCTGATAATGTTCCCCGGCATTTGCGAGTTCATCGTCCGTTAACTGGTACATCGGAGCAACCTCATAATTCGCCTCGTTCTGGAATTTCACAAATGTCGGCATAAATTGCGGTGCCTTCACGTCAATGGTTTCCTTTTCACCCTTAACCGTTTTCTCAATCGCAAATTTAAAAACCCCTCCGATCCGACGGTAAAATTCATCCTGACCGGATAAAAAATTCCCCAGTGAATAGGCAACAAGTGTCGCGTGTCCATCGTCGCCCTCAACCCAGTCAACCGGCTGCAAAACATGCGGATGATGGCCTAAGACAACGTGTACGCCTTTATCCGCAGCAAATTGGATAAGGTCTTTCTGTTCCGCACTCGGCATCCGCTCATACTCATTCCCGTAATGCAGACTTAAGATGACAGCATCTGCCTGCTGTTTTGCTTCCTGAATCCGGTCAGCCATAACATCTTTATCAATCAAATTCACTAAATGATCTTTCCCATCCGGGACCGGGATGCCATTTGTGCCGTACGTATACGCCAAAAATGCCACCGAAATGCCCTCGTCTGTATGATAAACCCGTAGCTCGTCACTGTCAGCCTCGTGTTGATAGGCGCCTGTATACATCATATCGATCTTTTCCCAATGGTCAATCGCGTTCATGATCGCTTCTTCCCCGCCATCCAATGTGTGATTGTTGGCCAGTGAAACGACATCAACGCCGGCCTCTTTTAAAGCATCCCCTACTGCGTGGGGGCTGTTGAATGTTGGATAAGATGATAATCCTAGCACTTCACCACCGATCATCGTTTCCTGATTGGCAAATGTAATGGTGGTATCATTTAAATAAGGTCTTACCTGCTCCAGCATTGGTCTGAAATCAAACGTGCCGTCAGCCTTACGCGCATCTTCATACACGGTACCATGGATCAAAATATCACCAATTGCAGAAAGCGTTATTTCCTGTACTTCTGGTTCCTGTGATTCGTCTCGTTCAGATTTTGGTGTTTCCTGTTGATTTGCTTCATCGCCCGGTTGCGGCTGTTCAGGTTCATCATTCGTACATGCTGCCAGAAGGACAATCATGAATAATGCCAATATTGTTCGGACGAATTGACCCCACTTCATACATCTTGCTCCTTCGTCATTTTGTCATTATCATATCATGACTGAAAACAAAAAACGAAATATTTCACCAAAAAATGCTGCCCTAAGTCACCTCATATTCAGGGAATGCCTTATAACCGTTCAATCACGGTTGCATTGGCCATTCCCATTCCTTCACAAATCGCCAGCAAACCATATTTGTTTTCAGAGCGTTTCAATTCGTTGACCAACGAGACAAGTAGTTTCGTGCCGGTTGCACCCAATGGATGACCGAGCGCAATGGCACCCCCATTGACATTCAGCTTTTCAGCATCCGCATTTGTTTCATTCAGCCAGGCTAACGGTACCGGGGCAAAGGCTTCGTTCACTTCATACCGACCGATGTGGTCAATCGTGAGACCGGACTTTTTCAAAACCTTTCGTGTTGCTTCAATCGGCCCTGTCAGCATAAGCGTCGGATCGGAGCCAACCACCGACCGCGCAACAATCCTCGCTTTCGGCTGCAATCCTAGTGCTTCTGCCTTTTCCCGTGACATCAGCAAAACAGCACTTGCCCCGTCACTCATCTGGCTTGCGTTGCCAGCGGTTATATTGCCATCTTCCTGAAAAACCGGCTTCAGGCCACCTAGAGCATCCATCGTTGTATCGGCACGCGGCCCTTCATCTGTTTCAGCTGTTTGTGAATGACCATTTTCATCCCAAGTCTCAGCCGGGACAATTTCCTGTTTAAAATGGCCTTTTTCAATGGCTGCCAAGGCCTTCTGATGACTTTCATAAGCGAAAACATCCAATTCTTTGCGTGTAAAGCCCCACTTAGCCGCCATTTTTTCGGCGGAAATTCCCTGGTTGACAATGTCATATTTGGATGTGAGTTTGTCACTCGGCTTCACTTCCTGCATATTCGAAAACATCGGTGCACGCGTCATGTTCTCCACCCCACCGGCAACGACGATATCCATATCACCTGCTGCAATCGCTTGTGCCCCGAAATGCACCGCCTGCTGGCTGGATCCGCATTGCCGGTCAATCGTCACACCAGGCACATGGGACGGAAACCCGGCAATTAGCGCCGCTGTCCGGGCAATATTGCCGCCTTGTTCATTTACTTGCGTCACACAGCCTAAAATTACATCTTCAACAACATCCTTATTGATTTTCGACCGATCCACCAGTTCATCCAGGACCACAGCCGCCAATTCATCCGACCGGTAATCCGCAAACATTCCCTTTCGCCGGCCAACCGCTGTCCGGCAGCCATCCACAATGACAACCTCTCGCATATTGGCTTGCACCCCTTTTTTCTCAAAATACTGAAACCATTATATCTGATTTTTCGTGAAATCGAAATCATCCCCTTTATCAGTACAATCGAAACCAACGTCCAAAATGGGGGCATTGAAAAATTTTTAAATTTAAATGCCCCCATTTTCAAACGCCATACGATAGTAGTTATGAAGGGGATTGGAATGATAGTCTATGTTTTACACAGTTTAAACCGGGAACAGTCTAATAGACTCTATGAATAGAAAGGACGTTTTATTATGCGAAAAGCACAATATCAGCCATCACAGAATAAACAATTGTCAGACGCTCAGGAAGTGCATTTCACAAGGGAATTTAAGCAGGCAGACATAGCGGGTGGGTTTCGCAGACCAAACGTCAGAGAAGCTAAACGGGAAAATCCTGATTTGAAAAAATAGGTTTTAAGATCGAGGCACAGCTAAAAACGCTGACGCGTCTTGACAGATGCCAGAGGTCAGAAGTCGGGCAGGAGCAAAACGAGAATTAGCCGATTTCAGTATTGAAAACGTCGTCCAAAATTTTATATTTACTAAAATGCCGCTAGTGCTGAAACACTAACGGTATTCAAATAGTAGTCCCTTTAAGGGGGTCAGCGTATCGGAGAAAATAATCCACCATGGCTGTTAACGTCAAGGGTGGATTATTATTTTTTTGGTTAAACAACAGAACTGCAGCGTAAAACAAAGAAAGAATCCTTTTCAATATTATTTTAATGAAAAACGATAAATTTATTGCTTAAAACGAAATGAATATGGTATTATTTTATTTGACTTACATGATTACATACATGTAGGTTTTTATTCTATCCTATAAGGAGAGAACCAATGAGGCTCAATGTCATATTTAAAATGTCATCAATACTATGTCTTATCTTATTCTGGCTTGTTCTTTTGACAGGGGTATTTGCCATCACATCAAATGCTTCATATATCTGGTGGCCTGACAGTTCCTTCACAACGACTTTGGGACAATTTGAACCATTATATCTCTATATGACCCTTGACTTTGACCAGCAGCCTGAGCTTTATACAGACAAATCTTTTATGGTGCTAACGTTACTTTTCAATGTTGTCTTATTTCTATTTGTCCTCTCGTTCTTATGGCTCATGTACAAATTTCTGAAAAATGTTTATGCAGATAGTCTATTTATGTATGGAAACGTCTCAGTACTTTTCAGGATGGGTCTGACGTTTGCTGTTCTAGGATCGGCTACCACTTATATGGATGGTCTGTTATTTTCAAAGGCACTTACTGCATTGGATATTTCGAATGCCTCCATTGCCTTTTCAAATATCGCCTATGTTGATTTCATCATTGCCGGGATCGTGTTTATAGTTATCGCTTCAGCTTTAAGAACGGCTGTTAACGCGGTTGAGGAAAATAAGAAAACGATATGATGAACCAGGAGGACCGGAATGATCAGAATAAATCTTGATGTCATGATGGCTAAGCGTAAAATGTCACTGAATAAACTCTCTGAATTAGTTGATATTACACCCGCCAATTTGTCCATCCTTAAAAACGAAAAAGGCAAAGCTATCCGCTTCACAACACTTGATGCATTGTGTAAAGCGTTAGATTGCCAACCCGGCGACTTAATGGAATATACAGATGAAGAAGATCAGGAATCGACATAATGGACCAAGATAGGTGAAACGTTTCTGTGATTTTTTCGTATTAACAAATGAGTTACACAAAATGGGGGATTTTTACATGACCGAAACAGCAATGGAATTAATCGATGTCAAAAAAACAATTGGCAGCAAAGAAGTTATTAAAGGATTATCATTCGAAATTCATAAGGGAGAAGTATTCGGGTTTATCGGTCCCAATGGTGCCGGCAAAACGACAACCATCCGCATGATGGTCGGACTGATGGGACTGTCAGGTGGTGATGTGCGTATATTGGGAAACAGCATCAAGTCGAACTTTAAAAAGGCCATACGGGAAGTCGGCGCGATTGTTGAAAACCCCGAAATGTACCCGTTCATGACAGGAAAACAAAATTTAATACATTATGCCCGAATGATGCATGGGGTTACCAAGGAACGTATCGATGAAGTCATCAAGTTGGTCGGACTGGAAAAGCCTATTAACGAAAAAGCGAGGAAATATTCTCTCGGAATGCGCCAGCGTCTGGGGATTGCTCAAGCCTTACTGCATAAACCATCCGTACTAATTCTGGACGAGCCTACGAACGGGTTGGACCCGGCCGGCATTCGCGAAATCCGTCAGTACATCAGAAGACTGGCTGAAGAGGAAAATGTCGCTGTTATCATTTCCAGTCATTTATTATCAGAAATCGAGCAAATGTGTGACCGGATCGGGCTGATCAAAAATGGTGAAATGGTTGCGATACAAGATGTCAATGCAGCAACCGAACAGACAACTGCCGTTGAGATACAAATGGACGTGACACCCATAAAGCAAGCGGTTAACATCTTACGGGATGATTTTGATATCAATGCAACAGCCAATGACACATTAACGATTCAGGCTGAGCGGGAAATGATACCAAACATAATTGAAACATTTGTGCATCATAATCTCCGGGTATACCAGGTGACGATCACGCCATCAACACTGGAGGATAAATTCTTTGATTTGATTGGGGAGAATACGATTGCGTAACTTTTTTCAGCTGCTGATCAATGAACAAATTAAATTATACATACGCAAATCAACATGGATCATGTATATTCTTATAGCCGCACTGATCCTGGGGCTGGCTCTCCTTGCCAATTTTGGTGTCGAAAATAGTGGGACATACCAGGCATCACAGGATGATAATTGGCGACAGGCACTGCAGGACGAAAACGCGGAGATGCAGAAAGAAATGGAACAGGACGAGATGATGCAGGGCATCCATACAAGCCAAATTGAAAAAAACAATTATTATCTTGAAAACGACATCCAGCCAGCACCATACGATGCATGGCAGTTTGTCATGGAAAATAAATTTCTGCTTTCATTCGTAAGCTTGCTGACGATTATCGTCGCTGCAGGGATCGTCGCAAATGAATTTAAATGGGGAACCATAAAGCTGTTACTGATACGCCCGATTACTCGCACTAAAATCCTGGCTTCCAAATATGTATCTGTATTATTATTTGCGTTGTTTACCCTCCTGTTTGTACTGATTTTGTCATGGATTATTGGGGCGTTATTTTTCGGTGTGAACGGAATAAACCCGCATATTGTTCTCAATCAAAATGAAGGTTATGCCTATGTTTCCGTTATCGAACAAATCATTGAGGGCTACGGAATAAAGCTTGTTACACTTGTGATGATGGCGACGTTTGCTTTCATGATTTCGGCCATTTTCCGGCAAAGCTCCCTGGCTATCGGGATCGCCATTTTCCTTATGCTTTCCGGCAATGCGATTATTGGCTTCTTCTCTGACTATGACTGGGCAAAATACATCCTGTTTGCCAATACGAACATGGATCAATATATGAATGGCTCGCCAATGTTTGAAGGCATGAGCCTAGGGTTTTCCATCACGGTATTAGCTGTTTATTATGTGATTTTCCTTGTCGTAACGTGGGTGTTTTTCACTAAGCGAGATGTTGCCGGACACTAAAGAGATTTTATCGGCATATTTATGTCGTAACGCCATGCAGTCATACAGGCGTAACTTTTATCAAAAAATCCGAGGTGTGGAACATGAAACGTTATTTATCAGGTATTTTTATCATGATAAGCGGCATTGTGTTGGTTATTGGCCTGGGCATCGATCGTTATTGGAGCGGGATTGCGGCCTGGGGCATCGCATTCATTTGTTTAATTTTTGCCGTTTATTTCACGAAATATATTCCGGATGATAATAAAAACAAGAAGAAAATAAACAAAAACGGGATGCATGGGGAAAAATGACATCCCGTTTTTAGCTATTAAACGGTTTGTAAATCCAATGTTGTCCCCCCTCTATGCTTCCTTAACAGTGATTTGTGTTTTTGACTGAATTCACTTTTTCGAGTAAGCCACGATGAATTGGTATGCGTTCAAGGATGTGTTCCACCAACGGGAAAAAATCCGTATCACGGTTGAAACGATAATAAACCCACTGTCCCCGCCGCCCTTGCATTACAATCTTAACATCGCGTAACCGGTGCAGCCTCTTCCACAGATATACCCATTTTCTCCATAAGATCCTCCACTACATTATTATATAGTTATATGCTTATATAAGCATATAGTTCCTTGCAATTCATTTTAATTGATATTTTTCCTTCAGTGATTCCGGCGCAACTTTTACCATCCGCTGCAAAAGGATTGTGGCAACGGTTAGATCATCGATTAGCCCGATCACATAAAGAAAATCCGGAATAAGGTCAAACGGTAATGCCATATAGCCGATGATCAGCACAACATATAAAATTTTCGTTGTCCCTTTCACCTGTCTCGAACGGAAAAAATCCATTATGAAGGGAATCGATTTATGAAATTTGAACAGGAATCCGAGTCGTTTTAACAACCTGTTCATGTGTCGACACCTACCTTTTATCAAAAAACCTGGCTGTTCGTTCTGTTTTATTCTAACTGATTATTGACGATGACGATATGGCCGCTGATATAATGCACGGACGGGGTCATCCCATCTTCTGTTGATATAGTGGCTTCTTCTGCTGATATTTCCACTCTTCTGTCGATACTTCCGCCCTTCTGTTGATACTTCCGCCCTTCTGTCGATATTTCCGCTCTTCTGTTGATACTTCCGCCCTTCTGTTGATACTTCCGCCCTTCTGCTGATACTTCCGTCCTTCTGTTGATACTCCCGCTCTTCTGTTGATACTTCCGCCCTTCTGTTGATACTTCCGCCCTTCTGTTGATACTTCCGCTCTTCTGTTGATACTTCCGCCCTTCTGTTGATACTTCCGCCCTTCTGTTGATACTTCCGCCCTTCTGTTGATACTTCCGCCCTTCTGTTGATACTTCCGCCCTTCTGTTGATACTTCCGCCCTTCTGTTGATACTTCCGCCCTTCTGTTGATACTTCCGCCCTTCTGTTGATACTTCCGCCCTTCTGTTGATACTTCCGCCCTTCTGTTGATACTTCCGCTCTTCTGCAGATAATTCCCTTCTTCTGTTGATACGCCCTGGCCTTCTGTTGATAATTCCCTTCTTCTATTGATTCTGTTCCGCTTCAGCAGTTAACGCGCTCATTCAGGAAAAATTTTAAACGGCACATATCATTAAAAAACCGGCAACAGCATCTTCCTGCCATTGCCGGCTCAAGCATTTTATCCCAACCTCGACTTTTTCGCCGCTTTTTCACGTTCATTGTTATTCAATATTTTTTTACGGAGACGAATGGATTCAGGCGTTACTTCACAATACTCATCGTCATCAATATACTCGATGGCCTCTTCCAGCGACAGATCACGGGTTTTCCGGATCGTTGCTGTCTGGTCTTTCGTTGCTGAGCGAACATTGGTTAAATGCTTTTCTTTCGTAATGTTGACCGTCAGATCATTTTCCCGGTTATGCTCGCCAACGACCATGCCTGCATATATTTCGGTTCCCGGTTCGACAAAAATCACGCCACGATCTTCCAGCTGCATGATGCCATAAGTCGATGCTTTGCCGTTTTCCAGTGAGACGAGCACTCCTTCGCGGCGTTCGCCGACCTGGCCTTTGATAACCGGCTCATAGGTATCAAAAGAATGGTTGAGAATGCCATAACCCCGTGTCAGCGACATAAACTCAGTGGCATAGCCAATCAAACCGCGGGACGGCACTTTAAATTCAATGCGCACCTGACCATTGCCCTGATTAACCATATCAAGCATTTCGCCTTTCCGCTCCCCCAGGGATTCCATCACCGGGCCAGTATAATCTTCGGGAACATCGACTTGGACATGTTCAACCGGTTCACATTTGACACCATCGATCTCTTTAATGATGACCTGTGGTTTCGACAGTTGCAGTTCATAACCTTCACGGCGCATATTTTCAATCAAAATAGACAGGTGAAGTTCCCCGCGTCCTGAGACAGTCCAGGCATCAGGTGTCTCGGTTGGCTCAACACGTAGACTGACATCGGTTTCCAGCTGTTTCATTAAGCGTTCTTCGATTTGTCTGGACGTAATATACTTTCCTTCACGTCCGGCAAACGGGCTGTTATTAGTCACGAATGTCATCTGCAATGTCGGCTCATCAATACGTAGCCACGGCAGGCCTTCCGGGTAGTCCGACGAACAGATGGTTTCCCCGATATTAATATCGTCCATACCGGCAATCGCGACAATATCGCCTGCTTTTGCTTCCTTTATTTCCATCCGCTTCAAGCCGATAAAGCCGAACAATTTACTGATACGGAACGACTTTTCCGTGCCGTCTTTTTTCAGCACAACAACCTGTTTCCCGACACTGATGGTTCCACGGACAACACGCCCAATGCCAATCCGGCCGACATAGTCATTATAGTCCAGCAGGGTCACCTGGAACTGCAGCGGGTCATCCTGCGTATCAGCCGGAGCCGGGATATGATCCAAAATCGTTGTGAAAACCGGATCCATTGTTTCCGCCTGTTCTTCCGGCTCGTTGCCTGATGTACCATTCAATGCAGACGCATAGATAACCGGAAATTCCAGCTGGTCATCATCGGCGCCCAACTCAATAAACAAATCCAGCACTTCGTCGATGACCTCATCAGGTCGGGCATTCGGCCGGTCAATTTTGTTTAAAACGACGATCGGTGTCAGTTTTTGTTCCAATGCTTTTTTCAGCACAAAACGGGTTTGCGGCATACAGCCTTCATAGGCATCAACTACCAGTAATACACCGTCCACCATTTTCATGATCCGTTCGACTTCCCCGCCAAAATCGGCATGGCCGGGTGTGTCCAGAATATTAATGGTTGTATCGTCATGTTTTATCGCTGTGTTTTTTGATAAAATGGTAATTCCACGTTCGCGCTCAATATCGTTCGTGTCCATGGCGCGCTCATCCACCTGTTCATGTTCCCGAAATGTCCCCGAGTATTTCAGCATCTGATCAACAAGTGTTGTCTTGCCATGGTCAACGTGAGCGATAATGGCGATGTTGCGAAGATCTTCTCGTAATTGCATAAACGTACGCTCCTCTAATGTTACAGCTGATTCAAAACTATCCAATTATATCATAGAATTCGGCTCAGGAAAAGTGATGGTGAATTTCGCGCCGCCAAGCCCGGACTCACCGACTGTTATGCTGCCGCCCGACTGTTCCACGATCGCCCGCGCAATGGCCAGTCCAAGTCCTGTTTCGCCGGTTTTTCCTTTAACAAACCTATGGAAAATATGCGGCATAAGCTCCTTAGGTATACCTTCCCCGTCATCTTCAACAATAATCATCTGATTTTTTGCGGTGATTGTCACGTGTGAACGGGCATGGCGAATGGCGTTAAACGTGATATTGACCAAGGCACGCAGCAGTTTTTCTTGATCAGCCAAAAAAACGCTCTTATGATCCACACTGTGCGTTAATTGAATCCCGTTTTCACTGACTAATGGCAGCGCCCGATCGAGCACCTGATCGACCAGCTCAGCAGCTTCAATCCGCTCAGACTCATATGTCGCCTGCTCACTGTCCAGTTTCGCGAGCAGAATCATTTCATTAATGATGGTCTTCAGGCGGCTAACCTCGGTAACCATCATTTCCAGACCTTTTTCTTGATCCTTCTTATCAAATACGCCGTCCCGGATTCCCTCTGCATAGCCCTGTATTGTCATAAGTGGCGTTTTCAATTCATGACTCGCATTCTGGAAAAAGGCTTGCTGTGATGTCATATAGCGTTCAAGCTCTGTTGCCATATCATAGACACTTTGTTCAACCTCTTTAATCTCACCGGTTGCTTTAACACGTTCGACGTCATCAAATTTACGTTTTTCGATTTTTTTCAGTTCTCTTTTTAATTTAGTTAGCGGCGTCACTAGCTTATTCGTCAACATATAACTGAGCAGCACCGCAGCGATGGTACCAACGATGAATACGATGACAAGCCGCCTGAAAAAATCCTGCTGTATGATCTGCAAATCGGTCAGCGGGGTCAATAAAATCAGTTCCAGTGTGGTTCGATCCGGATAAATCAGGATACGGGACGTGACAAATTTACTGTTCCCTGCTTCCCACAATTCTTCCCGATCATTGGCAAAATAATGATTCGCCGAAAACCCTCTGACATATTGCTGCGGCATTGTCGACAGCAATACCTGATCTTGGCTGCGGTCGTAGAGAAATAACTGCAAATCCTGCTCCTCAAGAAAATTGCTGAAGTCCTCAATACCACCCTGTGACTGATAACGTTCATTCAGTATCTGAACAAGTAATTGGCCTTTTTGTTCTAGTTCCGTTCGTTCATTGTCGATCAGCACCCCCAAAATCATCGAATAAATCACATACCCGGTGACAGCCAGGATGACCAACAGTAAAGTAGTAAAAGCCCAATTTAACTGGGACTGCAGTTTCATGATGGTTCCTCTTCAATGCGCAGCCGATACCCATAACCCCAGACAGTTTCCAATGGCACACTGACCAGTTTTTTCCGGATGCGTTTCACCAGGTCATCAACGGCCCGGTCACTGCCAAAATAGTCTTCCCCCCAGATTTTAACCAACAATTCCTCCCGGGAAAACGCTCTATTCGGATGCTTTGCCAATAACAGAAGCATAGCAAATTCTTTTGTGGTGACATCCTCCTCCAGGCCATGCCAAAAAATCCGGTGATCATGTTCATAAATTAATAAATCGCCAGCCTTGACCCGGTCATCCGGTGTATGATTCGTTTCCGTTAACGGACTGGTGCGCTTGAACAGACGTTTGACCCGGGCCACTAACTCCCTAGGGCTGAACGGTTTGGTCAAATAATCATCGCCGCCCAGTTCCAGCCCGATAATTTTATCAATCTCCTCATCTTTGGCTGAAATGATAACAATCGGCACGTCACTTTCCTGTCTGATTTTTTTACAGAATTCGTAGCCGTCCATACCAGGCAGCATGATGTCCAAAATCCACATATCCGGCTGTCGGGTTTCCCACAGTTCCCACGCGGATTCAGCAGTTTCCATAACCGTGACAGGAAATCCTTCTTTTTTTAAATAGGCGGCCACAATATTTTGGATGTTTGCATCATCTTCCACAATACCGATATGATGATTCATAGACGGTTCCTCCATCTTTGATTTTTTAATGATTGTCCTAGTCTAAAAATGGGAATATCATGATTAGACTTGTCATTTTACACACTTTTGCCATAATCTTACCAAAAAACGGCCAAACGTTGTGGCTATAATGGGAATTGTCATCATCATAACGTAACGAGGTGAGATCGTCATGGATTACAATCATAATCATCACAATGACAGCGACAATACGGAAAATAATTCGCAGCAGCATCCGGAGCCGGAAGACAGCAGTGGTAGTGACCAAACAGCCGGACAGAATGCCCAAGTCAATCAATCAGGAAAACCAAAGCGCAATAAACCCGGCCATCTGCTGAGCGGGTTGATTGGCGGTCTGATTTCAGCCATTGTCGTTGCGCTATTATTTACCACCAATATTATACCAAATAATGATGGCGGCAATCATTCAGGCAACGCCAATACAGAAACCGATCAACCATCTGAATCACCTGAAGTAACCGAAACCATTGCCTCCGATAATGCGGCTGTCGCTTCAGACATGGATGAAGCAGCCAATGCAGTCGTCGGCGTCACCCGTATGCAGCAGACAAATATTTGGGAGCAAAGTCAGGAATCCGGGACCGGCTCAGGCATTATTTATAAAAACGAAGACGGTAACGCCTATGTGGTCACCAACCATCATGTTGTCTCCGGTGCTCAGGAGGTGGAAGTCGCCCTTAATAATGACAAACGCATTCAGGCAGAAGTGCTGGGCTCAGATGAGTTGAGTGATTTGGCCGTCCTGAAGGTTGACGGCGATAAAATCGATACCGTTGCCAACCTCGGGTCATCGGATGACATGGACGTAGGCGAAACGGTCATCGCAATTGGCAATCCGCTTGGGATGGAATTTGCCAACACATTGACAAGAGGAATCGTCAGTGGCCTGGATCGTTCCGTCAATATGGATACGAACGGTGATGGCCAGCCGGACTGGGTAACTGAAGTCATTCAGACAGATGCTGCCATTAATCCGGGCAATAGCGGTGGTGCTCTGGTCAATGCTGACGGTAAGGTCATTGGTATTAATTCGATGAAAATCGCCCAAACCGCTGTGGAAGGCATTGGATTTGCTATTCCCATAGACGCTGCCATGCCAATTATTGAACAGCTTGAAACGGATGGTAACGTCGCCAGGCCATACATCGGGATCAGCTCTGCCTCCCTTAATCAGGTTCCGCCACAATATCGCGAGCAAATTCAGCTTCCACAGGATATTGAAGGTGGCATGGTCGTTGCCCAGGTCGAGACAGGTTCACCTGCAGACGCCGCAAACCTACAGCAGTTTGATGTTATTACGAAAATCAACGGCAATGACGTGACGTCCTTAGTTGATTTACGGAACTATTTATACAATGAAGCGGAAATCGGGGACACAATTGAAATTGAGTTTTACCGAAACGGTGAAGCACAAACGGCATCGCTGGAACTCGTGAAACGTCAGGAGGAATGATCCTCTCTTTTTAAAACTTGCAGCTTGTTCGGGCTGCAAGTTTTTTTAATTATTGGATGAAACGACTGCTACCCATTATATTTAGAGTGAAGTAGGGAGTGTTTTTTAACATCCTTTATGTTGGGCAAAAAAGAGTGAGCTTATGTGCTGTCCTTCAGACACCGATCGTCGGCTATTTACTGGAATCCATTCTCCATGGCTACTGAAAGTAAAAAAGCTCCTATGCAGGGAGCTCTTTTAACCACCGAAGAAAAAATCAAATATGTTGCTGCCAGCGGAACTTTTCTTGTTATAAAATTCGGAGTACCCACAGTTTTTACATGAAACGACTACGAACTGATTGTTTTGGACATCGAACATTTTGGAGAGGCCTGTCCCGGTCATAGCAACGTCTTTCTGTTCAGCATCCGTACTGCCACATTTGATGCAGCCGCGATTGTCTTCCATTTTCATCATCTCCTTATGATGCTGTACGGATTCGCAGCGCCAAATGTTTCAGATTCCGCAAAATTCATGGCGTGACTTGACCATCTGCCCCTATTCTTCATACTTGTTATGATTCGGCGTCACACCTGTGAAATGTCCGTCCTGGTCGGCTGCCAAAAAGCTTTCCTCATCGGTTACACTGCCGACCCGTTCATCACTGTTCGGATACATCTCATCGTAATGGTCACGGTCGCCATAAAAATCCGATGCTGTCTCCGATGTGCCATAGCGGCTTACTTCCTGCCACGCATCTTCCGCATCGTAGCCTGTTTGTTCCTCTTCAGTCACTTCATTGGGGTTGATATTCGGGCTGAAAACCCCTTCTTCAATCGGCCGGTCATCCTTAGCATGATTATCCAAATCCTCAGCATGTTCAAAACAGCGGTCTGCGGTCGGCATGGCCTCCAGCCGCTCAAAGGGTATATCAGTACCGCATTCCCGGCAAATACCATATGTCCCATCTTCAATCGCATGAAGCGCCGCATTAATATCCTGCAGTTCCTGTTCCGCATGTTCATTTAAGGCGATATCTTTTTCGCGTTCAAACATTTCTGTTCCCATATCACCGGGATGGTTATCATAATTGGATAATTCGTCCATTGACTGTTTCGTTAATTCAAGCGAGGTGCCAAAGTGATCCTGGACCTGACTAATTAGAGCATCCTGCCGCTCTAGCAGTGTATTTTTGCATTGTTTAAGCTGATCATTGGTCATCATAGCTGTCAGCCTCCATTCACATAAAATGAATCGCTAACCATACTATGTGTCGATTCGAATGAATGATACGTTATTTTCGCTGCCAGATCATGTCAATTTGACACGCGACTTTTTCGGGATTGATTCCGATTATTTTTGTGCAAACTATAAGCGACTTTTATATATTTTCGTCTGAATTTGTTACGTGTATTTTTTTATTCGTTACATTTTTTGTGACAATGAAAGCTGTCATGTGTATATTTATACCATTAGCAACCTTAAAAAAGTCGAAGCATCTCTTCAGGATAATCGATGAACGGATTACGATTTCCCTGTAATTCATAAATAGCTTGGTTACGGTGCTTTTCATAAAGATCAGGCGAAAACTGTTGATGCCATTCCAACAGCAAATCCCTATCAATTGTCTCTTTATGGGATTGCTCAATTTCACCCGGATACCTCAGCAAAAAATATAACATGGCCCGAGCGACAGTACCTTTTCCATATTCCGGCTCAAACCGCCCATCTTCCGCCTTACCACATGCATCTTCCACCCGTTTGCTTCCGATCGCTTGAGGCTTATAGTCAGCAAAATCATGATAAGGATAATTGCTTCTAAGTGAATTGCAATCAGGATCACAAGTAAATAAATGGTGAACATCTCCGCGCATCGGCATCCGCTCATTGAACCATGATTGCGGTATGACATGCTCACAGTTATATGGAAATTCGTCTGCAATCCTTACAATTTGATCCCATCCGTCATTCTGAGTCAGCTTTTCGGCCATCTCTTTTCTTTTTAGCGAGGATTCAAAATCTACTTTAATCACATCCTCAGCTTGCCGGTTCGCACCAGAATAAATGCTCTTAAGCTCCCCGTTTGGACGAAGATCAACCCACGGGTAAACATATTCGGAAGGGTCATATGGCACTTGATCGGTATGCGTCTCCTTCAGAAGCTCCTCAAGTAACGAAATTACCTCATCACCATTATTGTCAAAATCAATATTACGATAGTAGTGCTCCCGTGCCTGCGTATCTTGTTCCTCATCATAATAGTCCTTTTCGTCCTTCTGAATTTTCTCCTTTATCTCGTAGTGCCTGTTAAGAATCGACTGTAGGTGATCATGATTGGTTGGTACCGGAAGAAGACTTTCCTTTTGACCCGGGGTTAAAATCATTGCATTACTCCTCCTTGGAAATAGTTGTATGAACTTTTCAAATTAGGAATGCTTTATATACAATACGGCTATTGTGTCAAGTATTGTGGGGCTGTAACCAAAAAATCTTTAGTTACAGCCTTTATCAGTTTTACCGATCCACTACGTTAATCATTGTCTATCACATTCATCTGAGTTTCCCACAGCATCCAGTGATCCCTTACCTTGAGTATTTGCTTCAAGACCCATGTCTCTCGCTCTCTCAAGTACTTGATTTTTAACTTCATCAGGCTCCAAATCACCATTTAATTCTAACATTTGCGCACATACTCCTGCACAAATGGGGGTGGCCATTGACGTCCCGGACATCTGGATATAGTGATCACCCAACTGATCATTCTTTAACATTTCATCACGATATGCATTAGACGCACTTAGTGAAACAATATTCACTCCTGGAGCAAGAATATCGGGTTTCGTGTGTCCATCAATGGTTGGCCCCCGACTTGAAAACTCCGCGACATGATCATCCGATCGGTCAGACGTATCTTTTTCATCCAAAGCCCCTACGGTGATAACCTTCTGACTAATGCCTGGTGACGAAATCGTTTTTTCACCCGGTCCCTCATTCCCAGCAGCGGCACATACAACAAACCCCTCATCCCAAGCATGATTAACCGCTTGGACCATCGGATCATCCCCCTCAGGTTCGGTGCCTGGACTACCTAACGATAATGATAAAATACGGATGTTGTATTCATCCTTATTTTCAATACACCAATCCACACCATTAATAATGTCGGATAAAGAACCAGACCCCATCGAGTCAAGAACTTTAACACCTGCAATATTTGCTTCAGGAGCAGGCCCGGCATATTTCCCATCAGATTGATGTCCATTACTTGCTACATCTCCGGCACAGTGAGTACCATGTCCATTATCATCATAGGGATCCTCACGATCATTGACAAAATCCTTAAATCCAACAATTCTTTCTTCAGGTTCCATCAAATCAGAGCTGGGGTGTACACCGGTATCGATAACGGCTATCGTCACCCCTTTACCTGTCGCATCGACCGTTTTCTGAAGCTCGCTTGCCCGTGTCGTGTCTGTTGCAGTATCAAGTAAAGCGTTAACTTCGCGATCAAGATAGACTTTTTCTACATCTCCACAGTTCGTACAAAGATCTTCAAGCGCTTCAGCTGAAAGTTTTCCACTTTGTAAAGAAAAGCGAGATAACGACCGTTTCACTTCACAATGTGAATATTTTTTTACGATGTTTTGCAAGCTTTTCATACCCTTCTGATAAGAATCATCCCCCTTTTTGAATTTAACTAGAACAGGGAAAGCCTTCGATTGCGATCTATTATTTGGCCCAGCCAATTCACTTCTTAAAAACTCATCGATCAAAGGAGATCGTGAAACATTACTGGCAGAATAATTAAACATTGATTTTTGCTCCTTTCACTTACCAGTTTCACGAACATGCTATGACCGGAAAATGATATTTGAAGAGGCATCTATTCATGGAATCGCAAAAATAGTCGTTTAACTATAGATTGCTAACATAAGATCATGATGCTTTATCCTTACTGGATGAGAATATACGAAATAAGAATTTCTCACATATACCCTTGCAAAAACAACCTTTTAGATAACGTTACCATTTAGGGAAAACGAGAAGATTGTACACGGAGACATACTTTTATTGGTAATTAGACTATCAGCACAGATAATCCGGGGGCGAGCCTCGAGAAGGCGTGTTTGCGCATCTACAGCAATTATTCGCCTGTGCATCTGAGGATTCTTTGCCGGTGGACAAAGTTTATTGAATATCTGTGAAAGAATGATTCATTATAGTATCGAAGACCTGAAAAAAATCCTTAATGATATCAAGGAGGCTGTTCACCAAAATCTACGGTTGACAAATTAGATGTCATTTTGACATAAGCAGTCGCTTCGGAAAAACACTTGGGTGCTCGTCGTGTTGCAAGTTTTTTCGGTGAAGCCTACACTCCTCGCAACTCGCAGCAAATTCGGTGGAGTGTTGGCTCGTCGCTTTCCGTGGGCTTGTCCTCAGCCTCCTCGAAAAAGAAGGTCGCTTTTTCTGCGGGGTCTTCACACTGCGCATTCCCACAGGAGTCTCCGTGTTTTTCCTCCGCTAGCTAGTTTTATTACCATATTCACTCATTCATTTCAACCATAGATTTTGGTGTTGACCCATCAAGGAATAATCTAGTTTCAAGCCTTTTTTCTATTTTTCAAACAGCTGTCCACTCTCTTTTCTAAGTATTTACGTAGCATAACGTAAATCCAAAAAAGGAGGGTAACACATGTTAAACTTTACCATGATTGAATTAATGCGACGAAAGGGGCCAAAGATAGACAAAGAGCTAAAACGGCAATTCATCGACCTTTACCGGCCGTTTCGCTCCGTTCCGTGCTTCTTGCACCGACCACTGGAGAATATCAGAAAAAACATGAAACGGCTGCCTATCATCGTAGAGTTTGAGGATGACCGTTATACGCTTGGTATAAATGATGTCAAGAAAACGAAATGCCGCAAGTTACGTGAATTCCCTTCTATTTCATGTTGCTCCGCTAATCTATCAGTAAAAAATATCGGAAAATTGGTTGATAGTTGTAACCACATCAAAAAAATCCACTATGACAGAGAAGTCACAACGTTGCTCGATACTGCCACACCATCGATAAATGCCGATCAATTACAAGAAAATGGTTTAACAGGGCAAGACGTAACGATCGCGGTTATTGATACTGGCATACACCCACACGAAGATTTGGAGGGACGCATCACAGCATTTAAAGATTTCGTAGGTAATCAAACAGAACCATATGATGATAATGGACACGGTACCCATTGTGCTGGTGACGCGGCTGGTAATGGCGCTGCATCAGATGGGCAATATAAGGGCCCAGCAACTGACGCTAACTTAGTTGGTGTGAAAGTGTTAAACAAAATGGGTTCCGGTTCCCTATCTACAGTAATTGATGGTATCGAGTGGTGCATCCAAAATCAATCAGAGCATGATGTAAACGTTCTTTCCCTATCACTTGGATCAGATGCAACAGAATCTGCAGAGGACGATCCAGTCGTAAAGGCTGTTGATGCTGCCTGGGATGAAGGTATGGTAGTTTGTGTTGCGGCTGGTAATTCAGGTCCTGAAGAACAGACAATTGGAAGTCCCGGCACTAGCCCAAAAATTATTACCGTTGGTGCAACAGATGATCATAATAATACAGACCGTTCAGACGATACTGTGGCTGACTTTTCCAGCCGCGGGCCAACGATTGACGGACTAATAAAACCGGATTTATTAACACCAGGGGTTGAGATTGTTTCGCTAAGATCACCCAATTCATTTCTCGATAAAACCAATAAATCAGCGCGCGTCGATTCAAGCTATGTTTCTTTATCAGGAACTTCGATGGCCACCCCTATATGTGCCGGAGTGGTTGCACAGTTGCTCCAAAGTGACCCGAACCTTACGCCTGACCAGATAAAAGAGCAACTGATGGATGCAAGTGAAGATTTGGGACAACCATCCAATGCACAAGGAAGTGGGTATCTAAACGCTGCTCATTTAATGGACAGCTAATTTATATGCAGGGAGGAGATCTTCCGCTTCATGTGCATCCTCCAGCACCATGAAACTTCAGGCGATGCTCAATATATGATAAAGAAAGACTTTCAAGGAAGATGATATTTTATTAAATCATTGGATTATAAGCTCTGCCTACTGCACGAACAGCATGTTTTATGACATGACTTTCACGTCATTCCTCCCAGGAAACATATGCCCCCTCGATTGACGAAGGGGGCATATCAAAATTTAGCGATTAGGGTTTATTATTCCAAATCATATCTATGTGCGGAATGTCATCATCCAAATAGGGGTCGGATATTTGGATGAATCCGAGATCAGAATAAAACTGTTTCAAATATTTCTGTGCCTGAATTTTAATTTGCTGCTCAGCAAGCACAGTAGTCGTGTAATCAATTGCTTTTCGCATAAGTTCCTTGCCATAGCCATTGCCGCGGAACTTTTCGGCCACGGCCACCCGTCCAATAGATGCTTCGTTGAATTTCGAGCCTGCAGGCAATATCCGGACATTCGCTGCCATTTCGCCAGCGATTTTCAAAAAATAATGTATGGCCTGCTGATCATGACTGTCAAGTTCCGGGTACGGACATTCCTGCTCGACGACAAACACATCCACCCGCAGCTTCATGAGGTCATATAATTCATCGTTCGTCAATTCCTTAAATGTTTTGATGTACCAATCCATCAGCTGCCCGCTCCCTTTGATCTATAAATTTTCATTCTTTTATCAGCGCGTTCGCCATTTCATCAGTGGTTTAGTCGACCTCATCAGCGGTTTTCACACTTTGATCAGCGAATGTCGCAAATCATTCACCGCTTTTCCCTTTTTCATCATCGATTTTTTCCTGTACAACAAACGCCAGATCATCATTGCCGAACAGCTGTAAAATGTTAAGTACCGTCTGATTCGGAATGTCTTCTGATTCCTGTTTGGAGACCGTCAATTCCAGTGCTTCCTTCAAAGCTTGATTATTTTTTTGGCCTGGATAGGCGCGCTCATACAATGCTTCCGGATCAAGATCACGATTAATACACCACTGCGCATAAACGAGAATCATCATTTTTTCATCTTGCTGATAGCTATCAATGACTTTTTGCTCGATGTCATTTCTGTCCATGTTATTCCCCCGCCTTTCGCAACATAAAAACATACATGAATGTCAATGCCTGTTGGAGATCCAGTGCTACATCTTTATAATGACGTTCATTGACGCCTTTTTTATATATTCCAAAACCATCCGCATAGCTAAAGTTATTTTCCGTAGCAAGCTGCTGGAATTCCCACGGCATCATCGTATTGCATATGGCTTTTTCCCCGTGAAGCCTTGGGTAACTGTTCATTCGCGGGCCTGCTGTCGGTCCAAGGATTCCGGCAAATAGCAAGCCACCTTTTTTCACCACGCGGTCAAGCTCCTGTATTGCTTTTTCGGGCGATTCAGTCCATTCCATGACATTAATTGCCATGATGCTATCTAAACTGTTAGCGTCAAACGGCAGGCTGGTAATATCCCCCTTTAAAAAGGAAATACCCGCTTGTTCCGGTTTTTCGCTGGCCAATCTGATCATTTCACCGGAAATATCCATCCCGGTCACGTGATAGCCTGACCGGTGCAGTTTATACGAACCATACCCGTCACCACAGCCAATATCGAGAATGCTGCTTCCTTGTTTCAGATGGCTTTGAATGAACGGGACAATTGCTTTTCGGCTTCCACTATCCCACATATCCATGCTTCGCGCACTCCAGGACTCCGCACGATTGTCCCATTGCCATTGCGCTTCCTGATGCCAGTCAAAATGGTCCGGCATGAAATCCCCCTCCACGTTATTTTAAATTGAATGTTATCCTAAACAAAAAAGGTTTACCTCACGAATGAGATAAACCTTTATTTGAATCGTCATTTACTATTGACGGGTTACGTTCGCTGCTTGTGGACCACGGTTACCTTCCACGATTTCGAACTCGACATTCTCACCGTCTTCAAGTGTTTTGAAGCCTTCTGCATTGATTGCTGAGAAGTGAACGAAAACATCATCGCCATCTTCACGCTCGATGAAACCAAAGCCTTTTTCAGCGTTGAACCATTTTACTGTACCAGTCATCATATTAAACGACCTCCTTATACAAATATGTGCAAAGTCATTGAACGATAAATACTTTTACACCACTTGTTAAAGAGATCGTAAAGTATTACTGATTTCAATTTCTTTTGCTATATCATAGTATACGCCTTTATATACGGAAATGCAAACCCAAATTCATCATTCCCGGAAAATGATTTAAGGTTCTTCTGGTGATTTCGGTTGTTTTCCATCGCAGGTATTGCCATGCACATCGCTTTTAACGGACTACCCGAACCGTCACCATGTTTTTCGTAAAGACAAATTCGATTTGAGTATGTAGCAAAACATTGGTATAATAACCTCCGCAAGATTTAAAATCAAATATCAACCCCGGCATTTATATCTTGCAAATATGAATGGTAGGTGGTATAAAAATGGAAGATAAACAGGAATATCGGGTGCTGCTATATTATAAATTCGTCCCGATTGATGACCCGGTGATCTTTTCGGAAGAGCATCTGGCTTTTTGTCAGGACTTAGGGCTCAAAGGGCGAATTCTTGTTGCTTATGAAGGCCTGAACGGGACGGTATCCGGTACAGTCGAACAGACCGAAAAATATATGGAGGCCATGCATCAAGATCCGCGCTTTGCCGACATGACATTTAAAGTCGACAAACACAGTGGACACGCCTTTAAAAAAATGCATGTGCGACACCGCCCGGAAATCGTCAGCCTGAAGCTGAATGAGAATGAAGATGTCAGCCCGATGGAAAAAACAGCCAAATACCTCTCGCCGAAAGAGTTTTATCAAGCGATGCAGGATGAAGAAACGGTCATTCTGGATGCTCGGAATGATTATGAATATGACCTCGGCCACTTTCGCGGAGCAATCCGACCGGACATTGAGGCATTCCGTGAGTTGCCTGACTGGATTCGCGAAAATAAAGATCAGTTGAAAGATAAAAAAGTGTTAACCTATTGCACCGGCGGCATCCGCTGTGAAAAATTCTCCGGCTGGCTGATGGATGAAGGCATTGAAGACGTCGGTCAACTCGACGGTGGCATCGTCTCGTATGGCAAAGATCCGGAAGTTCAAGGCGAACTCTGGGATGGAAAATGTTACGTGTTTGATGAACGCATTTCTGTTCCGATCAACCAGAACGAGCATGTTGTCGTCGGAAAGGATTATTTTGACGGGGAACCGTGCGAACGCTATGTCAACTGTGCCAACCCGTCATGCAATAAACAAATCATCTGTTCAGAAGAGAACGAGCATAAATATATGCGCGGCTGCACCCATGAATGCCGGGTAAGCCGGGACAATCTGTATGTTCGGGAGCACAACTTATCCCAGGAAGAAATCAACCGCAGACTTGCGGTTATTGCGGAAGAAAACCGAGCGAAACAGGAAGCATAATCTTTAAACTGGAAAAGGTCACCCAATTGCAAGATGCATTGGATGGCCTTTTTTATTGGTTCATAACTTGTCGCGTTTCAGCACCAGCACCAAAATAATAGCTATTAGTCCGCAGATACAAAGGGATAACAGATAAAATTTATCCTCCATTATCTCTCATTACTTCTGATCACATTTTATACTACATTAAAATTGCGCTTCTTACGTTAAGGACATCCCATCATTCTTCAGTTGTGAATCATCGCATCATGCGATTAAACTTATCATACCAGTGTATTAGAAGCTTTAAAATAATCAATGATTCAATTTTTTGACAATATTTGGTGGAATTGTTACAGTTTATTCAAAAAGGGGGGATCATCATCAGTGTTTATCAATTCTCAGCCAATACGATCGATGGAGAAGAAAAGTCAATTGCCAACTATGAAGGAAATGTAATACTGATTGTCAACACCGCCAGCGAATGCGGCTTCACACCGCAATTTGATGGCTTGCAGAAATTATATGATACGCATAAGGATGAAGGATTCGTCATACTGGGATTCCCTTGCAACCAGTTTAACAGCCAGGATCCGGGCTCGAGTGAAGAAATTGCCAGCTTTTGCCGGGGTAACTATAGTGTCACGTTTCCCATGTTCAGCAAAATTGATGTCAATGGGGAAAATGCACACCCGCTGTTCAACTATCTAACAAGCCAGGCTAAAGGTATCGTCACCCGGCAAATCAAATGGAACTTCACCAAATTCCTGGTTGACCGGGATGGAAACGTCCTTAAACGCTACGCACCCCAGACGAAGCCAGAAAATATTGAACAGGATATTGAAGAGGCGCTGCAGACATAGAGAGGCTGTCCCACGATTGACGGGACAGCCTTTACTGTTTCCGTGGGAAATAAAAACGAAACCAATCCTATCAAATGGTTTAAAATCATCTTTCAATTGCCTGCTTAAATCGTTTGGGACAAAGAAACTGACCACCATCACATGATATATTTGGTCAGTTTCGTTTGCTGTATTATTTTTCTAATGCTCTTCTCAATTCTTTAACGTCTTCAAGATCTAATTTTGTTATTTTCATAATCTGCTCATTGGAATAGTCTTCACGTATTAATTCCTGAACAACATGCTTCAGTGTATCTTTCCTGCCTTCTTCCCTTCCCTTTTCCCTGCCTTCCTGCCTTAGCTCAGCAAAAATCTCCTCCAATGTTTGTGAAGGATTCGTTTTTTCAGCCTGCATTTTTTGCACAACCTCCTTCCCCATATACGGGATAATGTCGTCTTTCAATTGCCTGCTTAAATCTTTCGGAACCCGGAGTAAATAATCAATGAAGTAAAATAGTGCAGATAGATACATGCGAGTGTCTTCTTGCTGTGTGGAGAACTTTTGTAAAACCTGAATCATGAGTTTTCGTTTGAAAGTATAGCGTACATCCGCGTCATTTTTGGTTTCACTGGTATGATGGCTGAAATGACGGCGTGTGCAAATGGATTGGATGACGCTTCCAGTTTAGCTATGTTCTGATCCTGAAAGCGATATACATTATAGGTGTAATCAACTTTGGTGTCATAATAGGAATAATGAAAGCCATTGGCGTCTTCTGCTTCATGGTCCGTGATGAGCGCCAGGGCATACACTTTCCGGTTGAATTGATCGTAAATCCTGTAAAAGTGCGTGTTCAAAACCCCCATGTCTTGTCAGACACCGCAATAAATGAAAATGGGGGTTAGCGGTTTAATTGTAAAGAATCCTGTACATTATGTTAATGCAGGTCAGAGGTCGCCTCTTTTTT
>NZ_JBHTNH010000020.1:0-105281 GCF_042679865.1 Lentibacillus salinarum | reverse complement strand
TGATTCATAGGGAAGACCTCTTTTCTGTGAATGTTGTTGGCTAACTCTATTCTACAGGAAAGGGTCTTCCTTTTTCTATGAACATCATTTAGTCATTTCTATTTACACAAAATATTTTACACTCTCGGAGCGCTTAGTGTTATTGTTTTTAATTGGGTTATTTCTATTATTGTTATTTTTGGGTGTTCCAATTGTAGCTGCTATGGGAATTCCTGCTGCGATTTATTTTATTATCACAGAAATCCCCTTGTCTGTGTTGACTGGAACGATGTTTAAATCGATAAATAGTTTCACTATGGTCGCCGTACCGCTATTTATTCTAATGGGCTATTTAATAAACACATTTCGTGAAACTGATAGAGTATATACTTTTGCCCGCACTATATTAAGGAATGCTAGAGGTTACTCTGCTAAGGTTAACGTCGTTATGAGCTTGATCCTTTCTGGGATGTCTGGTGCCGCACTTGCAGATATAGCAGGATTAGGAAGAATACAAATTAGAGCAATGGAAAATGAGGGATTCACGCGAGGATATGGTGCCGGTGTAACATTAGCCACTTCCATTATCGGTCCTATTTTTCCTCCTAGCATACCACTTATTATTTACGCTTTAATAGCGGAGGTCTCGGGTATACAAATACTCTTGGCAGGAATCATTCCTGGTATTTTAATTGCGACTTGTTTATATACTTATGTCTCTGTAGTTACTAATTATAAATTAAAAAATGTTGCTGTAAAGAGTTATGAACCTATAAAAAAAGGTGAAACTTGGGACAGTTTCCAAAAGGCTTTTCCAATGTTGATTGCTGCTCCGATTGTCATTTTTGGCATGCTATTTGGAATATTTAGTCCCGCTGAGGCAGGAGCTATGGGGGTACTTTATCTACTAATTTTAGGCATTCTTCATAAAGAATTCACTTGGAAAGGACTGGTTGATTCCTTAAAGGGGACCTTTATAGCAACAAGTACAATATTGTTGATTGTAACATCAGGTTCTATTTTTACGACAGCGTTAACATTAGAAAGACTTCCAGAATTAATATCATCAACACTTTTAAATTTTACGAGTACTAAAGTAGTGATAATCCTAATTATTATTCTTATGTTGTTAATTGTTGGCATGTTTATGGATGCCATTCCGGCATTGATAATGATGACTCCGATTTTTTTAACTGTCGCTACTCAAGTGGGCATAGATCCGATCCATCTAGGGATAATTATGGTATTCACCTTAATGATTGGTACGGCAACGCCGCCAGTAGGTATGGGCCTCTATACAGCGGCTAGCGTTGCTAATGTTTCCCCATCGACTGTTGCGAAAGAATTAGTACCACTTTATATTCCCATTTTAGCGGCTTTGCTTATCGTTGCTTTTATACCAAGTTTGACTTTGTGGGTTGTTAATTTATTCTAATACACAAATTTACTTGAAAAGTTTTGATTGTTTCCTATTGAAAATGTGAGTAAGACATGCACTGGATAAGTTATTTATTTTCTGAGGGAGGAAGGCAAAAATGAAAGTATTTATTTCAGCAGATATGGAAGGGATTTCTGGGGTAGCAACTAACGTTCAATTAAAAAAAGAGAGTGAATATCAGCGGTTTAGAAAGTTGATGACAGAAGATGTAAATGCGGCAATTGATGGCGCGTTTAAAGGTGGAGCAACTGAAGTGGTCGTTGCGGATGGCCATGCGAATATGTCTAATATCTACATAGAGTATTTAGACAATCGAGCGCGTCTTGTGTCTGGCAGTAACCGCGTGATGTGTCAATTAGAAGGGCTTGATGATTCTTTTGATGCGATAATGTTTGTAGGTCACCACGGACGACAAGATGGCTCAGAACGTACCGTTATCAACCATTCGTTATCTAGCACGTCTCTATCAGAAGTGAAAATAAATGGTACTGTTGTGGGAGAGACAGAAATGAATACGAGAGTTGCTGGCCATTTTGGTGTGCCAGCAGTGTTTATCTCTGGTGATGATGCTTACTGTAAAGAAGTACAAGAAACACTTCCAGATGTTGAAGCAGCTGTTGTGAAGCGTGGGATTGACCGGTTTGCAGCAGAGCTATTGCCACCTGAAAAAACCCAGAAGACTATTCGTAAAAAAGCTGAAGTGGCTATTAAGAAGGCTAAACAAGTCGAAGCCTTTAAGCTCCATGGATCTGTGACATTTGAACTTGATTTTAAACTTACAAGCCAAGCTTTAATGACAACAACGATTCCGTCAGTTCAATTAACGAGTCCGACAACGATCAAATTCACTAATGATAATATTGTAGAGGCTTACAAGCTGATGTGGGCCTGTGTGATTATTGGTATGTCAGCGGAACATGGCATTTTTGCACATATAAATCGATGACGGATACATGGGAATGGCTTGAATTTTTCAGGTATAATTGAAGTAAAACAATTTTAAAACCGGGCTTCGTTACTTATTTAGAGAATATTTTTCTAGCAGGAATGCTTCCTATATTAAATTCTATTCGTAAGGGTCGAGTGGCTATCTCTTAATCGGTAGTTAAGAATGGAACAACAAATAAGTAAATTTTATGTATGGCTCAGTTCTGATTGAACTGGGTTATTTTTCTTTGGTTTCGGAGGCTGAGGGTTTTGATCATCATCGTCGCTGTCCGAATTGCCTGATTGGCCCAAAGATGTTTCGTCACTTTGCTTCTTTCTTCCAAGTAATCTTCAATGGTTTGAACCGGGGCCAGCTCTATTTCTTTCAGCTATGAATGGACGCGTTTGCCCGCACTTGTGTACCGTCTATCACCGGTATGAACATCGGGGCGGACGAGTCCGGAAGTAATACACTGATCACGACATGCGTCATGATATTTTCAAAAATACTGTTATGACACCAAAGCGCTCTTGTTTTAACAAGTGTTGTTCGATCGGGAAGGGAAGATTCAAATTCCAGACCGCAAAACCACAGATAGCCTGCATGCATGGGAAGCATTTCAAACAGTTCCCGTTCCGAGTGATCAAAAAGATACTTCAGCACAACTAACCGTACTACCAAAACAGCTTCGTAGACGGTCGGCCTATTTTTTTGGAGTAGAGAGGCTGCACTCAATCGTGGACAGCGGAAAGTCAATAACATACTTCATTTTTCTCAGGATATGGTGCTCGGGAACGATATCCTCCATAGCAATATATTGAAACATGCTAGGTTGAATGTGGTTTTGCTTTGGCGAATGCATTTTTGACCATCCTTTTTATTACTGTGTTACTTACTATATTCGACATTTTGTGGGGAAAATCCTGTTTTAAGACAACTTTTTCACTATACTTCTAAAATATACTCCATAACCAAAATTAAAAAAGTATTGACAATTATGTAAATGAGCACTAATATATTACATAATCAAACTTTGTTATAACAAAGTGTGTTGAAGGAGGGTATTATTGGCTGGGAAAACGCTTTCTGGAGTTATATTTGAGGACTTATACAACAAAATTAAATCTAATTACTATTCAGTTGGAGATGTATTACCAACAGAAGAGGAGCTTCAGGAAATGTATGGCGTAAGTAGGGCTCCAATTAGAACCGCCATGTCGCAGCTCAAAAATGAAGGCTTTATTCACAGGAAGCCAGGCATCGGGACCATAGTAGCAGAAAATACTATTTTTTCCGATTGGACCCCGATGGGCGGGTTTAGTTCACATTTCCGCTCCCACGAAGGTGAGCTTGTATGCAACACAGTTGATGTCTCTAAATCCATTGTAAATGAAGAAATAACGGAAACCTTAAAGCTTCCTGAGGGTGAACCAATCATTCAAGTGATTAGGGTAAGAAAAGAAAATAATTCGCCAATATTTCTTTTGAAACATTACTATCCAGATTCGGTTGACATGGAAAAAATAAAAGAAGCAGGCGATATTCTATACATGAGACAGTTTGCAACACATGTGTTAGGTATCAATTTTGAATACGTTTCCGAAGAATTAACAGCTGTAGAGGCAGATTATCAGCAAAGTGTGCTGCTGGAGACCAATCCTGGTGATGCGCTTCTTAAAATAAAAAGAACCTCTTTTGACAAGGATTACAACCCAGTTGAGTATGTTGAATACTTTGTAAAAAGTCAAAATTGGCCTTATCAAGTTATTTTTTCAAAAGGTGGTGGGCCATTTGAAAACTGAATGGAGGTGTGAAGGTGGAAAAACGAAAGGATTTTGCTAAAATACTCCGTTATATCGTTGTTGTGTTACTGCTTGCGATTGTATTTATTACACTCCTTCAGGTGTTCTTTCGGTTTGTATTGGATAGTCCGTTGGTTTGGACGGATGAGCTCTCCAGGTTTTTACTGATATGGATGGTGTTTTTGGGAGCAGGGATTGTCTCGTTTGATGATAAACATTTGGCGGTCAATGTTCTGCAGGAAAACATGCCACCACGTATAAAACTAATTAGCGATTTAATTGTTAGGTCCGTCATCATTATCTTTTTGGGTATTCTTATCTATACATCAATCGATATCGTGGCAGCAGCACATTATAATCGCTCGGGAGCACTCGAAATTCCATTCTCTTATTGGCGTGTTTCCATTACGGTTGGATCGATTTTAATGATTGGCTATACCGTACTAAGAAGTGTGTTGGATGTAAGGGATTACCGCTCCGGAACGTATGGTGACGACTCAAGTAAGGAGGGGACGGAGACATGATATTCTTAGTCGTAGCATTAATGGTGGTCTTAATTGTAGCCGGTATGCCCGTTGCCTTCGCGCTGGGGTTAAGTTCACTTGTGTATTTGATGATTGAAGGCATTGATTTGGCCATGGTCGCCCAAAGTATGGTTAGGGGAGTGGACTCGTTCACATTATTAGCTGTTCCGTTTTTCCTTCTTGTAGGTGAGCTAATGAACTCTGGCGGGATCACCAATCGAATCATTGATGTCGCCCGCGTTTTTGTGGGGCACCTTAAAGGAGGTCTCGCTCAGGTTAATATTTTGGCCAGTGTGCTCTTCTCGGGTATTTCTGGGTCTGCGACAGCCGATACGGTTGCTTTGGGTTCTGTACTGATTCCGTCGATGGAACGTGAAGGGTATGATAAGCGGTTTGCCGCTGCTATTACAGCTGCCTCTTCCATCGTAGGCCCGATTATTCCGCCTAGTATTACACTCATTATTTTCGGAATTGTGACACAGCAACCTATTGGTCCGTTGCTGATTGCCGGGTTGATACCTGGGTTGCTACTGGCTATTTCGCTCATGGTTTACACCTATTTTACGGCCAGCAAACGAAACTATCCAAGATATGAGCGCGCAAGTATCAAACAAGCAGGAAGTGCATTCAGATCAGGGATTGTGGCTTTATTGTTGCCTGTCATAATCGTCGTAGGAATCGTCTCTGGTGCATTTACACCAACTGAAGCAGCAGCCGTTGCTGTGTTATATGGTATTGTTATTACATTTTTCTATTATAAGAATGTTAATATTCGGTCGTTTACGCGTATCCTCAAGAATGCGAGTTTTGATTCAGCAAATGTTTTGTTCACACTTGCCGCAGCCACAGTGTTTGCATGGGTCGTAACAGTTTCAGGCATTTCCGATACATTGGCAGATTTCATCCTTGGTTTTTCTGAAAACTCTTATGTGATTCTTACGTTAATGGTTATCTTTATGCTTCTTATCGGATTATTTATGCTACCTTCTGAAGCAATCATCGTGTTTGCTCCAATTTTGACACCAATTGCGATTCAAGTAGGAGTAGATCCTGTCCACTTTGGTGTCGTAATGGTTCTGACACTGACAATTGGAGGTGCTTCCCCGCCAGTCGGCATACTTTTATATATCGTGGCTGATATTGCCAAACTAAAATATACCAAATTGGTTAGGGAAATGGCTCCAATGTACATTCCCTTAGTGGCTACAGCGTTTATAACAGCCTTTTTCCCATCGCTGTCTTTAATATTAATCGAAACATTTATGGAATAAACAACTAGGAGTGATAGCATGAGCAGCAATAAACACGCATTGCACTTAATGACTTGGAAAGAAGTTGATCAAGCTTTTAAAAAGGATCCCGTTATTATTGTACCTTTAGGATCTATGGAAGAACATGGCCCTCACTCGATTACTGGGGATTATCTTGCAGCTGTGGAGTTAGTAAAAAGAGTCGCTGAGCAGTCAGGCAGTTATTACATTCCGCCTGTTCCTTTTGGCAATTCGGAATACTTTAGAGGTTATCCTGGTACGATTTCACTGTCTCAAGAAACCGTCCTCCGTATTTTGGAGGAAATTTTCCGTAGCCTAACCGAGCATGGTATTACGAAAATTCTAGTATTCAATGGCCATGCCGGTAATAGTTCGGCAGTCGATCAGGTTGCCCGGAAGGTAAAAAGAGAAAGCAATATTATGATAGCTGCCGTTAATTTATGGCAATGGCTCAGTAAAAATAATAAAGAGACAATCTATCAGGAAGAAGACCCATCAGGGCATGGCGGCGAGCCGTTGTCTTCCATCATGAGTTACTTATATCCGGAGGAAATGCGGATGGATTTACTGGAAGAATGTGAGATGAAAGATCATTGGGAATCTTTCTCTATTGAAAGCTTTAATAAAGTAAGTACAGAGACGACCACAGCGAATCTCTTTTTCGACATGGAGGAGATCTCGCACGAAGGTATTGTAGGCAATCCTGCCAACGCGTCTTCTCAGCGTGGTGAAAAGATTTTAGAGACGTTGACAAAGTATGGTGTGGACTTGGCTGAAAAAATTAAAGCTTCTAATATGGTGCAGAAAAAGAACAACGCGTAAATCACTTCATTTTATAATTTTAGGAGGTAGACTATGAAAAAATTAGTATTGGGTGTTGTTTTAAGCTTAGTTTTCTTAGCTGCTTGCGGAGGTGAAGAGTCATCTTCGGATGATGGAGGCTCCAACGAAACATTTAGCATCTCTTACAGCACATGGGCTAATGAAGGTGAACCGGCTTATTTAGGTATGGAGCGCTTTAAAGAGATTGTTGAAGAGGAAACAGATGGTAATGTGGAAATTGAATTGCATCCGGGAAATCAGCTTGGTTCAACTGTTGAACAAATGGAGCAGGTGAAGCTGGGCACAATCGAAATGATGTCGAGTGGTGACCCTGGGATGGACGAAATTGAATATCTGGCGCTGCCCTATTTAATGGATTCGAACGCCCATTGGACAGCAGTCCTTCAATCTGATATCGGACAAGAATGGAACGACCAATTGATTAATGAACAAGGCGTGCGTACAATCGGCACTCTGCCGCGTGGACCGCGTGTCGTTTCCTCCAACGTTAAAATAACAAAGCCTGAAGATATGGCAGGAATGAAAATTAGAGCGCCGGCAGTTGATTATTATGTACAAACGTTTGAAGCGCTAGGTGCCAATCCTACTCCAATGGATTTCGGTGAAGTCTATAGTGGCTTACAAAATGGTGTAGTAGAAGGACAGGAAAACCCGCTGGAAACAATCTATTCTGCTGGTTTCCATGAAGTTCAGGATTATGTTATTAATACAAACCATATGTATAAACCAGCGTTCGTAACTATAAATGAAGAATTTTTCCAAAGCCTGCCAAGTGACTATCAGGACATTTTGCTGAGCGCTGCAGAAGAAGGGCAAGCTCATGCACAGGAAAAATTGAAAGAAAATGCAGAAGAAATGAAGGCGGAGATGGAAGAAGAAGGCGTAACGTTCGTAGACCCGGATATCGAAGCCTTTAGAGAAGCAACGCAATCTGTAAGAGACGAATTAGGTACTAAAATCTGGGGCGAAGAAACGTATAATAAAGTTGTAGAGATGGGTCAACAAGATCTGGAATAGTTTTTTATTACAAGGGTCGACTAACTAAACAGGTTAGTCGACCTCCAAATTTGTATGAAAGCAAGGAGGACATTGGATTGCGGATAGATGAGATGACAGAAGAGATACAGACAGAAATGGTAAAAATCAGGAGACATCTCCATAAAAACCCGGAACTGAGCATGAAAGAATACAATACAACTAATCTAGTAATGGACGTCCTGAAAGATACGGCTATCGATTTGCAAAAGCTAAAAGGGGATACCGGGGTCGTCGGTGTACTGAGAGGGAAAGGGGAGGGTCCTACCCTTGGCCTAAGAGGTGATATGGATGCCCTGCCAATTAAAGAAGCAACAGGGTTGGCGTTTTCCTCAGATAAAGAGGGCGTCATGCACGCTTGCGGCCATGATTTGCACACTTCAGTCCTGCTTGGTACGGCGCTGGTGTTGGATAAAAAGCGGGATCAACTGAATGGAAATATTAAATTTATTTTTCAACCTGGTGAAGAAGTTATGCAGGGAGCTAATTATGTTATTGATCAGGGTGTTTTGGATGCTGAGCCAAAAGTGGACAAGATTATTTGCTTGCATACGTGGCCTCAAGTCGATGCTGGAAAAATTGGCGTGCGGAAAGGGCCGATTATGGCGGCAACTGATGCATTTGATATCCGAGTCGATGGCTCAGGAGGACACGCCGCTCACCCTCATAAAAGTATAGACCCGATTCCCGTTGCAGGCCAAATCGTAAGCGGTTTGCAATCGATTATCTCGCGTCGTATCTCCCCTCTCGATTCGGCAGTTGTCACGTTAGGGCAGATACATGGGGGTGAAGCCAATAATATTATGGCCAGTGAAGTTAGACTGTCTGGAACCGTCAGATCATTGGATCCCGAAGTAAGAAATCATATTAAAAACAATATTGCAGAGATTAGTGAAAACATAGCCAAAGCACATGATACCCAAGCAGAAGTAACGTTTCACCTTGGAAGTCCGCCTGTTATTAATGATGAAAGCTTGGTTGATATTATGGATACAGCGGTGAGAAAAGAACTCGGCGATGATAACCTGGTTTATCTTCCTGAACCATCCTTGGGTGGCGAAGATTTTTCATTTTATCTAGAACATGTGGATGGTATGTTGTTCAGGATCGGTACGAAGAATGATCAAGAACAATCGACACGTTCGTTGCACAATCCTGGGATTATTTTCGATGAAAAGGCTATACCGGCTGGGATTACCGCAATGAGCTCGTTTGCTGTGGAATTCTTAAAATAAAATATCCGCTTTAATTATGATAGAAACATTCTTGCCTGAATAAGGGGTGAGAATGTTTCTTTTTTTGAGGGGCGCTGGTGGGGTGGTATGGGCGCGATGTTGCTCGGCATGTGCTGAAGAGTGGTCATCGGGCGAGTGCGGGCGCGATATGGGCGGGAAAGCAGGATCATGGGCCGGTGGGTTCACGGGATCTCGGGCCATAACCATGCGAGCTCGCTATATCATGCCGCAGAAACCGCCGTGTGCCAGGCGTTGCCTCTGTGGTTCTTTGAGGCCTACTGAACATTCAAGAATCAAATTAAGGAGGTGAACACATGCATGACAAATATAGACAATCGTTTGAAGAGATTTTCAAGCAGAATGAACGGCGAATCCACTATCATATGCATAAGCTCGGTATTCATGACGGGCAGAGGGAATATTACGTGGAAGGCATCTATGCTATGTGGATAGCTTACAAGAAATACGACCCGAACAAAAGCCAGCTCGGAACCTACTTCAACTACACCATCCGCCATCGCCTCATCGACATGCTCCGGAAGAAAACGAAAGAAGTCCACCACCAGCGGCCTGTAAGGGGGAAGGTTATCATGTCCGAATATTAAATTCAGCGACTACAGCACAGGAACGACAGGACCTGTTGAACTGTTCTAAAATAGATAATCTTGATCTGATGGCGATTGTGCAATCCATTATGCATAATCGGGGGACATCAAGCGGGTTATCCTCGGGTAATATCCATAAGCTTCAGACATTGACACGTGCGCGCCGTGAACTGGTACAGGAAGAGAGTGCTGTACAAAACCGAATTCGTGTTTATGTTGATCATATTTTCCGAGAGTACCAGGGGAAGAGTATTGGGTTGATGGGAAGCGTAAGCACATTCAGTCCTTTTCCAAACTGTTCGGTAAGGCCTCGCGTTATTTGATGCGATATTGTCTACATCCGGGGGGATATCCTTGAATTAGGGGACGAAGGACTTCGGGCAATTTCAATTCGTAAGAACTTGAAAATACGGGATAAATTAATAAAAATCCTTCTTTCTTGACTTTGCACGGGATTCCATCACTAATCCCAATGGGGCCGTCGAGGCGGAACAATTTCTTTTAGTTCAAAAACTGGATCAACTGGAACAATGGACAATAACTCTGATTTCGATCATGCAGGACAATTAATAAAAATGGCGAGGACAAACCCAATAGTCAAACAATC
Source organism: Lentibacillus salinarum (assembly GCF_042679865.1). Classification (NCBI taxonomy): domain Bacteria; kingdom Bacillati; phylum Bacillota; class Bacilli; order Caryophanales; family Bacillaceae; genus Lentibacillus; species Lentibacillus salinarum. The sequence continues at coordinate 95,014 of NZ_JBHTNH010000020.1, read as the reverse complement.
CGGCGGCAGGAGTCCTTCCTATTTTCAGAATCGTGGATCAAAATTTTGCATTTAACTTTTATCAGCTTACTGATTATATTCAGCATCATTAGTGTTGCATAAAAACATTTTCTACTTTGTCAAACAGTCAATGACTTCCATAAAATGTATTATTTGTAATATTTAGTATAATCATTTCGGTCAAAAATAAAAAAGTCAAAAGGAATATGAATGGTAGCTTATCCACAATTTTCCAGTTAATATTAAAGAAATATTGGATCGTATGTCAGGTCGTTAAGATGGCTCACCTCGCCTTCTTCAATTGACTTACAAGGAATTGGAATTCTTCTTCTCAATTGTAATTTTGACGGCCTTTTGATGTTCGGGTTGGCTTTCGGAAAAAAGACCGTAAAAATTCGTCCAATGGCTGGAATAAAAGGGTTTTGAGCGTTCGTTTGATTTCCAGCACCGACCCTTCATGATTGAATTTCAACTGTAATAACACTTGTAAGCAATATGTAATTAACGCGATCCAAATTTGGGTATAGACGGCATTTTCACTTTTGCCATAGAATGTTTTGACTTTTAAGTGCTGTTTCACCCACTTAAAGAACGTCTCGATTTTCCAACGATAGCGGTATAGATCACCAATTTCCTTAGCCGTTAAATCGAAACAATTGGTGATAATGATGACCACATTGCCCTCGCTGTCTTTCGTTTTAATGAGACGCAATGGATAGTCCATTTTCGTTCTATTTTGCGCATTGTCCAAATACACCTTCTGATCAAGAAAAATGTTATGTTCCGTGTCCGGTTCCTGTTCCGAGACAACTTCGATTTTTGCGTTTTTCTTGATTCTTGTGATGAAACGGACGTTTTTCCAGCAGAGTTCATCAAATTGTTTGTAATCATTATAGCCCCGGTCAAACAAATGGATGGCGTCTGAATCGATATCGACTAATTCATTCATTTGAGTGCGATCCGCGTGTTTGGCAGGCAGCATAACAGCTTTATCAGGCATGGTTATATCTTTTGTGATGACTACGCGCATGTGCAGCCGCACGCCTGATTTTGTTTTTCGAAACGTCGCCCAGGGGATACTGGCTTAAACTCATCGACACAGTGGATGAATCAATGACCAGCAGTTTCCCAATGTCGCGTACAATAGATTTATTTTTCATTTGCGCCTGTACTTCAAACACCAAGTGTCTAAATACCTTTTCGAACGGTGGAAGATCGCACTGTTTCCGGGAAAGCTGCGAAGTGCTGATGGTATCCATTTCAATCGCCTGTTGAACGCCCTGATTATCCTTGAGTTGTTTTGAAAGATCTCTTAAACTTTCAGCCTCATTTAACTGTGCAATAATCAACAGTTCCAGAAATTTGTAGGCTGCCAGCTTCTTTATGTAGTGGTCAATGTTCGAAACGTTGATCACATTTAAGAATTTCTGTTCATCAAGAACCTCGAATAATTTATTAATTGTGGATTTTGTGGTATACTTGTCCATAAGTTGTCTCCTTATAATGGGATTTGGACAGAGCTACCTGTTCCCATTATAAGGCTTTTTTATGGATTTTAAAGCCTTAATTTGCACAATTCCCAATATTATTGATTTAGTTCATTGTAGGGGAATGCTTGACAAATTTAGATAATATTTATGCAACGCTACTGATAATAAACGGTTTAATAAAGAAATTTACTCTTCATAGCTGACTACCCGACAAAAATCGTTGACAAAAAAGTCTTCCAAATATATAATCGTTTCAACATTAATGTAACTTCATATTTTTTAATTTATGCTTATCAAGAGTGATTGAGGGACAGGCCCGATGACGTCCGGCAACCTCCTTATGAGAAGGAAAGGTGCCAATTCCTGCAGAATAACTAGTTTTTTATTCTGGGAGATAAGGCGAATAGATGTTTAGCCTCTTTCCCATTGAAAGAGGCTATTTTTGTATCGATTTATAAATTTATGAGGCCAGCTAAACGACAAGGAGGATAACATCAATGATACAGAATAAAAATCAAAGCAATATTTCAAAACCTTTCAGAAATAGCGGCAATATGAGCTGAAGGACGTTATTTGTTGCGGGCGAAATGAGTCTGTATTCAATGGCACATATAAGAACAGGCATTACTATTAAGCAATAGACGTATTGATTAAACTTAACATCAAGGGAGACTAACGATGCAGAATGAAAAGAAACGTAAAAAATGGCTGGATCGCATTCCACATCCATTGGCATTATTATTTTATATTGTTGTTGCCGCAGCTATTTTGACGTATATTATTCCGGCTGGATCTTATGAAAGGGAAACCGTTAATGATACAACTCGAACCATTCCTGGGTCATTTGAATACATAGAGAACAGTCCTGTAGGCATTATGGATTTATTTACTGCGATTCCTGAAGGGTTTCAAGAAATGTCAGATATCGTCTTTGTCACATTTGCCGCGGCCATGATGTTTGGACTGTTAGAAAAAACGGGGATGCTTGAAAATACAGTTGGGACATTCGTTCGTAAAGTTGGTATTAAAAGGCGTTTTCTTGTTGATGTTATTATGACATTTGTTTACGGATTTTTCGGGATATTTATTGGCCTTGAAAATAATATCGCGCTTGTTCCAATTGCAGTTTTATTAAGTGTTGCAATAGGTGGAGATGCCATGCTCGGTGCGGGTATTGCCATAGGCGGTGTGCTAGTAGGATTTGGCCTTTCTCCGTTCAATCCTTATACGGTAGGTGTCGGGCATAGGATAGCGGAAATGCAACTTTTCTCAGGATGGCTTTTTAGAAGTATCTTAGTGGTTGTTACGTTATCTGTATTAGCTTATTTTAACGTTAGATATTTTAAAAAGATTTTAAGGAACCGGGATAAAAGCCTTGCTTATGACATTGATACCTCAGACATGACACTTAGTAAACCACTTGGTTCCTATCACATGAGAAAAAAGGATATTGCCATGTTACTTGTGTTTATCGCAGGGATTATTGTTATGCTATTTGGCATTTTTACACAAGGTTGGTATATCAATGAAGTTGCCGCGATATACCTTATGATAGGCATTGTCTGTGGGATTATTGCAAGAATGAATGCTAGTCAAATCGCTCATGTATTTGCGAAAGCACTTGAACCGAGTGCATTAGCAGCTATTCTGATTGGTGTTGCCATGGCCACTCAAGTCGTGATGAACCATGGAAATATCAGCGATACCGTTGCTCATGGTCTTGTCTCGGTACTAGAACATTTACCAACAACGCTGGCTGCTGTATTCATGACAATATCCCAGTCGATTATTAATATTTTGATTCCAAGTGGCAGTGGTCAAGCAGCCGTGACGTTACCCATTATGGTTCCTGTTGGTGATATGTTAGACATTACACGGCAAACGACAATTTTAGCGTTCCAAATTGGTGATGGTCTTACAAATATATTTTCACCTACATTAGGTGGGTTAATGGCAATGCTTGGATTATGTAGGGTGCCTTATGGAAGATGGATTCGGTATATTTTTCCGTTCGTCATGACAGCAATCTGTATATCTTGGGTCGCCTTAATCATTAGTGTCTTAATTAATTGGGGAGGACCAATTTAAGTAACGTTCCTGATAACTGGACTGACATTGTCCATATAGGAGATCGACTAATAGCAGAGTTGGATCATGACAATGAGGTGGATCTTTTTGCTATTAGCATAAAAACGCAAGATGGTCTGCAGCTTGGTTATGTCCCTGGCATATATGTACAAGCTGTTCACGCTTTGTTAAACCGCGGGGATGAATTGACCTTAGGGTTCCGCAGCTCCACCCGAATTTTTCGCTGCAATGGTGGGTACGTGTGGAATTATCGGCTGTTATTGAAGATTTAAATAAAGATGATGAGGAATCCGGTCATCTCAAGAGTCTTATTTTCCGGGAAACGGCATAGGAGTTTAAGTCTTTGCGTTCGCTGAAATCATAAGAGAAATTAAAACGGGCATGGATAGAGGAAAATTCTAAACCATGTCCGTTATAACGAATTAAGGAGTTGAATTAAGTGAGTGGGTAAGGTAACTAGGCATATACCAGAAAAGATGCCGCCTATGCTTTGCTGGAAGTTATCGCATTAATTGAATTGGAAGAAAAGAAGATTCATCCGGATGATGTAAGGAATCAGTGCTTGTGAATGATGTCGGATAGGGATTGCGATTACAAAGGTTGGGAGAAACTTATTGCAAAAACTTGACTCCCTCAACATGAATGATTGAAAAAAGGGTAAATGTAGGTATAATTAAACTAGAATTAAGCATAGACTCTAATGGAGGTGAGTTTATGCTGCGAAGGGGGACGAATAAAAATGCCAAAAGTAGCAGACGTTACTCCTATGGATATTAAATTTGACGATGAAAAAGAGCGTGAACAATTTATTAACTGAGCACATGATAAAAGTACGGTTGATCAGCCTAACATGATTGAAATGAGAAAAAAATAAAACAAGCTAGAGAAATTCAGAGGAGGATGAACAAACATATTAATACTGATAAGATTAGGTCAGCAAGCGTTTCCAATCAATTCACAGAGGATGTTGGCCTTTTTAATTGTTCTGATTCGCTGACGCATATAATCGAAGCACATAAAAAAGCCGAGCCCAAAATTATTGGTTGGCCTCGGCTTACCTTACGCTGGCATGATCCAGATTGGGTCCAAAGAGCATACAATCTTTATAATCTCAACAGTTGCCGTCTTATGTAATAAAACAATTCTTGATTGCGTAAGGCATAATCAAGTAATGCTTGGGGCAATGTTGGAAGTATATCAAAATCATCTTAGAGCTGAACGGTTTTGCCGGTGAGCTTTCCTAGACGGGGCGGTATCATACAGCCGCTTTTCTTCCTTTGTTTCAGGTATAATAGAAGGAACTGATTTTGGATTTCCTTCTGTATCGACGGCAACCATCGTTAAGAACGATTCCGTCGTCATAACTTTTCTACCATGAAGAAGATCATCCGCATAGACTTTTACATACACCTCCATCGATGTACGTCCCGCCCTGGTAATGTTGGCCTCTAAAGTTAACGCATCGCCCACTTTGGCAGAAGATAAAAAATCGACAGAGTCAATCGACGCTGTAACGACTACACAATTGGAGTGCTTCATGGCTGTCAATGCAGCAATTTCATCAATATATGCCAGTACTTTTCCTCCGAATATGGTATCCAAGTGATTCGTATCCGGCGGTAATACTAATCTTGTTTGTGTCATTTTTGAATAGCTGACTGGTAATGATTCCAAGAAAATCGTTCCTCCTCAATTTAAAATAATAAAAATGCACCTTCTATACGAAGATGCTTGAGAATAAGCTCATTATGAACACGGAATCATTACAAGTGAGCCCTGAAAAATTTCCACGTAACATCCTCCTATCTCCCGTAGGAATTCATGTTCTTCCTTATGGCAGGTCTCCTGACTCAGATTCATCAACACATAGCCCTTCCCGTTCATTAACAGTGGTTCTTCTATGTGCCTCCTCTTTACAGTGGCGGGACCGCGCTGGATTTTCACCAAACTTCCCTTTTCAGCTTCTATACGAAGCCACCATAAGGCGTATACAGTTTTAACCTAAAAATACTTTCTCTTAAATTCAATATCTCTTAAATGCGTTCATCTGTCAACCGGATAGGTTTGTAAAAGATGTCCAAAGTCATCGAGGATGTCATCACAATTAGTCACGTGCCTGTCACTTCCCGCTTTTTGTCGATTTATTCGATCTCTCCTATTTTTATTTCACAATGTGGATATCATAGTTGCTAACAGGGTGACAGATGACTCGAGGGAGAGGATTTATACGCGCGATTTGCTTTAGTCGGGATATCACATTTTAAAAAAGGGATTTGTATAGAACGCCTTTATGTGCAGATTTCATTGATGTTCGCCTGTTGTCTTTCAAAGTGGATTTATCATTGATTATAATATATCTTAACTGTTGTTCCATGAATAACCGTTACTAGGACTTCCGGGATATGGTTGACGAAAGGAGTCATGAACTAGAGGCAGGGTAATGTTTGGTTTTTAAAAAGAACCATGAATAGGACAATCTTCCTAAGTAATATGTATTAAAAAAAGGAGGGTGCTTGTTTATGGAGACATCAAGAAAGTACAGATTAAGAAATGCAACAGACCAAATGTCTGTGCATGAACAAGAAGTCTTAAGGAGTGAAGCGCAAAAATTACAACAATATCATCTATCTGTTTCAGAAGCTGTATATTTCGGTAATTTAATATATCTTCCGGAAAAACAGGAATTAGCCAATCCATCCCATGTTAAAATCCAATCATCCAAGAAAACAAGGATCGATTATATAGCGAAACTAAAGAACCCGGAACTCATAACGGCATTAGAAGAATTGCAAAGGAAGTATGATTTAAAACAAGGCGACTTGGATAAAATTTCAAAACGGATGAATAAAATAAAAAAAGAATATGATGATGTTCAAAATAATGTGAATCAGTTAATAATTGAAATGGAGAAGTACACCGATCAGGTGGTTAATGAAAAACAGTTACAAAGATATGTAAAAAGTATTGAAAGGAACTGCAACAACTTGGAAAATTGTCTCACTCTGGAAAACCCTGAAGCTCTTTCAAATGAAACAAGAAAAGAGCTTGTTAATAAGATAAATGTTTTGCAAACTTACATAGATGATTTCATAAAGCAAATGTCAATATAGCGCTGCCGCTGTTTAGTGCAAACATAGGTTGGTCCTGAGTGCCTGTCACTTTCTAAATGTTATCGGTATTGTGGAAGGCTGCTTCATCACTACACTACGTAGGTTCCCGTTAAAAAAGTGTCATTACAGCTGAACATGACACTTTTTTTATTTTTGGGTCGATTATCGTGTAAATCGTCCTTCTTAATAGTAAAAACGCACAGGCGAATCATCCTTCTCCAATATCCCCCGCTGATACCCCCACCCTCTTCAGTTGTTCCGTATCGGCCCATGTCTGGAAATAATGTCAATCTTAAGCAGGAAAACAAATGGATAATCCAGAAGTACTAATATAATACAAATATTAGGAAAAATGTTGTGTAATATTGATAATATAAATAAAATTTTCTGTTAGAGGTGAACTAAATAAATATACTGGAACAATTTGGATTAAACTGAAGCAGGGGCTGACTAAGTTTTAATAATATAAGCTTGCCTTATATAACTGCTAAACTAAAGCAGACAGTTTTCGCTAAATAAAAATGAACACTTCGGGGGAGTTTGAATCGCCTCTTTACCCCTTATGAGTTAATTTTAGTGATAAAAACGAACAAATGTTCTTGACTTTTAGTGAAATATAGATTATATTATATCTAACCAATCATAAAAAGTTTAAGGGATGATGCTGTGATTGCATCCTGTATTGGCTTGAAAGGGATTGAAAGATATCGTGTCAAAGCCTATGTAAAGTTTTTCCAAGTGTGGAAGGAGCAATATTGTTGATTTGCCGGATAATTCGATGAAAGTAAACGTAAAATAAAATATATGTAGTAGCCAATGATCATCTATAATTGTTTTATTTCACATCCCATAACATCAACTTTTTCGTGTCTAAAATCGTGGATCCATTATAGTTTCCCGTTGTTGCCTCCTAGGGTACTTTTCCTTTTGACTCCAGGGAACAAAGTAAATTATGCTTAGCAAATTCAATTTTCAAATAATGATCGATCAAATAGAGATAACTCCTGTTTGCTCGTGTTATACTTATTGTGTATACTTGGGTTGACATTGGAAAAACTAAGGGGTAGTCAACGTGTCAATTTCACATAAATACAGTATTGCTGATTATAAAAAGATTATTGATATTATTTGTGAAAAACACAATAAATATAACCTTGAATGGCTTGGAACTCAAAAGGATAATACATTTAACTTTAAAAAGAAACAAGTCAGACATGTTACTTCAAATGACCCAAAGAATATGGATGATTTTATAGATGCAGACTTTCTGGATTATATGGAAAGTTATCAAATGGGGCTGTACGATCTGTATGCTGATGTCGTAATGGAGCTTTCATCGTCCAATGGCATACCAATCACTGGAAGAGTGAAGAACGACGATTCAATTGTCTCAAAACTTCATCGTAAGAGGTTTGATGAAAAAGGTAGCTTTTCAATTAACAAATATTTAAACGATTTACTTGGTTTCAGACTCGTGGATCAAGACTTTGTACCTAACTTTCATAAGCTTACTGATTATATCAATCTTAAAAATGAGGGCGAAAACAGGATTAGAGCAAGTGAACGCCAGATAAAGGATTATAAAGCTTTTCATATCTACTTTATGGGAGTGCATAATACCTGTTTTCCATTAGAGCTTCAAGTTTGGGATGCTCAGTACGAACGGTCTAATTTAGACTCACATAAGGTTTATAAAAAGGATTATACACATTGGCCAACCAAATATCGAGATGTTTGATGGTATTACGAAAAAGGAGGGATTTGCTATGTATGAACATTTAATATTACTTCACAGCGATTATAGTGAAGGGAAGCGTATTGCTTTTCATCAGGTGCATAAGAGCGTGCTCGGCTTAAAGGACTTTAAAGAGCTGACTGATAAATTAAAAGCATTCTATCCTGAATTGTCTTTCGGCTTTCATCATGTGAAAACTGACGCAAAAACTTGGGAGTCAGTTGTAGAGTACGACAAGTTCTTTCAAGAGGTGTTTCCGGTTAATAAGTTTGAGACGTTTACCCGCTTTCTTGCTGATGAAGATGAAATAACCTCGTTCGATATAGCAAATCTTATCACATCTAAACTTGAATGTACGCATTTAAAATTACAGAAGTTGCTTTACTTTTTCTATGTAAGCTATGTTAAAAAGTATGCTGAAGCTCCTTTTAAAGAAAAATTAGTTGCCTGGCAGCACGGACCAGTAGTAGAAGAGGTATATGATATGTATAAAAAATACGGTAGAAGTAGTATAAATGAGCCTGCCGAGGATAATGACGTCTTGATTTATAAAGATGATGAGTTTAAGTTATCGGTATACTCACGTTTTCTACAGACCTCAAGCTATGGTAAATATCTAGATGTGCTTGATAAGACTCTCGATAAGTACGAAAGTTATAATGCATGGTCATTGGTGAAATTAACACATCAACCAGGAACGCCCTGGGACATTGTGACTGAAGGAGGTAGACGCTTAAACAAAGTAATCGATGAAGATTTGATAAAAGAATTTACGATGAAACACTAGTTTTTCGAATGCTGTCACTTCCCGAGTTTTTGTCCATGGTGTGAAGTTGTATGTGCCGTAATAAAAAGAAAGGGGAAGGAAAGGATATGCAAAAACCCGTTCAATCCTCTAACTAAAAGAGCGTGTTCAAAAAGCCCCTAAAAAATAAAAATGCACCCTATGCAAAATATGGTAAAATGGGAGTTGCGAGACAACCAAAAATACCAATTTGCGAGGTGCATTTTCATGGAATTACAATTGGAACTAGTTCCTTTCCACTACTATAACACACTCGGCTTTGATGTGGAACTGATAGATTACATTGATCATGTCGATGATTCCATTGTGTTAGAAAAAATAAAACCACTGTACAAGGATGGTGGCCGACCACCAGCGGATCCGCGGACATACTTTCGGATGCATTATCTTTATTTTGCGTTGCCAGAGGTGACATCTTTTCGGCATTTATGTAATCAACTGATAGATCCTAAAAATCAAGCTTGGCGCAACTTCATCGGGACACCCAATATAAAAGATGTACCTGTTCATAGCAGTTTAAGTCACTTCCGAAAATATGTGACACCGGAGTTATTTTACGAGATTTTATTTGATCTGATCGGTCAAGCGTTAAAGTTGGATGACTTTATAAAACCAGACCTTGCCGGCATTGATTCCAGACCCGTCTATGCACATGTGAACGGCTATAAAAAGAAGCGCTGTAAGTGTGAAGACAAAAAACTTGCGATTGTGAAAAAACGTATTCGGACCCTGATGCAAAAGTAGGGGTGCAACGCAACAAAGCGAACCAGAATAAATTTTTTATTGGGTACCGCAAGCATTCTATTGTATGCCCAACACCAACAGGACCCATCGTATTGTTGTCCATTATTCTTCCGCCGGACACAGCTGATATTGATGTGCTTCTCCCATTGGTTGAAAAACTTAACCAAATTGGGGATCTAAACGTGGATTACTTAGTAGCTGATCTGGGCTACTTTGGCGCAGAGGCTCAGGCTGCATCATTGAATGAGCACGATGTAGCGGTCGTGACGGATTTTAAAAAGAATACGGTCATTCCGGAAACATGTTCTCCAGGAGGAAAGCCCGAGTGTCAGGCGAGGCATGAGCTAATCTGGGATGGATTTGACAAAGAAACCAATACGTCCTGGTTTAACGGGGACGAAAGCAAATGCATGGCCTGTCCACTTCAGGCAGCCTGCGATAAACAGTTCAGCTTTTCCTTTGAAGAAAACCCGTTCTTTTATGGACCGGTTCCACAAGGCTCGGAATTACAATATCATATGCTTCGTTATCGGAAGCAAGTGGAACTAGCTTTTGCCCATGAATCGAATCAATTAGATTCTGTCATGCGCCATAAAAAAGTGCCTGTAAAAACAACGAAAAGGGTACAATCCTTTTTTATCATGCGCGATACATTTCGACTGATTAAGCGAATCATTAAGCATGTACGAGATACAGTTTTACCCAAAAATCATGTGGAAAAAATAAAGGAATTACAAAGGCAGCAAGTTGAACACATCTCATTACCTTTAGCTGTTTAATTCCACATTAATCAAACAGTTTTAAAAATCCTGTTTACGTCCAAGGGGGAAGTCCGTCTTTTTTTCGGTGAATTTATATTGAAAATTCAGTTTACTAATCTGCCGACGAATGGATTTACTTTCATTTCCAGTTTTGGGCGTTCGGTAGAAACAATACGACTCAAATTTTAATTAATATGGTACTTTTTGAACAACCTCATATACGATTATGGTCGCGTGAAAATACAGATAGATTTGATTTTCTAACTTCCGGCAATAAACAAGTATGTCCAACATTAATTTCAAATTGTAAAAATTAATAAATAGCTAACATTATATTAATCTTGTTTTAATAGTCATACGTTATGCTTGTCATAGATTAAATAAGAGAGGAGAGATTGGATGTTTCGAAAAGCTGGAGTAGTTGCACTGAGTGCGGGACTTTTATTGACTGCCGGGGCTACTGGTGTTATGGCGGGTGGATCGCCTGACTGGGCTGGCCCGCCGGATTGGGCCGGGGGACCTGGTGGGCCGCCAGATAATGGAAATGGCAATCAAAAGGTGGAAAATGTCATTTATATGATTCCGGATGGTTTTAATGCCGATTACGCCACCAATTACCGCATGTACAAAGACGAAGAAGCGGTGTGGGATGAGCATATGAAAGGCATGTTCACGACCTATTCTGCTGATTCGAGCATTACGGATTCTGCAGCCGCAGGGACAGCCATGGCAACTGGGGAAAAAACGGATAATGGTGTAATTGGTCTTAATCCAGAAGGAAACGAGCTGGAGACGATTCTGGAAGCATCTGCCGACGAGGGAATGGCATCCGGATTGGTTGCGACATCTACCATTACACACGCAACGCCGGCTTCTTTTGCCTCTCATGTAGAGGACCGCAATAATGAAACAGCGATTGCACCACAGCTGCTCGCAGGCGAGGTAGACGTATTGCTTGGCGGTGGGAAAAATAACTTTCTCCCTGAATCGGAAGGTGGCAACCAGGAAACCGATAACCTGATTGCACAAGCGGAAGAGCAAGGTTATGAATTGGTAGAAACACAGGATGCGTTGCTGGATTCAGAGATTGATATCGAAGACGGGGAAAAATTACTCGGCCTATTTGCAGATGACGCGCTTGCACCTGAAATGCACCGCGATAATACGGAAGAGCCAAGCTTGGCTGAGATGACAGAAAGTGCCATTGGCAATCTGGAGCAAGATGACGACGGATTTTTCCTGATGGTGGAAGGTAGCCAGATTGACTGGGCAGGTCATGCCAATGATGCAGCATGGGCCATGCAAGATACCGAAGCCTTTGAAGCGGCAGTTGAAGAAGCCATTGAATTTGCGGAAGATGATGGTGAGACGCTTGTTGTTGTCGGCGGTGATCATGAAACAGGCGGCATGACGGTTGGAGCCGGCGAAAATGCGGATATGAACGTTAATCCTTCTGTTCTTAAAGATGTTACGGCAACAGGCGATCACATGGCCTCAGAATTAAATGATGATCGCTCCAATGTAAATGAGGTTATCGAAACGTACACAAACTTTGAACTATCCGAAGCAGAAGCACAGACGATTCAACAAGCAGATGATGCTGCACTGGCGATCAATACAATCATTGGTGACCAGGCACTCATCGGCTGGACAAGCACGAACCACACCGGCGTCGATATTCCGGTATACGCGTACGGCCCGCAAGCTGATAAATTTACAGGCTATCTGGACAATACCGATTTACCGAAAATTATGGCTGGAGCATTGGGCGTTGAATTAGGCGAATGATTGTCTATTCGCCTGTAGAAAGAGCTTACCTTGAGGGGTAGGCTTTTTTATTGGCTTGGTAGTTTGTAACTTCTTTTTAATGAAGGAGCTGTTACTTTCCGAGTGTATTTTTTATAACTTACGCAAATGTGACGGCGGGAGTGGTTGGTATCTTTCAGTTAAATATATTGAAATAAACGAGGTCGATTGTATTCTTGTTTTGCGATTGTATGATGGATCATCCTTAATTTTAGAGTTCTATTTATTTTTCTGTTTCTACATAATCTATTGAATTCTTGGTGAAAGCAACGACCTTTTCACTGGACTTTTATAGAAAACTAAAATTAAAAATAGGCAAAAAGAACCATTAATTTTCTTGATAAAAGGAATTGGAATTTTTACACTCCTTAAATAAAACGGATAGGAGGTGACTTTTATGCTAGGTGAAACTACGTGTCCTCACTGTGGAAAAAAGACTTGGTGGAGTTAAGAAACCTGTGATAATTGCGGTAGAGTGTTCAAGTAAATATTATTGAATAATAGCATAAGCAATAGAACCAATAAACAGCCAGTTATGTTAGGCATAAAAAACTCAATCAAACGCAGAACAAGTCTATATGCAGTAAAACAGTCTTTCATATTAGTTATCCTAGTGGTAGTTTACCTATTCGCAATATTTTTCAAGATTAGCTGACAAACAACAGTAGCTGATGCAACAGGATATGAGAAGGTCACTCTATCATAAATGTATTTGCCGTCGTAAGCATACATTTATGATAGAGTGCTTCTCTTTTTTTGGCTAGAAAAATGCCTCATTTTCCCTCGAGAAATATTTTACACATATCAATTACTGGGTGAGTATGGCATTATGAATAACCCCCAGCTTATTCATATGTCCGGAAACATTGTAATCAATAAGGGTGGAAGAAGTATAGATTTTTCTTTGTTTACACCGGATTTCGATGTTAATCCTCAATTTTTTAATGATTGCGATATTGAATCAGTACAAGCTAACGCTGTGATTACAATTGAAAACCTGACATCCTACCACGATTATTTGTTTTATAAAGCCGAACATAAATTGAATGAAATTGTATTATATCTAGGCGGTTATCATAATTACGGCAGACGACTGATATTAAACAAACTAAAAAACTTTATCGCCGCTTCCAACTTATCAGTTCCATTTTATCATTGGGGTGATATCGATCTACATGGGCTATATATTTGGAAACATTTGCGGGATAAAACACGAATTGATTTCCAGCCGCTTTATATGGATGCCTCATCATACTTACGTCACTTGGACAAAGGAAACCCAATCACGAAAACAGATCTGACGCAGATGGAAAGTTTGTTGGATCAAGAGGAATTTGCAGTTTTTCATGAATTGATCTGCCAGATGTTGAACCATAGGAAAAAAATAGAGCAGGAAGCAATTATATTAAAATGACAGAATAGCAGATTATTTTATACCAATTAAGTCCACGCTTCTACACATATAAGAATCAGTTCAAATCGTGCGAAGAACAGCCCTGGTGCCTGGATCGGCTTGTTCGTTTGGATGTTTGTCGGTTCATTGGCAGTTTGCTCAATCAGCGTTGTTGGGAGCTGTTTTTTCCAGTGTTTGATGTATCTGTGTACAGTGCTCATGATGGATCGTTTTATAAGGTTGTGGCATCGCGGTCTCCTGAAGGTCGCTGTCGTGCTGCTCATCTGTCTTGATTTGCGACATCATACGGTAAGTTGCAGCCGCCGGGTGTCACGGCAATGTAGCCTTTTTCTTGCAATTCGGCACGGGCGCGTTTAAAGGTTGTGCCTTTTACACCGGAAGTTACTTCGATGAATCTGGCCGGGACGGAAAATGTCTGCTGCCAGCCGCTACACTGTTGAAATGCATTAACGTGCGCCAGACAGCTACAGCTGAGCTTTATAGCGGGTTGAAGGTGATTTGGTCATAAAACGCATTGATTTCTTTAATATAGTTCATATTGATTCTCCATTAACTAAGTGCCGGCTGATTTCCCAACTTTTGTGATAAATACAATCTGGGATTGAGGCCGATTTTTTTAATGTTTAATCAATCGAGCGTTACACATACTCCGAGATTCTACAGAATAGATATTGAGATCGCCGAACAAAAGATAGATGTCTTCATCCCTATAATCGAAATGAATGCAGAAAAAGTGGCATTTTACGGACAAAAAATAAAAAGTATTTTTCATTATCATGCCCCCAAACCCGGATTTGTTTCGATTATAAATATGAAGGATGATCTATTGTCCTCCTACATCCCGAGGTGGGACTCTTTTCTTACTTTATTTGATTTATGAGAATGAATATGAGGATCATGGAGGTTGATGTATGTTTTACGGAAGTACGCATCCAAAGTAAGCGGGGGACATTCCTTTTAACCGCCTCCAAACCGTCACACGCAATCCCGGTCCGTTCCAGTTGTTTTGCCTGTATATAATGCGAAACATCAGCAGCTGCCGGACATTTGTAGCCAGTTCTTTCTGCGTGAGATTTTTCACCAATCGATATCCTCGCAAGTGCTTTCCCAATAGTTTCATGTATAATTTCTTATCTTCCATTCCGGTTCTCCTTTTTTCAATTTATTATCAGTTGAAATGCAGGAAACTGGAACAATTTATAAGTTGAATTTTTACAATTTAAATGTCCACTAGAGTAGAAATCCTTAAACGGTTCTGCATCAGTATTCATTCCAGATTTTGTGACCATCTTTGATTGATAGGCTTGTTTTTATGGCAGGCATCGCTCTAGTTTGATGAAAGAAGTGGAAATAAATGTCTGGTAATAGTCTTGTTACGTCAGGGAAAACTTTCCTTACACCTTTCTCAAACACGCTTTCGGCAATGTTCAAATTTTTTCATGTACAATCTGGTTTATCCGGCCTTGCTCATCCCGGATGCCTCCGATATTTGATCGAGTCTCATGGAACCCCTGTTTATAAATAATGCCAAGTATACGTCCGACGGTTGTTGACACACCGATTATTCACATGTTACTTGCGATTTTTTCTATGAATTGACCTTAAACTCGCAGTAGTCCATCGAATTTTTGACCTGCCATTTGCGGCTTCGTGATCAATTGAATGTTACCCTAACGTATTTGAACAAAATTAATAACGAGCATTTTCAAGGAATAGCCAGAAATATTGAGAAAACATGTGATAAACTTTATACAATTATTGACTAATTGATTATCTGATTTCATATGGGGGGTAGATTTGGATTGTTAATATTCGATTAAGTAACGGGAGTATGTAATGAGGGTGAAATGAGATTATGAAAATAGTTTTGGGATAATTTAATCAAGAATTAGGAAAAGACTTAGATGCAACGAGTCAGCTTATAGAACAAGTTGCCCATCAACAGAAAGGTATTAATCTTTCCTAAGTTTTCGATATATGGATTTGACCAAAACAATTCGTAATGCATGATGTCATTTATTGAAATGATCGGGCTTACAATAAACGCTATTTAATATGTTAGGAGAGATTTAAAATGAGGAAAACACTATTTATTCTAATCACAATTTTATTATCAATAACTATGTACGGTTGCTCATCAAGTGGTGATACAGATGATACAGGAGATACAGGAAATGAGGACAAACCAACATTAACTTTTGGCGTCACAAATTGGACAAGTACCGTTCCACCAACGAAAATAGCAGGTAAAATTTTAGAAGACATGGGCTACGACATAGAAGAAACAAATGCCGATGCTGGCAGTGTTTATACCGGTATGTCAAATGGCGATATTGATATATTTATGGATTCGTGGTTTCCAGCACAAAGACAATATATCGAGGAGTACTCTGATTCAATAGAAAGTATTTCTGTCAGTTATGAAGATGCAAATTCAGGAATGGTGGTTCCCAAGTATATGGAGGATATCAATGACGTTGAAGATTTAAAAGGCAAAGAGGATATCGTAAATCATGAAATGTTTGCAATTGGTGAAGGCGATCCGGCAATGCAGGACATGAAAAAAGTGATTGATTTTTATGATCTTGACATTGAAATGACCAATTCCTCAGAAGCAGCTATGCTGGCAGCTGCTGAAGCAGAAATGGAAGAGGAGAACCCTGTTTTGTTTTATGGATGGCGCCCGCATTCGATGTTTGATAAGTACGATTTAAAAATACTAACAAATAAAGAAGCAACAGCCCAGGAAGGATTGTTTGATTCGAGTACTATTAATGTTATTGCTAATAAGGGATTGGAAGAGAAAGCACCAGAGGCATATGAGTTTTTAAGCAACTGGCGTATATCCATGGAAGATATGGAACAAATGATCGCCGAAATTGATGGTGGTAAGGATCCCGACGACGTCACACAGGCGTGGATTGATAACAATCAAGATAAGATTGACGAAATAAAAAATGCAAATTAAGAAATGGTTACATGTTGTTTATTCAAATTTTCCATAAGCGTCATTGATTTCATGACATGACGGTCAAGCGTTTTGCTTGATCGTCAGTTTAGTGACCCCATAATGGTACGAATCTTAATATGGGACAACTTAACCCTTGCATTCAAACTTATGGAAAGAGAATCTTTCATGATTAGACATAGACAGGAGAGGACCATGACATTATGAAAATAGCTAACGATCCAATTATGTGGAAAGAACTCATCGAGGGAACGGAAGTCAGTGGCCTAACAAAGAATTATCGATTTGCCGCTCCCGATAACGCTCAAGGCCCTTCTACGGAATTTGAAGGTACGTTGAAGCTTGAGGGTACACACATGGGTATGAGCCCAAAGTTCAGTACGAATAAAGTACACGACAAAGATATTACCTTTTTCCCAGACGTGTCTTTAGAATTTTTTACTGTAGATGACAAATATCTAGTTCCTGTGACTCAGGATGTTGTTCCAAATGGCGCGCTGGAGAACACAAGAAGCTACTGGGATATCATTGTTCAACCGGGGCGCGTTTGGTGTAACGTTGACCAGGATAACAGCTGGAATCGTGCGTCATTTCCATTTTCTCTCGTCAATCGCTTGGAAGGCGAAACGCATATAGGGATCGCCATGTTCCTTTATAAAGAAGATAACGTTTCACATGTTCGATTTCAAATAGTTGCCCAAACAGGTCCCTTCGATGTACCGAGCCACTTCAACGCCTGGGGAGTTACGAAAGCATCATATAAGCCCGGCGGAATCGATAACCTGGAGCATCACAAAACAGTCTATCGTCGCCATCTCGAAAATCGCTTTCCAACCGCACCACTCGATGAATTAAAACAAAAGGTCGGGGTCAAGAATTTAGCGGCGTTTAATGGGGCAAAAAACACAGCGGAGGAAAAACATGTTCTCCAGACTGGTCTGCTTTACGAGGGGGTGCTATATCGATCACCTTGCCATTTTGCTGCTGGTCCATTTCCGTATTGCGATGACATTCGTTATGGCGTTTGGTCAGTGACAAAAACAGCGATGATGAACGTTGCGATGTTACGTTTAGCTGAAAAGTATGGGCGTGGCCTGCTTGATGAGAAAATTGCTAACTATATAAAAATACCAGAATCCCAAAAAGAGTGGCATGATGTCACTTATCTGGATATGGCTAACATGGCTTCAGGACGCGGTGCCACCGCAGATGATCCAACATGTTATTTGTGTGATTATCATCGATGGTATTTAGCGCCATCGAAAAGTGAAAAGATTACGGAATCATTAGATTATCCACGGGTTTGGGAGCCCGGAACGACGTACAACTATCGGGATCAAGACGCATTCCTTCTCGGCGTTGCTCTTGAAGCGTATCTTCGGAGTAAGGAGGGCGAGGACGCCACGTTGGGCCAGTTGCTCAAGAAAGAAGTGTACGAACCAATTGGTATTTACTACGGGCCAGTAAATGACACGATCGAGGAGAATGGATCATCTGGTCATCCCAGAATGGATTTCGGTTATCACGCTACACTGGATGACTTGGCTAAAATTGCATTGCTCTATGAAAAACGCGGTAACTGGAATGGCAACCAGATACTGAATCGCCAGTTGGTGGACAGCATCTTGCCAAAACAAGTTCCTCCTGCTTTAGCTATTCCCAAGGGAGAGAAGAATGCGTTTGGGCCTAAATATTATGCCATGAATTGGCACATTGAGCCTTATCGTTCACCAGAAGGGCGTGAGCTTTATCTGCCGAATATGAAGGGATACGGTGGTAATCTTGTTACGCTCATGCCTGGCCACGTAGTTGGCTTGCGAATGGCAAACGCCTTAACATCTTCGGATTCGGATGACTTTGATTCGACGGTCTCCCAAGCGAGGGTAGCCGATCAACTTGTATCTTTTTGCAGGGATGATGATAAAAAATAACAACGATTAGCGCGTTTGAATAAGCTGTGGCTGACGCTACCCCTACCGCTTTAAAGGTTATAATGGCTGACTTGAGTCTGGGATGGAATGAGCGCGTTTGCTGTAGCTTGCGGAATGAAAACGACACAAAATTGTCAACTTTTTAATGTATAAGAAGTATATGTCATATGTGCCTGTTTTCGTCGAATTATTCGATTATATGAAGGGACAGGCCATTTCGGCTTTGGAAAATGGTGTGATAGGCTGCAGTCAAGACTGTTGGAAAAGGATGGACGGGATGGTAAATAATACTGAACGAATTGATGATGTCAGAACGCAATTCATTGAGAAAATAACAGACAATATGAGTGCCTTTGGGGCTGCGACAAGTGTCGGCCTTGTTCTCGGAATCATTTATATGAACCGGGAGCCAATGACGCTGGATGAGTTGTCCGTTGAAACAGGAATGAGTAAAACACGGATGAGTCAGGTTGTCCGGGAAATGATTGACATGAATATCGCTGAACGTGTTTTTAAGAAAGGTGTCCGGAAAGATCTGTACCAAGTTGAAGAAGATTATTATCAGACTTTCATCTCACTATTTACATCCACTTGGCAAAAAGCCATTAACCGGAGCCGTCACTTTGAACAGCGTTTGAAGAAGAAACTGGACGAACTTCAGCAGCAGCCGGATTTAACAGAAGAGGATGAACAAGCGATTAATAACTTGCTTGCAGAACTTCATGAATGGAAGGAATATTATGATTGGATACGCCGTGTAGCTCACTTTTTTGAAAGCGGTGAAATATTTGAGCATGTACCTAAAAACGGACAGGAGGAGATTTAAATGAGTAAGAAAGTCATTCTTTCAGCAGCGTTAACGGGAGCAGGCGATACGACATCCAAAAACCCGGATGTTCCGGTAACGCCAAAAGAGATTGCAGACTCGGCTATTAAAGCTGCGAAGGCAGGGGCTACGATTGCTCACATTCATGTGCGTGACCCTGAGACAGGCGGGTTGAGCCACGATGTCAATCTGTTTCGTGAGACAGTTGAACGAATTCGTGAATCAGACACAGACGTTATTATTAATATCACTTCAGGAGGCGGTGGTGACTGGGTTCCAAGTGATGACGATCCAACCAAGGGTGGTGAAGGAACAGATATGCAAACACCGGAAGAGCGTCATGAGCCAGTTGGAGAGCTTCTTCCGGAAATGTGCACGTTGGACTGTGGTAGCACCAACTTTGGCAACATGCTGTATTTCAGCCCGACAGACTGGCTAAGGAGACAGGCTAAGTTTGTCCAGGAAAGTGGCGTCAAACCAGAATTGGAATGCTTTGACACAGGCCATGTGCGTTTTGCGAATCAGCTCGTGAAAGAAGGATTAATTGACGGCAATCCGCTGTACCAATTCTGCCTGGGCATTCCTTGGGGTGCAGCAGCTGATGCGGAGACATTGGCATATTTGAAGAGCCGTATCCCGGAAAACGGCAGATGGGCAGCTTTTGGAATTGGCCGGATGCAAATGCCAATCGTTGCTGAATCGATACGCCAGGGTGGTAATATCCGTGTCGGGCTTGAGGATAATTTGTACTTGAAAAAAGGCCAGCTGGCAACAAATGAACAGCTCGTTGACAAGGCTGCCGGCATTGTTGAAACCCTTGGAGCCGATATTATGACACCGGCAGAAGCACGGGAAGAATTGAACTTACTAAACCCATAAAAAAATAGTCATAACAAGAGGTTTCCCTTAATTGAAAAATTTCGGGTGCCTGTCACTTTAAGTAACGGTTTTTTGTACATTCTCTTCTGGGAAGATATTTCAGAAAATTACAAATCGTTATTTATTTGCTTTATGTTTTTTGCCCAGCTGTGATAACAGATCCCGCAAGCCTCTCTGATTCTACACCACAAGTGCAGGAATACCGGAAGATTTCAAACAAATTTGGCATGTCGAATTGGATAAAATGACTGCTTTTATCATACTTCAAAATCTTCAATGAAACGATTGATGTCAAAGTTCTTCATCTTTTGTTTACAGCAAAATTTGTATTTTTTGCCGCTGCCACAAGTGCACTCACTATACGGGTCGGCGGGCTCGAGCTTATTTTTAACGGCTCGTTTCAAATCTGTCAAATCTTCATCAATTTCAATTCCAACAATATACGTTAAATCATAAAAGTCACAGACTGCGGTCATCTTTTCGATTTTTCTTTCCGAATTGGTTTTAATTATGACAGGACGCTCTTCTGTACCTAATTGTGCCATAGAGGTTTCTCCTTTCTATTTTATTTATCTAATTTTATGATACATGAATATTCAGGTTTTTGGTAGACTAATTGTGAAATTCGCGAAAATTAAACATAAAGATATCTCGCAAATCGGAGGGATCTTTGATAGATTTAAAAGATAGAAAGGAGATGTGAATATAATGGAAAGGCTGAGCTATAAAGCGTTTATGAATGAAGTGCGGCAGCGGCTGGCTGATTTTTCAGCAGAGGAACTCCGACGTCTGATAATGGAATGGGCAACTGAAGAGCTCCCGGATAAACGGCTGGATTTTTTGAACAAATTGAAACCGGAAAGTCAGGAGACAATGCCTGAAACAGATGCCGATGCGCTGATGGATGAAATTGAAGCTTTTGCTCAGGATGTGGAAGATGGTGTCTATGTTGATGGGTACGGATGGGATGACGATTATCTGGAAGAACGGGATTTTGGTGATGAAAGCTGGGCCGGGGAAATGGATGACTTTTTCCTTGAGGCCAGACATCTGCTTCGGGAAGAACATTATGAGGCTGCAGAAGACGTTTACAGGAAATTGTTTGCCATATTGGAAATGGGAGAAGAACCGGGATATCTTCCGGGAGATCTGTACATCAATAATATGCTGGAAGTTGATCTTCATGAACATGTTGCGCTTTTTCTCAGGTCGGTTTACATAAATGCCAAATCAGAAGAGAGAGTTAATCTGTTATATGAAGCAATGAAGGAATTTAGCTATTTAACCTCACCAAACGTTAAGCTTACAGACATAAACGATTCATTGGATGCTTCATTACCGGACTTTCATGATTTTTTGACAGACTGGATTGAATTTTTAAAAGAAAAGCCCATTTTCCATGTTAATCAGTTACTCCGGGAAGCTGTTTTTCTTAAGGGAGGCATCCCGGCCATAGCGGATTTTGCGGGAAGCTATGCGGACAAGTTTCCGGAAGCATATATGGACTGGATAGCTGCTTTGCAAAAGGAAGGTGATCGTGAATCAGTCCTGCAAGTTGTTACAGAGGGATTGGACAACATCCCGGGTAATTTTACAGTCAGGGCGGACGTTGCCGAAAAGATGACAGAAATTGGCGATGAACTCGATGATAACAGGATGCAATTAAAAGGTCTCCGGGAAAGTTTTTATTCCGATCCTTCCGTGAAATATTTGCTGGATTTGTATATTTTGGCTGAAGAAGAAAATTGTTTGGAAGAAGTCAGAGATGAAGCGGAAAAAAGAATGACCGAACTAAAGAACGAGGGAAGTACGCCAAGTGGATACATAGACAACCGGCATGCAGCAATAGATGAAGGGGATTACATTCATGCACTTATCTTAGGTGGCAAATATGAGAGAGTATTTGAAATGTGTCAAGGAAAAGGTGCGCTGGGATGGAGTTCCAGTTCTCATCCCAAACCGGTTATGCTCACCTTTTTGATGGATGTATTAGCCAAGGGTGGCGACTATTCAAAGGTTCGCAAAGATCAGTGGCGATATGCCATATCCCGGGGGTTTTTTGGCACACAAGACATCGATATAGCTAAATATAATCACATCATAAATCGGGTTAAAAACAGCGTCCGTTTGACAGACGAACAGGAAGAATTTTACTTGACATGGTGCCGAAATGAAACGGGGCGCAGGATTGATGCCATCGTAAGCAATAAGTACCGGGGGAGTTATGATAAAGCTGCGAAAGTGCTTGTAGCAATGGCTGAAACGCTGGCTGATCGGGGGAAGTAAACAGGATGGCCATGCTTTTGTTGAGAAATATCGTGGTATATATTCAAGATATTCGGCTTTCAGGAGAGAAATAGCTGAAGCACTGCAAACTTCCGGGTTGTAGTGTGGATGCCAATTGCCGGGTTTTGTCCATGTGTATATGGTTTTTAGGAACTTCACTGCAGGCATGGCAGGGATTTTAACAGGATGGTATAATATAGCTAGAGGAATTCAGAGTTTTGCAATTAGTTTTAGACAGGAGCAAATATAAATGAAATCGGTCAATCCAGCTGATGTTATACAAGGGAAAACATTCAGGTATATTGAGGTGTTTGGAGACTCCCAAGGTTTAGGGATTGCAGAAAACAAGGATGATGTTGTGCAATATTATGTTGTTGATACGTATTGTATGAATCCCGGCTGTAAGTGCCATAACGTTTACCTCCAATTTAAAAATAGTGAACAAATTAATGATGAACGGGCGGATTTTACCATTTCATTTTCGCTAAGAACTAAAAAATACGCGTTAACGGATATAACTGGGATTCCGGAAAAGGAAGCGGATGAAGTGGTTAAGGAAGAAGTGAAAAACAGCAACGATATGGTCACGTTATTGAAGCAACGTTATCATTTTGACTACGATGAAGAACCAGAATTAAATGTTAGTGATATGGACTTTTTAGATAAAGAAAATGGCCCGGTAAAAAAGGATAAAATAGATATTGATGCCGATGATGAGCTTGAGGTTTGATTCGGAGCAAATATAGAGAAAAGTGACTAACGGAAGTGCGGAATAAACCTTCCTTAACACTATGAATATTATATACGAGGAGAGTATCATATGAAACATTTTATTAAATTATTTTTAGGCGTGCTCATGTTAAGTGTATTTTTAGTAGCTTGTGGTTCTATCGAAAGTAAGATAATAGGGAGCTGGAAAGTAGTTATAGATGATGATGTAGTGGCATACCTGGAAATAGATGAAGAAAGAATAATAAACAGACAAGAATCAAACGATAATCCAATGACTGCTGATTACATATTAACTGAAACGGAAGATGACAATTTTATCATGGAAGTGGTCAATCCGGAAGATGGCACGAATGAATTTTTCTTTGAAGGTTATTTTGAAAATAAAAATACCGTCATAGTTGTCGACACGCCAGGTGGCGCGGAAGGGGAAAATAATGGATTAGTTCGAATAGATAGTGTTAAAGAGGAAATGGAAAAAGATAAAGAAGCGGCAGAGGCAAAAGCAGCAGAAGAGGAAAAGAAAAAAGAACTAGCCAAAGAAAAAGAAGAGGAAGAGAAAGCGGAACAACGAGCCAAAGAAAAAGAGGAAAATGAAAAAGCAAAACAACTAGCTAAAGAAAAAAGGGAGAAGGAGGCAAAACAATTAGCTGCTGAAGCGAGTGACCTGAAAAAGAAGTATTTGCAGAAAGCGGATGTTCTTGATGATAGGATCATGAAAGAAGCCAAAGAAATAGATCCAGATGCACAAGATATGCGGCCTGGTTTCTATGGTCAATACTATAATGAATGGGATGATCTATTACAAAACGTTTGGGATGAATTAGAAGATACGATGCCGAAAGATGCATTTGAAAAATTAAAATCGGATCAAATTGAGTGGATTGAAATGAAAGAAGAAAAGTTTGATGAAATGCCTGATGAAACAGCTTCAGCAAGAGGCAAGGGAGTGGACTACTTAGCTTTTGAAACGAAAGACAGAACTTATTATTTAATTGAGGATTATATGGATTGAACAGTAGGTTCGGGTGCCTGTCACCACCTGAATTAGAAAAACTTAACGTTAAGGAAAAATAGTTCGCCTTTCTGCACCAATGCCCGTGATCCCGTGCTTTAAAAATGCGTTGTTGAGTTCTTGTGACATGGGATCAGACCATCCATCCCAATTTTCTGCTAGTAGGACATAGGCACTGCCCCCTTTTCCTGCCAAAAGGCCTTGAGCATATACGCAATGCGCAAGGCCTTGATTATTGAAATCAGTGATTTGACGCCGGGGTACCCGCTTCAATCGGGATATTCTTAAATGATTTTACATCAAACAATCCCATATCAGTCAGCTTGATTTCAGGAATAACCGGCAATGCCATAAACGATAACGTAATAAATGGGTTAAAGTTTCCTGAAAAGCCGATTAATCCGAGGGAATCGTTCAATTTCCGCAAACTTGCATTGACAGTATTATAATCCTGATCGGATAATAGCCCCGAAATCGGCAATGGCAATGATGCAAGCACAGTGCCATTATCGACTACAACAAGACCGCCATTCATTTCCTTGATGGCATGGATAGCCGATAAAAGATCATCGTCATTTGTACCTGCTGCAACAATATTATGCGAGTCATGGGCAACAGTTGATGCGATTGCTCCTGATTTCAACCCTAGGCCTTTCAAAATACCAAGCCCGATATTCCCTTTTTGATGATGTCTTTCGATAACAACCATTTTAAGCAGATCTTTCGTAACGGATGGCGTGAAACACCCATTTTCCACATCTGCAGCTTCCATTTCATGTTTTGTAACAATGCTGTTAGGGACCATGCGGATAATATTTGCCAATTTATTTTTTTCCAGTTCGATTTGCAGATCTTCCGCGTTTATATTTTTCGTTTGAATACTATTTATCAGTCTATCCGGCAGCTGGACAGTATTTTCGTATCTTGTTACACACTGACCGCCTTTGGCAACGGAAATTCCGTTTGCAAAGACTTCCGCAATATCAACATTTTCAAGGCTGTCCAGCAGCAGAAAATCTGCATCGTATCCTGGAGCAATGGCACCTTTCGTTTTAAGGCCAAAGTACTCAGCTGCGTTAATCGTTGCCATCTGAATGGCTGCAATCGGACTTATGCCATGCTCTATGGTAACTTGAATATTGTGATCAATTGTACCTTCATCAATCAGATCATCAAGATGCTTATCGTCCGTGACAAATAAACAGCGTCTGGCGTTTTTTTCATTGACCGCATCAAGCAATGCTTTCAAATCGCGGGAAGCACTTCCCTCGCGCAGCATGACGTGCATGCCGCGCTTTAGTCTTTCTTTTGCTTCCTCAGCTGTCGTACATTCGTGATCGCTCCTGATACCCGCAGCCATATAGACATTGATTCCGGTTTGATCGACACCCGCGGCATGACCATCGATTGCCTTTTGCAGATTCTCGGCATCAGAAAGCTTATCCAGCATGTCGCCATCTCCATTGAAGACAGCCGGAAAATCCATTACTTCGCCAAGACTTACAACGCGTTCATGTTCGTACAACGGCAACAAATCTCTTGCCAATAGGGCTGCACCGGAATTTTCGAATGGTGTCGACGGTACGCATGATGGGAGCCCGAAAAACACATTCAGCGGTAACCCCTCTGATGCATCCATCATAAACGTGACACCATCAACACCACTGACATTTGCGATTTCATGCGGGTCGGCAACAATTGATGTGACACCATGGGGCAAAACGACATTGGCAAACTCGGCCGGCGTCACCATCGCCGATTCAATATGTACATGTCCGTCGATAAAACCGGGGACAATAAATTTCCCTTTTGCATCAACGATCGTTTCCCCTTCGTAATTTCCTATCCCGGCAAAAACGCCATCCGCAATTGCCAGATCCGCTTCGATGATTTCCTGATTGAAAACATCGATGATTTTTCCGTTTTTAATCACTGTATCCGCAGACTTTTTTTTGGATGCAACGGCAATTCTATTTTTAAATGATAGTCTATCCACTGATAAACACTCCCTTTAGAAAAACTAGAGGCTTTCCCTGTCTTTCCACAAGCCGGAAGCCGGATAGAAAAAACGAGCGCTGGCCAACTTCTTTTTCTCCAAATCCAGCTTCCGAATTTTTTCATATTTGTTTTGATCATCCCGTTATCGGGTGTCTTCTAACAATCAGTGACCACCCAACATGAAATGGATAATGAAAGCAATACTGATGAAATACACAATCCAATGAATTTCCTTGAATCTTCCAGTCATCATTTTCAAAGCAGTGTAAGAAATGAATCCGAAAGCAAGTCCGGTCGCAATACTATAGGTCAAAGGCATCAGGAAAATCGTCAAAAAGACCGGAATGACGTTTGTAAAGTCGTCAAACTTGATATTGGTTATTTCGGTAAGCATCAACGCACCGACAATAATAAGAATTGGTGCGGTTGCGACACTCGGTATAAAACCGATCAGCGGTGCAAACAACAGTGAAACTAAAAACAGGATACCGACAGTTAGTGACGTAAGGCCGGTTCTTCCACCTTCAGAGATACCGGTAGCGTTCTCCACATAGGCATTTAGTGCCGTACTACCGAAAGATGCACTTGCCATTGTTCCGACTGCATCTGCCTGAAGCGCCTTGTCCAGATCCTGTATCTTGCCTTTTTCATCCATTAGTCCTGCTTTTTTTGTCAAACCGATCAATGTAGCCAAGTTATCGAATAGTTCCACAATTGTAAACGAGAATATGATTGAAATAACACCGTAGCCGATAGCGCCCATAATATTCATTTGCAGGAATGTATCACCAATACTTGGAAAGCTGAATGAAATAAAATCGCTGGGACTTGTAGGTACGGCTGATATCCCGAAGACCATAGCTATAACGGTTGTAATCCCGATCGAGATCAAAAGTCCGCCTTTAATATTTTTTGCTATAAAAAATCCCGTGATAACAATACCAATGATCGCTATAAACGGTCCTGCTTGTGTTAAATCTCCCAATGCGACAACATTTGATTCGTTGGAAACAACCAGTCCTGCGTTCTGAAATCCGATAAAAGCGATAAATAATCCGATACCGACAGCAATCGCCGATTTCAGCGGTGTAGGAACACCATCAACAATTTTCTGGCGAACCCCGGTAACCGTCAAAATTAAGAATACGAGACCGGATATAAATACGGCACCTAGTGCAGTTTGCCAGGATAGCCCTTCACCGATTACGACAGTATAGGCGAAAAAGGCATTAAGTCCCATGCCTGGTGCAATAGCTACGGGATAATTTACCCATAATGCAAATAGAAACGTACAGAAGACACTCGCAAAAATCGTTGCAGCAAGTGCCGCTTCATGCGGAATTCCTGCATCTGATAAAATCATTGGGTTGACAATAATGATATAGCTCATCGCCAGGAATGACGTCAGGCCTGCTAGGATTTCTGTCTTTACATTTGTTTTGCGCTCTGATAATTTGAAGACTTTCTCCAATATGCCATTCTGATTCGGACCTGGCATGTGATCATTTTTCTCGATTTCTTCAGCTTGCTTTGACATAAAGAATCCTCCCTGCATAAAACTGTCTACGTTTAAGTGTTGCACCCCACGATCGTGGAAAACAAATTAAAAATGAACAATGACACGTTTTGCAGTGTTTTGATCTGCTTCCTCTTGCGATGATGAACGTGATGGATCGTGAACACTACAGTAAATTATGAGGGTTCTTGAAGAATGAATATGAATGGATACTAATTAATTCGTTCCGCAGTAATCACCCCTTTCAAAAATACTCGATAACCAACCATGGTGGAAACCCGGGAGACCTACTGCGGTCCATTTCTTTTCCGATAAACAGAAAATATATGATACCGCTTTCATAGACGCGGATATAAAAAGCGGATCAACGCTTCTTAAATCCTATGTATTTAATTTAATAGTTGCTATTATGTTAACACTTGATTGCGTTTTGTCAATGACTTTTTCGGAATATTCAAATCCTTAGAATAATTGGGCATACCTAATGATCTTCCAATTACAAATGGGACAACCGACTCATCGATCTTATATGTTGTTTTTGGCACTCGCCTTTTTTGTTGCAGCATTTTACCCATTTTAATGGAAATTTCACTGTATTCTTCTGGAAAAAATGGAAAAGATATAGCTACTTATGGAATTTTTATTAAGGGTTGTTAGGAGGTAGACCGTATGGCAGATGAAGATAAAGAAAAGACTGATGAAAGTCGGCGCAGATTTATTAAGAATACAGGCATGATTGCTGGCGGTGTTGTTGGCGGGTCACTATTTGGCGGCCTTTTAACCAGCCAATTTCAGGACGATTCAGATACGCAAACCAGTAATAATGAAGCGACCCAAAATTTACAGGAAGCGCGAACATTTTTTAGCCGTAAAGAAGACTTTGACACATTGCAGGCGGCGACGGAGCGCATTCTGCCTAAAGATGACGATGGACCGGGCGCGATTGAACTTGGTGTCCCATTTTTCATTGATAAGCAATTGAGCGGATCATGGGGAACAAATGCGAAAGCTTACATGAAAGATCCCTTTTATCAAAATAAACAAACCTATGAATACCAGCATAAGGATACCAAGCAAGATAAATCAGGGCCCAACACAAGTACGCAGGCGCCATCACGGACCCCGAGATACCAAACAAGACTGAACAGAGGCGACATTTATCTTCAGGGATTGAGAAAAATGAATGAAGTCAGTCAGAAAAAATTCGATAACAAATTTACTGAACTTGAAGCTGACCAGCAAGATGACGTGCTACAGGCGTTTGATAATGGCGAGATTGATATGAGAGGTGTTGCAGGAATCACCTTCTTCAATCTGCTGCGGCAAATGACGCTGGAAGGCGCCTTTTCCGATCCGGTATACGGCGGCAACCGAAATATGATGGGGTGGAAAATGAAGGAATACCCAGGGCCGCGCATGAGTTATGTGAATGAATTAGAAAGTGACGCGTTTGTCAAAAAGGAACCTAAAAGCTTGAGAGATTTTCAATCATAGGAGGACTCAGTCATGGCTAAAAAATTGGACAAAGTCGATGTTGTTGTTGTTGGTACAGGCTGGGCAGGTGGTGTCATTTCTGCTGAACTTTCCAAGGCCGGCAAAAAGGTAGTGGCACTGGAAAGAGGGGAGAAGAAGAATCTAGAGGATTACACGGGTGTTAAAGATGAACTGCGATTTATGAATCGTTTTCAAATGATGCAAGATTTGTCACATGAAACCATTACGTCCCGAAACACCATGGATGAGCAGGCATTGCCTGTCAGAACACGGGATGAAATGATGGCTGGAACCGATACTGGTGGGGGCGGTGTTCATTGGGCAGGTGCCGTCTATCGTTATCCGCCGTATGATTTTGAAATATACAGTAAAACGGCGGAGCGTTATGGAAAAGACAAAATACCAGACGGCATGACGATTCAGGACTGGGGCATAACATACGATGAAATGGAGCCCTATTATGATCAGTTTGAAAAAACGGCTGGTATTTCGGGAGAAGAGGATCCCTTAGGGCCGGAACGTTCGAATGATTACCCCAACCCGCCGTTGTTAGAATCACGGCCTGTTCGTTTGTTCAAGGATGCTGCGGAGGAATTGGGTTATCATCCCTACCAGGTCGCATCGGCCAACGTCTCACAGCAATACGAAAACCCCGATGGCGAAACGCTGAATGCCTGTATGTATTGCGCTTTTTGCCATTATTATGGCTGTGACTTTGGCGCTAAATCAGATCCATTGATGACTGTCATTCCAACAGCCCAAAAAACCGGCAATTTCGAACTGCGAACGCAATCGTATGTGCGCCGCGTGCTTTATGATGGCGGCAACAAGGCAAACGGTGTGATGTATGTCGATACAGAAACCGGACAGGAATTCGAACAGCCGGCCGATGTTGTCGTTTTGGCAGCTTTCACCTTCACCAATAATCGTCTGTTGATGTTGTCGGAGATCGGTAAACCATATGATCCGGAATCCCGAACAGGCGTTATCGGCAAAAATTTCAATGGACAGATGAATATCACCTTTTTGGGGGCAAGAGGCTTTTTCGAGGATCGCAAATTCAATCTTTACGCGGGCGCAGGCGCACTTGGCGGAACCATGAGCGATTTCGCGGCTGATAATTTTGACCATTCGGATGTCGATTTCATCAATGGCGGGGCTATCGAAATCAGACAGTATGGAGAAGGCGCTATAACAAGCAACCGCGTTCCAAAAGGCACACCCAATTGGGGATCTGAATTCAAGAAAAACGCCAATCATTATGCCTACCGGAACCTGAATGTTTGGTACACCGCAGCAAACATGTCATGGTACCATAATTATATGGATTTGGACCCGACGTATAAGGACGATTTCGGTGATCCGCTTCTCCGTGTGACCAATAAATATACCGATCAGGACCGGAATATCGCCAAATTCGGTATCGAAAAATGCACTGAAATTATGGAAAACATGGGTGCCGACATCATTGACGCGGATGATATTCCAGAAGAGTTTGACCATATGTATCAGGGCGGTCATTATGCTGGCGGCGTCATTATGGGAGATGATCCGGAAACGTCTGCCGTCAATAATTATCTGCAAATGTGGGATGTGGACAACCTCTTTGTCGTCGGCGGATCGGCATTTCCGCACTTCCCGGGGCATCATCCGACTGTTACAATCGGATCGTTGGCATACCGCGCATCAGAGGGGATTGAAAAATATCTTAAAAACGGCGGTCAACTGTTAAAGGGAAAGCAGGAAGCCTAGGAACAGCTCTATCGCTTCGAAGCTGATCATACTCTCGGTTACAGAATTAAGAAATATTAAATGTGTAGATGAGGTGACGTGATGGGAATCGCGAATATTGGTATACCAGGGTTAATTTTAATCGTTACGCTTGCTCTAATCATTTTCGGTCCGAAAAAACTACCTGAAATCGGCAAGGCAACCGGGCAAACATTGCGTGAATTCAAGAACTCGGCCAGTGAGCTGATAACTGATAGCGATGAATCGGCGCGTGATTCCGATGAAAAACAACGTTGAATGATTGCTTGGGTGCCTGTCAGCTCCATTGCTACCCGCCCAAAAACGGCGGCTAACTGATCTTAAATGTCCGATTCTGTTCAACTAACATTCAGCGGGAAGAAGTGGCCCGCTGAATGCAATTTCACTTTATTATCCAAACAATTAACGTCATGACAGCAATGAGTAAGAACCCAAAGCTGATCATGAGCATGATGCCTTGACACAAAGTAACCATATGCGGTATCACCTCCCCCTCGTTGTGGCATGCCATGTCTATCATTCGGATAAGACGCCTGTTCTCGTTGGGTTGTACAGTTCTCAATACGTAGGCCTTCATTTCATCTTTATCATAGAGCCCCTTATGCCAAGTTACCTTGGTAATGAATATATACCGTACTTAAGAAGCATGTCCCCCGTCCCGGCCATCCCTATTTCGGTATTCAATTTCCCTAAGGCTTATGCTAAAATAGGAAAGAAAGTTTATCTGACCTAGTGTTTGTACTAGGTTTTCTTTACATATCCGTTCAATGCCTATGTTCAAGTGCGCGGTGAACAGGGTTACGTGACTGCGGAATGGGACGTGTGAGCAGCAAATATGATAGGGAAACAACACACATACATCGGAACGCAAAACAGTAACAGGAACTTGGGTAAACACCCATGGGATACGCAAACAGGATCACGGAAAAACACAGGGAATTAGCAAACAACAACCGCAAATAGCAGTTAGGAAAGTTAAGCAGTCAATAAGACCACGTAAAAGGAAACGCTATCGAATGACCATATAGACGAAACAGGAGGAAACCAAAATGAAAATTGCAGTCGCCGGAACGGGTTATGTCGGCTTATCCAATGCCGTCCTGCTCGCCCAGCATAACGACGTCACCGCATTTGACATCATGCAGGAAAAAGTCGATATGATCAATAATCAGCAGTCACCCATTGTCGACCATGAAATACAAGACTTCCTTGCCAATAGGGAGCTGAGCCTCACCGCCACAACAAGCAGTGAGGAAGCTTTTGCCGATGCTGATTACGTCATCATATCCACACCAACCAACTATGATCCGGATCAAAATTATTTCGACACATCAACCGTCGAAACCGTTATCGGCAATGTCCTGGACACCAATCCGGATGCCGTCATGGTCATCAAATCAACCATTCCGGTTGGTTATACGAAAGAAATCAGCGTCAAATTTGCTACCGACAACATCATCTTCTCACCCGAATTTTTACGGGAAGGTCAGGCGCTATACGATAATCTGTATCCATCACGCGTCATTGTCGGCGAGCAGTCGGAACGCGCTAAGACATTTGCTGATCTGCTTGTCCAAGGTGCCATGAAGGAAAACATTGACGTGCTGTTCACCAACTCAACCGAAGCCGAGGCTATCAAGTTATTCGCCAATACCTACTTGGCCATGCGCGTCTCATTCTTCAATGAGCTTGATTCGTATGCCGAAGTACGCGGCCTCGACTCGAAGCAGATCATTGATGGTGTCGCGCTTGATCCACGTATCGGCAGCCATTACAACAATCCGTCCTTTGGTTATGGCGGCTACTGCCTGCCAAAAGACACGAAGCAGCTTCTCGCCAACTATGAGGATGTGCCGAACAACATCATGAAAGCTATCGTGGACGCTAACAGCACACGGAAGGATCACATCGCTAACATGATCCTCGAGCGCAACCCGGATGTTGTGGGGATTTATCGCCTCACGATGAAGACCGATTCCGACAACTTCAGACAATCGGCCATCCAGGGTGTCATGAAGCGCATTAAGGCGAAGGGCATTGAGGTGGTTGTATACGAGCCGGCGCTGGAAGACGAGACGTTTTACAATTCCCGGGTCGTAAACGATTTTGAGGAATTCAAGAACCTGGCGGATGTGATTGTAGCGAACAGGATGACGGATGATTTGCAGGATGTTGAGGAGAAGGTATATACGCGGGACTTGTTTAGTCGGGATTGATGGTAAGATATCTGCACAGCACCTCTGAAGGGTGCTGTTTTTTACTTTGAAAATCACAAGCGTCAAATAGTCCTCACCTGAATATAGGTGGGGATTATTTATCTTTATACATGCTTCCTGTAAAACCAGGGGATAAATTAGATATTGTAGAACGTCTAGCAAAATTATTAAGTCAGGAAAGATACCCTGGAAGAAGGCATTGAATACATCAGAAAAGCATGCGGGGAAAAAAGGGGCATCTTTTTTCAACTCTGGTGTTCTCCAAAAAGTATATAATCTGCAGAGGTGGGGGCGAGGTCTAACTGTGAACTATATGAATGGTTTAATGAAATGGCGAGCGGGGATTAATTAATGGTGTTTTTAGCCACTTCTTTAACTAGGATCAATTTATCACCATTCAAGCATCAATGCGTTCATCTAAAACATGGATAGGTTCTATGTCCAAGATATGAAAATATTCAATATTTATTAATGTGTATTAGAAACGTGTACTTTTTTAAATAATGATGTACATTTAAATTTTTTTGACGTATAATAAGAAGTGAAAAGTATATAATATTAATACTCATTAATTTGGAGGTGTGTCATGATGAGTGAGACTAAAAAGATAATAGGCGAAAATGTGAAGAAGTATCTGGAAGCCAAGGGGGTTAAAAATAATTGGGTCATAGACCGATTGGGCATAAGTAAAGGCGCTTTTTACGGTTTTCTTAGAGGTGAAGGCAACGTCGATCAATATGAGCAGAAAATTTTAAAGCTGTTTAGAATTAAGGATCCATTTTATTTTCACCATCAGGAAATTGAGCTGCCTCAAAGTATAAAAGAAAAGAATCAAGCGTATCGTTTTATGGATTTTGCGGCGCTTTCTTTTTATGGATCAGACGATGAAGCGTTTAAAGAGGGGATGCGTGTTTTTAGAGAATTTGTAGAACTTGTCGATATTCTTGAGCCCTTATCAAATCCGCCAGTTATTTTGGAAGGTGAGCATCTTGATGATCAATAAAGATAATTTCGAGAGAGTGGTAACATTTAACCAAACCTATATATCTAACATAAAGTCAAAAATAGAATTGTTAAAGTCATCGGGTGATCCTCTTATTTCCTCAAAGCCATTAGAGTATATAAAAACGTATCTATTTGAAAACGCCCATGTGTTAGAATTTCCAATTAAGAATTCAGATTATGGCGGTTTAGTTTTTTATCATAATAAGAACTTTTATATTCAGATCAATTCGGCACAGCCAAAGATTTATGAGAATTTTATGTGGGCGCATGAATTCTATCACTTTTATTTTGACAAAGAAAAGGTTAAGAAGCAGGACGAAAATTTTGTTCTGGTTGACCGTATTTTTGATGAAAAAGAACGATTACCTAATCTTTTTGCTGGTGAATTTTTAATAAATGACTTTATACTAGAACGAAAATTTAACGCCTTTAAAAAAGAAAATCCTACTGGTTTAATTGATATCGTCATTAACCTAATACCTGTATTTGAAGTGCCTTATAAGGCTATTGTGATTAAATTAGCCCAGAATCAGCTAATTGACATTCATGAAGCCAAAGCTATTATTGACTACGATTATAAAAATAATTTGCCAGATGACATTGATCGAACGCTTTTTTCTGCCAGTTATAAAATTAAAATCGATCATTATAACACGTTGCTTTCAGAGGCATCGAAAAATTTGAATGACGATGATTACCAATCTATCGTAGAAAAATATAATGCATTATATAAGCTAGTATTAGATTGGCGAGAAGAGTTGGGCGGTGGAATTAAAAATGAAGGATAGCGGACATGCTAAAATCAATTCTATAAGACCTTTTCTTAACTTTGACTCAAGTCAACTAAAAGATTCTTTAAATAACCACCAAACACTTTATATTGTTGATAACGTGATGCTCACCAAAATGAGGAAAGACATTGTAAGGAATCCGATAATGGTAAAAGGGTTTAAACATTCTAACCTAATTATAATACCGGATATTATTTTAGAAGAGGCATCGGAAAATCTTCCTAATGAACAGGTATTTAGAGATTATTATTATGAGTTATTTCAAATTCTTTCTAAAAGGAAAGAAATATATGTCGTCAGTTTAGAAAAATTATTTGATTTATTGCAGCATATGTTGGGTAAAAGAGAAGCGCTACGTTTGTTAAAGAATATTACGTTAGAAGCAGTGAGAACGAATCAAACGATTACAGGTTTAATAAAAAAAGTGGATGTTAACTCACCTACCGCACTAAAAGAATTAGAAGATGTGCTTGTACAGAACAGAGAAAATGCCGGAGAACGATTTTTAACTGTTTTCGCCCTGGTTTTCTTGAGCATGTATTTTGGTCCTGTTTATATTTTTAGTGATGATAACAAGGGTGTTTATGGACCTTTTAGAACGTTTGTAAATAATGAGAGATTAATGGCATTAATTGATGTAGAAGGCAGTGTCAATTTAATAGAACAGTATCAATTTTTTCCATATGAACGGCTTATACAGTCTATATTTCGCCAAGAAAATTTAAGTAAAGATGAATTATTCGATCTAATTATGGCATGTAGTCGAAATGAATCAAGGCATATCCTATATAGCTTGGGCGGTTATTCCTGCTATACCCCGATTTCTAATAAAAAATTAGCCGAGTGGATTTATCAAGAAATAATTAAGATACAATTCTAATGTTTATTTTTCATTTGTCTCGATTATTAAGTATTGGTCGGTGACTTTTCACCCAACGCTTGATGGGGTCTTCTCAATATGTAATGGTACATATGATGCTTGCCATTTGTTTTAATTCGCTATTGATTCCGTGTATAGAAATAAATCCTTTCCCATTTACAGCTTCGCAAAAACACGCCGTATTGGCATTGCATTTATCATCTATTTCTTTTCTTATTTGAGCAGTTATCTTTCCCATGTGAGAACTGGTATGGACGAATGTGACGCGGGAGAATTATTGCAGTATCCAATCCACTAATGCCAGAAAAAATGTTGTTAATTCATGTACAAAAAAAGACAATATGATAGGATTAAAATAAAAATAAGGAGGGCATCAAATGGGGGCATCACAAGCTAGTATGATGGAATGCCGTGACGACGTGCTTGATTTAACCAGAAAGCTTGTCGGGATTCAAAGTATTGTTAAAACGGAAGGTGAAAAGGCCATTGCCCATTATTTATATACGTTGCTTTCATCTTTTCCCTATTTCACATCGAATCCGGAACACGTCACTATTGAACAAACGATAAACGATGAACTGGAGCGGTACAATGTGTTGGCCTTTGTGAAAGGGACAAAGACTGCGAGCAATCGGACTGTCATCTTAATGGGGCATATGGATACGGTTGGTGTCGATGATTTTAATCAATTGCATGAATATGCTTTTTTGCCGGACGAATGGATGGCTATGTTGCAACATGAGGATATACCTGCATCAGTAAGAGAACAGCTGCAATCCGGTGACTGGCTTTTCGGCAGGGGTGCCCTTGATATGAAAAGTGGGCTCGCCAGTCATATCTATCTGTTGAAATATTATGCAGAACATCCTGAAGAACTGGCAGGTAATCTCGTATTTGTTGCCGAGTGTGATGAAGAGGACGGCTCACATGGCATTCTGTCTGCGCTCAAAATGTTGAAACGATGGCAAGAGGAGCACCGTTTTGATTATGTTGCTGCTGTCAATAGTGATTTTGTTTCGCCACGGTCTGAAGAAGATGCGAATCGTTATGTCTATAAGGGCGTGGGCGGAAAACTCCTCCCGTCTTTTTTGATAACTGGCGCTGAGACACATGTCGGGGATGTGTTTGATGGACTGGATCCGAATTTTATTGCGGCTGAATTAACCAAGCAGATCAATTATAATCCGGAACTCTGCGATGAAGCGCTTGGCGAAATAACGGTCCCTCCCGTCGCTTTAAAACAGGCAGATTTGAAGCCGACTTATACAGTCCAAACAGCCTTATCCGCATATGTGTATTACAATTTCTTTATCCATTCGTGGTCGCCGAAAGACGTATTGGAAAAATTAAAAGAACAGGCACATATGGCGTTTACAAATGCACTTGACACGTTTAAAGAACGCTACCGGCGATTTTGTGACATCAGCCATCAACCGTACAAAGAAATACCTTGGCAACCGCGCGTTTTTCTTTATGAGGAAATGGAACAGCTGCTGATTGAAACGCACGGTGATGCATTTATTCAGCATATGGATCATTTTAAGCAGGAGCTGTTAAATGATGACACATTGGATACCCGAATGTTTGCAGCTCGGGTTGTCGAGGAAGCATGGAAATGGATGGCGGATAAAAGCCCGGCAATCTTTGTGTTCTATTCATCCTTATATTCACCACGGTTTGAATTATCCGGAAAAACGGAAAATGAACAAATTCTGATCGACGCCCTTGAACATGCCGTTAAGTCTGTTCAGCCAAACTATGATCACCCGATCGCTTTACGAAACTTTTTCCCGTATATTTCGGATGCAAGTTTTATGGCGTTAAGCGATGATACGGCAGGAATTGCAGCGATTGAGCATAATAATCCTGCGTGGGGCACCAAGCATTATGTGGATTATCAGGACGTCCGTGATATCGATGTGCCGGTGGTCAATATTGGGCCATATGGGATGGATGGTCATAAACGGTTGGAACGCGTGGAAATGACCTATTCATTTGAAATCGTACCGAATATGACGAATATGGTGATTCAAAGGGTCCTGCATGAAACGTCAGCTAAATAATGCAACATATAAACGAATTAAAACTAAGGTTTTCTCGGCAAGGGTCGGTGATAGCCTTAGTTTTTCAAATGACTTCATTCATTTTATCCCCATAATCTTCCTTTTAGGTATCATCTAATCAGTTGATACCTAAAAGTTAAACATTGACGGCGCTTATTCATTTTGTTGTGCTTTAAATAGTCAAAAAGCAATCACTGCCAAACCCCTTATAATTCATAATAAAGGTAAAATTTGAATTGTTTAGAATACCTTGAATTTACAATTTAATTACTATATACTATTACTAAAGATTCTATAATTAGTCAAATAAATGAAACCGCTTTCTTTAATATTTGAAAAGGAGCCGGATATGACGAGCAATGTAAATTATTTTGAAACCGCACGATCACTTGCAAAAGCAATACGTCAAAGAGAAGTGTCTGCACTTGAGGTAATGCAAGCCCATTTAGAACAGATTAAAAAAATAAACCAAGATGTCAATGCGATTGTCTCACTGGATGAGCAACATGCACTAAAAGAGGCCAAAAAAGCAGACGAATTACTGTCACAAGGAACAGGTGTCGGTCCGTTTCACGGTCTCCCAATTGCTATCAAAGATACCCATAATGCAAACGGTTTTCCAATGACAAGTGGATCACTTGCCTTACTTGAAAATATCTCAAGGGAAGATGACCTTCACGTACAACGAATTAAACAAGCAGGTGCTATTATCATTGGGAAAACAAATGTACCTGAATTTGGTGCTGGTGCTCATACGTTTAACAAAGTGTTTGGTGCAACAAAGAACCCCTTTACATTAAGACATACAGCAGGCGGTAGTAGTGGAGGTGCAGCGGCTGCAGTCGCAACGGGAATGCTTCCATTTGCTGATGGAAGTGATATGGGAGGTTCTTGCCGTTTCCCGGCTGCATTCAATAATGTTGTTGGTTTAAGACCCTCACCTGGAAGAGTCCCTACATATCCAAAACCAGCATTATATTCAACCCTTTTAACCCAAGGGCCAATTACAAGAGATACAGAAGATGCAGCCTTTATGCTCTCTGTTATGAGCGGTCCAGATGATCGTTCTCCTATTTCCATTAATCAACCAAGTGATTATTTCCTGCAACCGCTTGATGATGACATACGTGGACTTCGTGTGGCATGGTCAGCAGATTTTGATGGAACACTCCCTGTAGATTCAAATGTAAGAGAAAACATCGAACAACAGATAAACGTATTTAAAGATTTAGGTTGTCATGTCAAAGAAGCTTGTCCTGATTTTACAGAAGCTGACGAGGTATTTCACATATTACGTGCATGGGAAATAGAAATGTCAAACAGGGAACTGGTCGAACGTTATCAAAGGGTAATTAAACCAAGTTTTATTTGGAACTTTAATAAAGGTCAAGAACTTAAAGGAATCGAAATTGGGACAGCTGAACGATTACGAAACGAACTATATCATCGAATGCGTGTTTTCTTTCAAGATTTTGATGTTCTATTATTACCAGTTAGCCAAGTCCCTCCATTTGATGTCGAACTAGAATACCCAACCGAAATTGATGGGGTCAAAATGGAAAACTATATTGATTGGATGCGCTCTTGCTACTACATCTCAGCACTTGGTAATCCAGCACTATCTGTACCTAGTGGATTTACGTCAAAGGGACTGCCATTAGGCCTTCAAATTGTTGGACCACATCGAGCCGATTATGAGGTGTTACGCATTGGCCATGCATTTGAACAAGCTACCAATTATGCTAAAAGACGGCCGTATAGTGGGTCCGTTAAAACGAAATTTTAACTATTAATTTCTGAATATACAATGAATTTCCCCCGAAATGTCTGTACCTAAAAGTGATCTAAAGGGGGTATCCGTTATGCTGTGAATCTAAAATCATATGAAGTGCTCCTATTCAATATAAATCAAGTATTAATAAACTTAATATAGAAGGGAATGGTTTTCGTGAAAGAAGGGTTATTCGCTAGATTAGAAGAAATTTATCCAGATTTAGTTGAATTTAGAAGAGATCTACACATGTTCCCAGAACTATCACATAAAGAAAAAAATACACCGAAAAAAGTTGCTGAATTTCTAACCGATTTAGGCTTAGAAGTGAAAACAGATGTCGGCGGGCGTGGTGTCCTCGGTATCTTAAAAGGAGGAAAGGCTGGGAAAACCATCGCATTACGTGCAGACTTTGACGCATTACCAATCCAGGATGAAAAAGATGTTGAATATAAATCACAAATTCCCGGGGTTATGCACGCATGTGGCCATGATATTCATACAGCAGGACTTCTTGGGGTAGCAAAAGTATTGAGCGAAAACCGTGATTCCCTAGCAGGAACGATTGTATTTATTCACCAATTTGCTGAAGAAGTGATTCCAGGTGGAGCGAAATTTATGATAGAAGATGGTGCTATGGATGGTGTTGATGTAGTTTACGGTGCGCACGTAAGCTCCACAGATCAATTTGGAGGTGTTGGAGTAAGAGAAGGAAATGCCATGGCAAATGGGGATACATTCGAAATTGAAATATCTGGTAAAGGTGGGCATGCTGCCATGCCACATTTAACAGTTGATCCGCTCATTGTCGGCAGTCAATTAATGATGAATCTACAACAAATTGTTAGTCGGCAAACAGATCCATTAAAATCAGCTGTCGTGTCTGTAACTTCTTTTAATGGTGGAGAAGGATTTAACGTTATTCCTGATAAGGCAACTATTAAAGGAACCGTTCGAACGTTCGATCCTGATGTGAGAGATTGGGTAGAGAAATCGATTGAGAAAATTGCTGTGTCTACCTGCAATGGATTAGGTGCCTCTGCAATCGTCAACTATGTTCGTGGCTATCCTGCTGTTGTAAACCATTCTGAAGAAACAAATCGTGTTGAAAGAATTGCCAGTGAACTGTATGGGAAAGACAACGTAAAACGTATCCCACCACAAATGGGAATGGAAGACTTTGCCTATTATTTAAAAGAAGCACCTGGAACGTTCTTCTGGGTTGGCGGAGCAATGGAAGACAGTAAAGATGTTTACCCACACCACCACCCTAAATTCAATGTCCAAGAAAAATCGATGTTTTATATTGGAAAATTATTCATTGCAACAGTGTTTGATTACTTAGAAAAAGAAAATCATGTTTTACCAGAGCATGAGCAAGTTTAATAGACCACCAATTTAAAAGGAGGCATCTTACATTGGAAGATGTATTACACATTGCCAATAGTGCACCATTTTGGATTATTGCCTTTATCGTCGTTGGAATTGTTATGTTCCAGGCCATCATATTTTTACGAATTGCAAAAAAATCAGCTCCAGACGTTGGCATGACACAGAATGAAGTGAAAACAGCTATCAGAACTGGATTCATTAGTTCCATTGGTCCCTCATTTGCCATTGCAATTGTACTCGTTTCCTTAATTGCACTACTCGGCTCCCCACTTACGTTAATGCGTATCGGAATTATTGGATCAGCAGCAACGGAATCTGGTGCCGCTCAAGTAGGTGCAACCGCGTTTGGAACAGAGCTAGGTGGGGATGATTTTTCTACTCAAGCTTTAGCAACTGTAGTATGGACCATGTGTGTTGGTGGAATGGGATGGCTGTTATTTACAGCTTTATTCACAAAACAATTAGGTAAAACACAGAAGAAGATTGAAAAGAAAAATCCAAAAGCAATGGCCGTTATTTCGTCTGCAGCTATGCTTGGTGCGTTTGGTTATTTAGCAAGTGAACAAATGATTTCAAGTGTCAATCACACCGTTTCAGGAGTCATTGCATTAGCTACAATGATCATCATTATGATCATTGCTGATAACCGTAATATTGCTTGGCTAAAAGAGTGGGCATTAGGAATATCGATGGCCCTTGGAATGACGATTGGTTATTTAACAACGATGATGTAATAAGAGTAGATGGAATATTTTGTGATTAAAAGGAGGAAAAACATGAGTGCAAATCCAGATAGAATTGTGACGGAAAATGTGAGTACAGATGCGTCAATGGATAGTGCGATGGAAGTTTTTCATAATCGAGCGCATTTTTGGGGACGTACAACACTTTGGGTTTTAATGCTAATGTGTTTAGTACCACCATTGTACCTCTCTTTTGTCCTGGATGCCCATCCAGGATGGAGTGTGATTGGAGCGGGACTAGTTGGCTATGCAGCCTTTATCGGTATTATGTGGGTATTGGAACCGATAACCTATTATCCAACACTTGGAGTTGCAGGGACGTATTTAGCATTTTTGACTGGAAATATCTCCAACATGTGTTTACCTTGTTCTTCAGCAGCTCAGAAAGCAATTGGAGCAGAAAGTGGATCAAAAAAAGCAGAGATTGCAGGTGTATTCGGGATTGCGATTGCATCACTGGTCAACATTTTTATTATTGTCTTAATCATCTTAGGCGGGACATACATTCTATCTATTATACCTCCATCTGTAGAAGGCGCATTTAATTATATCCTACCTGCTATATTTGGTGCAGTGTTGGGACAATTTGCCTATAAAACGCCTGCTTATGGAGTTCTGGCAATGGCAATCGGAATGGGAGTCTTTTTATCACCTGTTTTTGATTTGATAAAAATCGTTGTATGTGTTGCATTGACGATCACCCTTATTATGTTAATTGAGAAACAAAAAGATAAAAAAGCAGATGCATAAAACAATCTAACTAAAAAGGGGCATGGTGTTCATGGTTATCAATCAACTAACAATTAATGAGACACGGCTTAGTAATCGTATTCATGAATTAGCAAAAGTCGGGAAAATTGGTGGAACTGGAGTTTGCCGTTTAGCATTATCGGAAGAGTATAAAGTAGGTCTTAAACTTGTGCAACAATGGATGGTTGATGCTGGGCTAGAAACTAAAATCGATCATTTTGGTAATTTAATTGGTCGATTGGAAGGAAAATATCCAGATGAACCCGTGCACATGATTGGATCGCATATCGATTCACAGCCTTATGGAGGAAGGTTTGATGGTTCCATTGGTGTTTTAGGTGGACTAGAAGTTGTTCAAACGATGCAAGAACATAATATTGTCCCCGAAAGACCAGTTGAAATTATCTCCTTTTGTGATGAAGAGGGCCATCGTTTTGGAAAAGGGTTATTTGGGGTCAGAGGTATTTTAGGAAAGTTAGATCCTGATGAATTAGAACGAACTGATAAGGATGGAATCTCAAGAAAGGAAGCATTAACGACTTTCGGTTGTGATCCCAACCGACTTCATGAATCAGAATATACACTAGAAACTATTGGGTCTTATCTCGAAATGCACATTGAACAAGGTCCCTATTTGGAAGCTAAAGATGTTTCAGTTGGTATAGTAAGTGGGATCGCAGGACCACTTTGGTTAACAATTGAGCTATCTGGTTTTGCAGGCCACGCTGGTTCTGTACCAATGCAACTACGGAATGATGCCTTATTCGGCGCATCCAAAATAATAACCGCACTAAATGATATTGTCCAAACCGATCTTGATGCACCTACAGTTGGAACCGTTGGAAATTTGGAAGTATTTCCAAATGCTCGTAGTATTATCCCGGAGAAAGTTCGCTTTACTGTCGACTTACGTGACATTAATAAAGAAAGACGGGATCGATACGAACAACAATTATGTGATTGTATTACAAACGTTGCTAACGAAAACGGACTTCAATATGAAATAAGGGAAGATACAAACACTGCTCCGAAATATTGTGAAAGTGAGATTATCCATACTATGCAAGAGGTAAGTAAACAAATAGAATTAGATATACCTGTATTAATGAGTGGTCCATTCCATGATGCGATCGTTATGGCGGATGCATGTGATTACGGAATGATTTTCGTTCGATGCAAAGAAGGTATTAGTCATAATCCAATGGAATATGCTAGAGATGAAGACATATCCATTGGAACAGAATTATTATTGCAAACT
The DNA here is from genome assembly GCF_042679865.1 of Lentibacillus salinarum. Lineage (NCBI taxonomy): Bacteria > Bacillati > Bacillota > Bacilli > Caryophanales > Bacillaceae > Lentibacillus > Lentibacillus salinarum. The sequence continues at coordinate 50,780 of NZ_JBHTNH010000020.1, read as the reverse complement.
ACAATTAACATGACAACTTCCAAATAAAAGTTGGCTCTTCGCTATTTAATGTGGAAAATGAACTACTAGCATGCATTTCCTAAACTTTCCTCCAGAATGTTATTATGACAGACTTTACTGAGAGTTTTATGTATAGACTAAAAGAACAATAATTCAAGAGCTAAATACCATGTCTCCAAAATCCAGTGAAAACAAGGATTAGGAAAGGCCTCAAAAAATATTTCCCCCCAATATGAAACGATGTATTGGGGGTTCCGGGCAGTTGTTAAGCAATTAACTACACCCCAAAATACAAAAAAACAGATGAAACCTTGTCACCAGTAGGTTAGAAAGTGTTATACCAAAACAAAATTAACGACTAAGAGGTTCATCTGTATGGCGATTTTACACAAATGAATTTGTTTACGTGGGAATAAATTGAATATTTAGGGGATTCAGATCGTCTGCGTCTGGTTATCTTCCTAATGACAACCTGATGCGATTCTTGGAAAAAGAAAGACGAGCGGACGGGATGACTATCCGGTACGTGTCGTTTGGAACTGCATACTTGCTGGTATTGTTTTTGAACATAAAACAATCGAATCCCTAATACGAGAACTAAAACGAAATGCTCAGCTACGATGGGTGTATTGATAATGGGAAAATCCTACCGTTCTATGTGTCTTCACGTTTAGTGAAAAAGTTAATCGCTAACGAGGAAAAAATTGAGGAAATGTGTGAGAAGTCAGTGGATAGTAAGCGGTTTGTTCCATTTTTAAACGACCACCTGCTAAAACTTAAAGCTGGTGGATTTGGACATAACTGTCGGCGACTAAAGTCGTTCTCCAGGCTGAAGTCCTGATCAAAGCCCTTAAGCTGAAGCATATTCAAAGTATGACTTGAATATGTCGTCACTGCCTTCATTGAATTGGTTGGCTATAAAATTTTCTTATTATCCCGTCCGTATTTTACTTGGAGCAAGACTTAGAGAACAAGATAATAACAAATGAATGTGATTTTTGCCAGCGCTCCCTTGCAAGATTGTAATCATCTGACATCACAATCTTGTCTAATCAATTCTCTGGCTCTTACTGCTATGTGACCTCGTAATACTTTGTATCTATACTTTGTCATCCATATAGTATGATACTTGATGTCATACACCGCATGACTACTTTTTCGATAACTGACAATACTTTCACCTCATGATTTGGTATGGAAAAAAGATAAGGCTAAAGCTAATACCATCTAAGAATGGTGGATTTAGACCACGCATTTGTAAGTTAAAGTGGCCAACTGCAGTTTCCGTTATCTTCCTCAAATATTACCAGGACGAACATATTTAAAATGTCGTTAATAGTAATCGCTACGCCTGTATGCACTATCCGAATATACAACCCGCCCTACCTAAATCTAAAATGTTTCAAAAGTCAGCCAATGTTAGTGGTGTGAAACCCATACAACAAATGCAATGCGCATCGTGTAAGGGGGGGCATAGCATATGATGAAGAACGGAACAAACTAATGCAACTATATAGCGGGTGCACTTACCCTGCTGACAATCATTGTAAATATTTTAGGCCTGATATCTTCATTTGTTTTATTCCTCGCATGAACTGGCGAAATCGTTCCCGTTATCAGAAATCGTTCCCGCACTTGAAAAACTCTTTCGTGATCGGATTATAAAAAAGTGTCAGCTGTTTTTGATTTCCTCTGAATCGGCGAGTTATCGTATATTCTAGTAATGGGACAAAGTAAAGGATTGCGTTTTCAAGATTGATTTCCCTTTCGCCGTTTGCTTTGTTATAGATTTCTTGCAGCTGCTTGTCGCGTTCGAGTTTAATGGTTTCTGTTTTATCATAGATTTCCTGTTGTTTTGTTTCACTCAGCCCTTTTCGGTTTGCGCGTTTATTATTCTCAGCGACGAGTGCATCATAATAATTATTAATCCGATCGATGTCCTTAGCAATCTGACGCTCATCGACTTGGGCATTTTTTTGTTGTTCACTTTTCTCCTTAATATGGGCTGTTGCTTCCTGGAGAGCTCTTTCCATATCAAGTTTAACAGGAATCGGATAGGCGTATGACCCTTGTTGCTGGTACATTATGTGATGGTGCTTTTGTTTCATAACAGAATCAACGTTGTTTGTCAGCATATTGACCCAAACCTGGTCTGTCTTTTCCGTTTTCTCATCTGCTACAAACGCGGTGTGGTACCCGAAAACGGTCCAGACGCCAAGCACGGGTCTCTCAGCTTCAATGATGGTTTTGCCTTGTTCGTCTTGTAAAAACGCCGCAATTTTTTTCTGTGGATTCCCAAGTTCGAGCCGGTCAATCTCCGCATAGCGCACTGTTGTTTTTGCCTTGTCATGGACAATGGTCAATAATTGCTCCAGCACATAACTACCAAAGGTAATGAATTCGGAGTCTGGGTTTTCCTGGGCAACTTCAAAATCAAAGGAAAGCTTGAGTTCTGTTTTATTCTGAAAATAGGATGCGTAGGCTTCCGGAATGAGCACATGGCAGAGCGCATATTCCACCGGCATGACCACCCCACCAAGATTTTCCACCGCTTCGGTTACAAATTGCTGCAATTGCATGTTGCATGCTCACCTCGCTTAAAATAACGTATCGTCCAAGTTTCGTTGCTTGATTAATTTTTGTTTATTTTGCAGCATGGTTTCACCGATTTCATCCAGCTCTGCTTCCACTTCCGCGTTGTTTTCAGCGTCGACCCAGGCTTTCATAATCATTTCGGAAAAGTCTTCTTTTTCTTCCATATCACCAAGAATGGCATCGACTTCCCCGACGACCAGCTCAAACATATTAATTTTGCGGTCAAGCAAATTGAGAATGTAGTATTCAATCGTATCTTCAGCCACCAGGTTATACACAAAAACATCCTGTTCCTGCCCAATCCGATGAATACGACCAATGCGCTGTTCAATCGCCATCGGATTCCAGGGCAAGTCGTAGTTAATCATGCCATTGCAAAATTGCAGGTTCCGTCCTTCGCCGCCAACTTCGGTGCTGACTAACACATCAGCCTCTTCGCGAAAATAAGTTACCTGTTCTTCCTTGTCCTTGCGGCGTAAACCGCCATGAAATTCAGCCACCTTAAAACCACTATTAAGCAGAAAATCACTTAAATAACGTTGGGTTGAGGAAAACTTCGTAAAAACAATCATTTTTCCGTCAAATTCCTGTAAGATAGCTGCCACTTCTTTTGCCTTCTCATGTCCTGCTGTATCATTTCCGGCAAGTGCACGTGCTTCATCCAGAAACCGCTGTAAGGTTTTCTGTTCAAACGCTGCTAGTTTTTCATTGGTCGCAAGCCTCTCCAATGATGGGATAATTGCAGTAATGGTGCTCCCGATTTGTTCCTGCAGGTTTTTTAATCGAAATCGGTTTAACACACTATGCTGTCGCTCGTAGTTATTTCGGATAAACGTACTCAAATTATCATACAACGCTTTTTCACGCGGTGGCGTCGTAACCGTTCTCGTGTAGGCTGTTCTTTTCGTAAACGTGACATCCACATTATTGCGTTTGTTGCGCACCATCACATCCGCAAGTAATCCTTTCAGCCTGTCCACATTTTTGGCCTCAATACCTTCTTTACCTTCTACAAAGTTTTTCCGGAAGTAGCTGTAGGTGCTCAGCTGGCCCGGCTTTAGAAGTGTAATGAGATTGTATAATTCCTCCAGATGATTTTGCACCGGTGTAGCGGTCAAAAGAAAGATGTATTTCTTATTTATGGCATTAACAAATTGCCATTTTTGCGTTCGTCTGTTTTTCAAATGATGGGCTTCATCGACAATGACCAAATCATAATACTGTTCACTGATGGCGCGTCGGTGATTTTTCCGTTTTGCGGTATCAATCGAGGCGATAACTTTTTGATAGTGTCCCCAAGCAGCGTCACCTTTTCTTTTAAATGCCGGATCATCGGCCCGTACAAAGTCCTGGTTAAATTTTCGTTTCATTTCATTTTCCCATTGTTGTACAAGCGATGGCGGTACGAGAATCAGAATTCGCCGGGCCAGTCCGCGCATAATATATTCTAGCATGGCCATGCCAGCTTCGACGGTTTTGCCAAGCCCGACTTCATCACTAAGCATGACACGGCCTTTAAAGCGGCTCATCACCGACTTGACCGTTCTGATTTGGTAATCAAACGTCTCCATTTCACGTAAATATGGCAGACAGAGCAACTCATTATCATTTGGATTCAACCGGAATTTTTCTGAGGACTGATAGAGCTGGAACCACGCATCGTCATGGCTGATAAATCGAGTCAAGTCCCGAAGTACAGTCTCCGCATGCTCCTGGTTATGTAATTCGCCACTAGTTGAAGATTTTTCCTGTGCAGCGACTTTTATTCGCTGATCGTCTGTCAGGCTGATCCATAAAAAAGCGTCATCATAGCTGGCGAAAAATCCTTTAATGCCCCTGCCTTGAAGTAACTGTTCATCCCAGTTAATAGAAAATTTTCTTGTCATTCCCCGGTCATTTTCCATCTCAAATGTCTCATCTGATAGATTCGTATGCCGAAAGAATTTACATAACGCGTTGTCCATTTCCATTGCCTGCAAATCCAACAATTCTTTATTCAGTTTGAACAGGTACCGTTCCAATCGCCACACCCACTTTATAAAAGAATTCGTTCCTATTATTTTATCATAAAATAAGGATATTGGGCGTTCCTATATTAGATTGTACTGGGATGTGGGATTGACTGTTTTGCACCGAGTATCACGAAGGTGCAAAACGTGCGAGCTATCGATACCGCAGCATCATATTGGTATTGGCGCAACGTAAACGGATATACGACCAGCCGTCGGACGGTTTACCAACGCATGAAGCAGAAGTGGGCGGTATTATCAGTGCAATAGTACGTTACGTTGATAATGCCCGTGCTTATGAAGCCTTGTTAATCGGTTGATAGATATGTTAAATCTCATTAATCAATGGTGGATAGTCAACAGCTGCAGCATCCTGGATTGTTTCGATGAATTTTGCCATCGTATTGGTTACGTATGATTCTGCATGCCAAATAAAAACAGTGGATATATTGCTGTATTTATCAGGAATATCATGGCAATGAATAGCACCATCCAGTTCTAATTGACGAACCGTAGATTGCGGAACAAGACTAATTCCAAGTCCAGATTTAACACTACCTAAAATCGTTTCTAATGTGCCAAATTCCATCACGTGTGCATTTATAACGCCCTCATCATAAAGCCAACTTTCTAAATTCGCTCGATAACTGCATCCTTCACTAAAAACGAGCAGTGGTTTTCTTTTTAAATCTTCAAAGGAAATACGTTCATTATTTGATATTAAAACCAACTTTTCCTGGAATACTTCAACTTGTTCGATTTCTGGATGATCACCGAAAGCCGTCACAAATGCGCCATCAAGTTTTCGGTTCAAAATTTGATGGATTAATGATTTTGTGACATCGGTTATAAGTGATAAATCAACGTTGGGGTAGTTTCTATGGTAGGCAGATAAAATGATTGGTAGTTTAATAACCGTTTCCACTGTGCCAATTTCCAGTGTTCCTGAGGGACTGTCGGAATCTTGAAATGCTTTTTCCATTTCATTCATCATCAGTAGAATTTTTTCTGAGTAATTTAGAAGCTTCTTTCCTTCAGAATTGAGCGTTGTTCCTCGACTGTGCCGGTGAAATAATTCGGTTTGTAAATGAGATTCTAGGGATTTTATTCTGGAAGTCACATGTGATTGTACATAACAGAGTTCATCAGCCGCTTTACTAATGCTTCCATGGTGAGCAACATTTTGAAAAATAAGCAAATCTTTTATTTCCATTTGCACCCCTCCAATAACCATTCAACGTTCAATCATTCAGTTATTGCGATATGAGCCATCTTTTCTAATCATTATACAAGATGCTGATTTAATTTTATAATAATTTTAAATATTTAACAAGTTGTCACTGTGTAAATAGTGAAAACTAATCATTACAACATCTTATTCAAACAACCTAACTCACATTCATCATTAGAAAGGAGGCAGCGTATAGCTGATAAATAGTTATATTGTAATGCGTAAACGCTTTCAATATAATTATCAATTTTGACCGAATGTTAAGTACTTTAAATTAAAAGGAAATGTGAGTGTTACCAATATAAAAATAGTGAGGTGTTATTAAAACATGTCGGTAGAAAAAGTGATTGAAAATGAAGAGGAAATCCCCATAGCAAGGATGAAAAAAACTGTATTTGGAGCAGCGATCGGAAATATGATTGAATGGTTTGATTATGCAACATATGGATATTTGGCTACTGTTATTGCTGCAGTATTTTTTGCACCAGGTAACAGCACAGCTGCATTACTATCAACATTTGCTGTGTTTGCGGTTTCATTTGTAGCGCGCCCCCTTGGAGGAGTAATTTGGGGCTATTATGGTGATAAAGTTGGTCGGAAGAAAATTTTGGTTTTAACGGTATTGATTATGTCAATAGCAACGTTTGCGATAGGACTGATTCCAAGCTATGCGTCAATCGGTATTGCTGCTCCAATATTGCTTCTTATCTTTCGTCTTGTACAGGGTTTTTCAGCGTCTGGTGAATATGCAGGAGCGGCAGCATTCCTGGCCGAGCATGCACCAAATAAAAAGCGAGGGCTATTGGTGAGTATGGTACCAGCAAGTACAGCTGCTGGTTTGGCGCTAGGAGCTATCGTAGCCTCACTTTTAGAATTTAATCTTTCCTCAGAGGCATTGCAAAGCTGGGGTTGGCGTGTGCCGTTTCTTATGGCTGGTCCACTTGGAATATTCGCCCTGTTCATTAGGTTGAAACTGGAAGATCCAGAGCTATTTAAAGAAATGGAGCGAAAGGAAAAGTTTGTTAAAGAGGAGAAAAAATCTCCGATGATTCAAGGAATTAAATCAAACTGGAGACAAGTTCTGGTTGCCATTGGGGTTGTATCCCTTAACGCTGTCGGTTTTTATATCATTTTGACATACATGCCAACCTATTTAACGGAGGAATTAGGATTTAATAGTGCGGCATCCATCTTGACGACTATTTTATCACTTGGATCTTACGTGTTTTTCCTGCCTATGGTTGGTGCCCTTGCAGACAGAGTTGGTAGAAAGCCGGTTTTAATTTCTGCATGCATTTTATTTATTTTTTTAACATACCCCGCTTTTATTTTGCTTTCCTGGGGTGGTGCATTTGCGATACTGGCACAAATTTTACTTGGAGTAATATTAGCGGGAAATGACGGGGTGCTCGCTACCTTTTTGTCTGAAATGTTTCCAACGAATGTTCGTTATAGCGGCTTTGCTATATCATTTAATTCAAGTAATGCCCTTTTTGGGGGGACTGCACCATTCGTAGCAACATTTTTAATCTCGGTAACAAACAACTCATTTGCACCAGCTTTCTATTTGATGGGGGCTGCGGCAATTGCTTTCATTGCACTTTTCTGGACAAAAGAAACAGCAAATAAACCACTAAGACAGGGGTAATAAGAACAAAAAGTTGGGGCGCTATTTAGGGGGGATCAAACCCAATCTGTAAGAATGATATTTTCTATCATTTTTAACCATTATTCAGGAGCGTGATCATCAACTATAATTATAGTAAATAATCGATTTCATTATATGGAAGCGAATACAAATTCCGTGGATTTTAGAAACTTAGTGAAAACGAGCTGGTATAGAAGGGGGTGGTGATGCGTCTATCACATGCGATTGCATAATCCTGACATGGATAAATTAAAAAACTTGAAAGGGGATATTAAAATGCAGAAAACAAACGATTTGGAAAGAACAAAAATCATTAAAAACGGCGAAAAGGTAACACCAACCTTTTCAAAGGAAGAAATGGAAAGACGTAACAGAATTTTACGTCAAAACATGGCTGAAATGGGAATAGATGCCGTTTTATTTACCTCTTATCATAATATTAATTATTACAGTGACTTTCTTTATACAGCGTTCGGCCGATCATATGCGCTTGTGGTAACTCAGGAGAAACATATTACAGTTAGTGCCAATATCGATGGCGGTCAACCATGGCGTCGCAGTTTTGATGACAATATTGTTTATACGGATTGGCACAAGGATAACTTTCTATACGCTGTTCAGGAGGTACTAAGCGGGACCGCGGTTAATCGTCTTGGCATTGAAAATGATAATCTGACGCTGGAGACGTGCGATAAAGTGAAAGACGCATTTCCGGATGCGGAGCTTGTGGATGTTTCCAAAGTAACAATGTCCCAACGGATGTTCAAGTCATCAGAAGAAATTGAGTTAATCAAAAACGGAGCAAGGATTGCCGATATTGGAGGAGATGCAGTCGTTGAGGCGATTGGTGAAGGTGTACCTGAATATGAGGTGGCTTTACATGGGACACAGGCGATGACTCGTGAAATTGCTCGCACGTATCCCCATGCAGAACTAAGGGACACATGGGTATGGTTCCAATCCGGTATTAATACAGATGGTGCTCATAACTGGGCGACATCCAGGAAAATGAAGCGCGGCGATATTTTAAGTTTGAATTGTTTTCCGATGATAGCCGGCTACTACACAGCACTTGAGCGTACATTATTTTTGGAAGAAGTTTCAGACCGTGCTCTAGAATTGTGGGAAATTAATGTGAAAGTGCATGAAAAAGGGCTGGAGTTACTTAAACCGGGTGCCAGGTGTAAGGACATTGCCGCTGAGCTGAATGAAATCTACCGAGAACATAATCTATTGCCATATCGTAGTTTCGGTTATGGCCATTCCTTTGGCACGCTTAGTCATTATTATGGTCGTGAAGCGGGTTTAGAGCTCCGTGAAGATATTGAGACTGTGATAGAACCAGGGATGGTTATTTCCATGGAGCCTATGATTATGATTCCAGAAGGCGAGCCAGGTGCCGGGGGATATCGTGAACACGACATTCTTGTTATATCTGAAGATGGCGCTGAAAACATAACCAAATTCCCTTATGGTCCTAAACATAATATTATTAAGAAATAACGATTCCAGGAAGTTTCTTCGAATAAAAGAAACCTTACATGGGTGTTCATCTATAAATTATGAACACCCTTTTGTATTCCGAATCAATCTCCAACAAGACAAACCCATTCTTATACGATCCCAACAGTAGATGAACGATTATAAATCGAATAGTAAAATGGTCGGGTATCAGTCTCAATGATAAAGACCATCATTTCAAGTCATTACTCATGAAACCGCTTACGTTATATAATGTAACTAACAATTGCTTATATTATGAATTTTTAAATATGGGAGGGATATATTCGAGAGCAATGATACGTATTTAAAGTAAATTTTAGCTCAAGCAAAATCTCAGATGGGCGAAACAAGGGGTGCTTCTATCTTTGGTTTTATCCCTAAAAATGAGAGGAGACTAAGAATGGTTCGAGTTGGAGTGGATGTTGGCGGTACGTTTACTGATCTGATATTAGTTGATGAATTAGCCAATAAAATTAATGTACACAAGGTCCCCAGTACAACGCACGATCAATCTGTTGGTGTGATTAAAGGCATAAAAGAGCTCTGTGCCATAAGTGATGTGGCTGTTGAGGATATTGATTACATTTTGCATGGAACAACCGTTGCAACGAATATTACCATCGAAGGAAATGGTGCGAAAGTAGGGATGCTGACAACGCGGAATTACCGGGATATTCTGCATATTGCCCGTCATAAAAAGAAAGAAAATTTCTCTATTCAGCAAAGTCTTCCTTGGCAGGATAATCCCTTGGTGAAGCGACGGCACCGTCTTCCTATTACAGAAAAACTTCAAGCCCCCGATGGACGTATCCGCACTTCATTGGATGAAGAAGAAGTGCGAGATGCCGTTAAAAGATTGAAAGCAGAAGATGTCGATGTCATTATTGTTGGCTTTCTTTTCTCTTTTCTTAATGATGTCCATGAAAAAAGAACAAAAGAAATTGTTAATGAGATTTGGCCGGAAATCAAATGTTTTACATCCAGTGAAGTGGCACCCCGGATACGTGAGTATGAACGCTTCAGTACGACAGCCATGAACGCGTTTGTTGCGCCTAAAGTGAATCAGTATATTGATAATCTCGTTTTATCACTTGAAGAAGCGAACGTAAAAGGGAAACTACAGATCATGCAGTCTTCCGGCGGGATGGCATCTTCTCAAAAGGCTACCATGACGCCGATGAATCTATTGAAATCTGGACCGGCGGGGGGCGTGCTGGCAGCTTCCTGGTGGGGAGAATTGAACGGGAAAGACAATGTTATCAGTGTCGATATCGGAGGCACTTCTGCTGACATTTCAATCATCCCCGAAAAAACGCCCAGGGTCGTCAATCCACGAGATGCTGAAATTAATAGTTATCCAGTGGTTACACCGATGCTGGAGGTCGATACGATTGGTGCTGGAGGCGGTTCGATTGCCTATGTCGATGCGGGTGGTGCATTCCGGGTTGGACCTAAGAGTGCCGGATCGACACCAGGACCTGCCTGTTACGGACAGGGCGGCGAAGACCCTTGCGTAACGGATGCTAATGTTGTCCTAGGAAGGCTGGATCCAGAACAATTTTTGGGCGGGGAAATTCCACTACAGCCAGAAAAAAGCACTGAATCTATCAAGAACAACATAGCTGATGTATTAAACATGACCGTTGAAGAAGCAGCATTTGGCATTTTAAAAATTATTAACAACAATATGGCCCTTTCTATCCGGGAGAACTCAGTCCGTAAAGGTATTGACCCGAGGGATTTCGCATTATTAGCTGCAGGTGGGGCGGGACCGCTTCATTCCATTGATTTGGCAGAAACAATTGGTTCAAAGACCGTCATGGTTCCGAACTACCCTGGCATTAACGCTTCAGCCGGTCTGTTAATCAGTGATCTAAAATACCATTTTAATGCTTCCTATATTGAGGAGCTGGAGGCGATTTCGGAAGACCTTGTCCTTAAACTGGGGCAGCAGTTGCAGGAATTGGAGGATCAAGCGGAAAACCAGCTTATTCGGGATGGCATCAGTCAAGGTGATATTGAATATGAACGAATTGCTGAATGCCGCTATATGGGGCAGGGATTTGAGCTAAGAGTGCCTATTCCAGAAGGGAGGCTAACGAAACAAAGCATCGAAGCGATTATTTCTGGTTTCCATCAGATGCACAAGCAGGAATATGGTCATCATTTCCCTGAAAACACTGTGGAACTCATTTCGTTGGATATTGTTGCAACCGGGAAAACGCCATCGTTTAAACTGCCTCAATTAGAAGAAATCGGAAGAACAAATCCGACAGAAGCGTTTATGTATGAACGGCAAACCTATTTTGAGGTTGATGGCGACATTAGAGGTATCCCGACACCACGTTACCAGCGAAAAAAATTATTGGCAAATGATCGCATTACAGGACCGGCTTCCATCATTCAGCGTGATTCAACATCAATTGTTCCACCCAACTGGGAGGTGGTCGTTTCACCGCATGGTACGTTACTGGCAACACAAAATGAAGAAAAGACAAGAACATCTCAGACTGTGAATAAACATTTTGCAGAGGTGGTGACGAGTGATGAGTAAAAAAATTGATCCAGTAACCATGCAAGTTATTGGCGGAGCGCTGGATACGATTGCCAAAGAGATGTCACACGTGATGCAGCGGATGGCCTACTCCTCTTTAATCCGGGAATCGGAGGATCTTGGTGCCGGGGTATTCACCAAATTTGGCGAAACACTTGCCGAATCGGATTCAACCCCTATGCAGCTAGGATGTCTCCCCGGCTATATTGAAGGATTTCAAGAAATAATCGGGGACAATCAGCATCCGGAAGATATCATTTGGAACAATGATCCGTATGCCGGTGCCTCGCATTCGCCTGATATATCCCTTAGTCAGCCTATATTCTATGAAGGGGAATTAATCGGTTATGCTGGAACAACGGCGCACCATCTGGACATAGGCGGTGCACAGCCAGGTTTAATCGTGGACGCTCCTGATGTCTATGCGGAGGGGCTGGTATTAAATGGTGTCAAGTTATATGAAAAAGGGCAACCGAATGAAACACTGTTCGAAGTCATTAGACAGAAAGTACGCACGTCTTCCCAGGTCATTGGTGATCTGGAAGCGCAAGTAGCTGCCTGCAGACTAGGGGCAAAAAGGTACATTGAGCTGCTCGATAAGTATGGAAAAGATACGGTGCTTGCGGCTGGAGAAGAATTGATGAATTACTCGGAGCACATGATGCGCAAAGAAATTGCCAAGATTCCCGATGGTGAATATGAGGCAGAATCCTGGCTTGATGATGATGGCATCAACCTAAATGAAAAATTGAAGGTTCATGTGAATGTCATTAAAAAAGGCAGTGAACTGGAGGTGGATGTCTCCAAATCTGCTGATCAGGTTGCGTCAGCTTTTAATGCCGCCTATTCCGGTGCGCTATGTGTGGGTGTATATAGTGTGGTGCGTTCCATATTTCTTGATACCTATACCCATGAAGAATTTGTGCCGGCCAATCATGGCGTGTTTCGCCCTGTTAAAGTCACAGCAAGGAAGGGAAGTATCTTTAATCCAATTCGACCTGCAGCCACCTTTAGTCGGGCAAATCAAGTAAATACTGCTGCAGATTTAATTATCAAGGCTTTGACGCCGGTCATGCCCGAAAGGACCTGTGCAGGGAGTGCTGCCAATATTCAGTTTGCCTCGTATTCCGGTTTAGATCAGGACCATAATTATTGGGTGTACATTGAGGTCAATGAAGGTTCTTATGGTGGCCGTCCAGAGAAAGATGGGATGGATGCGATGGATTTTAGTTCATGGAATACACGAAATAATCCGATTGAAGACCTTGATATGCACACGCCAATGATTTGCGAGCAGTATGAACTTAGAGAAGATACCGGTGGGGCCGGTAAAACGCGAGGTGGCCTTGGTATCATTCGTCGGAACCGCTTCTTGACAGATGGGTTAATGTCCATGGAAGGCGATAAACATACTGTTAAACCATGGGGGTACAATGGTGGTCTACCGGGAACGGAGGCATCATTAATTAAAAATTCGGATACAAATCCAGAGGAACTCCCTTCAAAATTAAACGGCCAACGGTTTAATGCAGGCGAGTCCGTGAAAATAATGGTGCCGTCATCGGGAGGCTATGGTGATCCGCTGGAACGACAGGCGAAAAGCGTGTATGAAGATGTGCTGGATGAAATCATTTCCATCGAAACAGCCTTGAACGCTTATGGGGTGGTGATTGAACAAGGCCATTTAAATAGAGAATTAACAGAACAAAGACGGAATAAAATGCGTCAAGAAAGAGGCAAATTACCGTTATTCACCCAATAAGGCATGAAGAAGAAATTTAAAGTATATGGTTACGTGTATCAAAAAATAAAAATCAAAATTTGAAAGGATGAAGGAAATGTCAGAAGAAATCTTTGATCTGGAGTTATTACAAAAAATGTTTAAACGAGCAAGGGAAATTCATACGGAGCGCGGCTTTCAGAAGCGTGTCGGCTATGGAAAAAAACCGGGCATCATAACGGTGGATCTTGCCAATGCCTGGACTAGACCAGGGCATGCATTCACCTGTGAAAATATGGAAGAGGTCATCCCGAATGTTCGTCGTGTGTTAGATGTAGCACGGGAAAAGAATGTGCCGATTTTCCACAGTACAACCGGATATAATCCGAATGGCTATCAGGATATCGGGAGATGGGCAGACAAAATTCCATTGGACGAATTAAAGCTTGGGGAAGATTGGATTGACATTGATGAAAGGTTGAATCCACAGAAAGAAGAAGTGGTGTTTGTCAAAAAGACGGCTAGTTGCTTTAACGGGACGCCATTGCAGTACTGGCTTACAACCCATGGTGTCGATACACTGATTGTCGTCGGTGCTACAGCATGTGCCTGCGTGCGCCACACATGTATGGATTCAACTGAGCTTGGATTCCGTACCATTGTCCCTGAAGGAACGATTGCTGATCGTGTCCCCGGTGCAGTCGAATGGAATCTATTCGATATTGATGCAAAATTTGGGGACGTGGATCCGTTAGAGACAGTCATTAATTATTTGAATGGCATTGAAACCATCCAGTTAGACAACAGGGATGTGAGAGAAGGGTCAGTGCGATAATCGTTTAAAAAGTGTGTTTTTCATTTTTAGTCAGTCAGTTGCTAATAATTTATTAAAAATTGAATGGCAAATGTCTAAAATGTAGGCATTTGCCATTTTTCGCCATCGTCAATGGTGGGATTGGAACTTGAGGGTTTGAGGAGGTTGAGCAATTCGCGCGACGCTCATGGGATATCGCGCGGCTCCCATGGAATTTCGCGCGAAGATGGCATGAAATCGCGCGACGTCCACAAGAAATCGCGCGACAGCCTCAGGATATCGCGCGATGCGATAAAAAAATCGATGCATTCCTTCTATAATATTGATTTTCGGCAGCTGCCGAAAATCGTCATACTGAAAATATTCTTCGACCTTTGATAATGTGCTGTATTAATATTGACCCCCAAAAACCAAATAAAGGAGTTTTGTATGTCACGTTGCATACGCGCGAATTAATTGTTTATAAAAATCAATGGAACGCACGTAAGCATCCACATCAACGTATTCATTTGGCTGATGCGCTAGCTTTTCGTTTCCGGGACCGTAAATCAGTGTGGGGACGGCACTTTCGGGATTTAAAACCGCACCGTCTGTATAATAGGAAACCCCGTACACTGAATCGGGATCATTCTCCTTAACACTCAAAGCCTTTGTAATAATCGGGCTTGATTTGTCTGTCAAAATTGACGGTCGATTCAACAATTCGTTCATCTCAAACGTAGGAGCGTCTTCTTTGGAAAACAAATCATTTAATTTCTGCCTCAGTTCAGCAAATAATTGCTCATGGGACTGGGGAGCCACGGTTCTAATATCAATATTCAGGGTACACCGGTCAGGGATAACGTTTGTTTGAACGCCACCTTCCATTTTATTCGCCGAAACGCTGCTTTCACCCAGCGGTGACTTGGAAATCTTCCAGTCTAATTTTAACGATTCAACGATTTGAATAACCCGGCCCATCCATTCAACCGCATTGATTCCTTGATCCGGCATGGCTCCATGGGCTGTCTTTCCAAAGGTGACCACTTCAACCCATAAAGCACCTTTATGGCCTACGACGACTTTTTCGTTTGTCGGCTCACCGATCACTAAGGCCTCGACCTCACGCATGTCATCATCTTGTAAATACTGCCGCGCACCACAGCTATCCACCTCTTCACCCGCAGTTGCCAGGAAAACAATCTCCTTTGATAATTCTTGCTTTTCTTGAAAAAGTGACTCAATCGCAAGAAACATAGCAGCGAGACCGCTTTTCATATCTGAGGCACCGCGTCCGTACAGCTTCTCTTCTACCAGCTCGCCGCAAAACGGTGAATATTTCCATGGCTGCTCTCCGGCCAAAACTGTATCCATATGACCGCAGAAAATTAGTTTACCCTTTCCTTCACCTTTTAAAGAAATTTCAAAATTGCTCCTGTTTGATTCAATATCTGTGATTTTATAAGGTAAACCTGTTTCGTCGCATCTTTCGGCCAGTTTTTTTGTCACGTTGTTTTCGTTGCCCGGCGGATTGGTACTGTCAATTCGAATCAGCTCTTGCAGAAACTGAACGGCTTCCGCTTCCATCTGGCTTCCCCCCTGTTTTGATAAATCAGTGGGGATGGGATGAAGCAACCCTACCCCACAGATTGAAGATTCTTTTTATTTCTGAAGTGTTCTTGCTTCTTTTTTTTGTAAACTTGGACGTGTTGCTGAAAAGAGGGAAATGTCCTGATTTGTTGTCCCGGTAGTCGCTAACTGGCTTAAAATTTCTCCCACAACACTTGAAAATTTGTAGCCGTGGCCAGAAAATCCGGCAGCAATGGCAACATGAGAATGTTCCGGATGTAAGTCAATAATAAAATTTTCATCTGGTGTGTTGGTAAACATACAGGCCTTTCCCACATTTAATTTACCTGCAGCCTGTGGCATAAACGTTTCTAAGAATTCGCGAACGTCTCCCTCGTCTTTCGGGTAAATTCCAAATTCACGATTCATATATTCGGGGTCCACATCTTCACCGGCATCATAACGCCCAATTTTTAATCCCGTTCCATCAAAGCTTGGAAATCCGTAATAGACGCCTGTTGGTAAGTCAACGAAAAAGCCCGGAAATTCATCAGACTGGTATAAAGACTCGTCCGAATCAAACCAGCCGATGGTTTGGCGACTTGGCTGAAGCGGTAAATCAAGGTTGAGATCAGATAAAAGTTTACTGTTCCAGGCCCCGGCGCTGACAATAAGTTTATCAGCGGTATATGACTCATCTTTCGTTTGGACGGTCACGAAATTTTCAAAGACTTCAAGATCGTCAACGGGCGTATTTGTTAGTAAATCAGCCCCACATTCCAATGCAAACTTACGATAAGTACGGATACAATTCCCACTGAACAGCACACCTGCTTCTGGTTCATAGCACCCGAAATGTCCTTCAGGGGCATTGATTCCCGGCCAGCGTTGATTGATTTCTTCGCCATCATTAAACGTATCAATCGGTAATGAATACGCTTTCCCGCCCGCGATTGCTTGATTGACAAATTCCGAATCTTCAGGACCGAAAGTCACCACCCCCGTTTTACGGAATATCGTCTCCGTTGTTTCGTGTTGCAGTTCATTCCACAGTTCTTGTGCCCTTATCGCAAGTGGGACATACTCGAAGCCTTCACCACACGCATGGCGAATAAGCCGCGTGTCACCGCTGTGACTTCCGTTTGAATGCGGCGGATCAAAAGCATCGATGAGCAATGTTTTTGTTCCTTCCTTAGCCAGATAATATCCGGCGGCCATCCCCATTGAACCAGCTCCAACAACAATCACATCATAGTGTGATGTCATGATACACCTCTCCTTTACGAATTGTTAGTTACATAAAACCTTCGTTCGGTAAAACGCTTTCATAGCTTTCAGATTTGCAACCTTTTCCTTCCTTTCCCCTCTTTTCGTTAGTCCTCCTTTGATGTCATTGTATAAGATAAGTTCTTAATCTTATGATAGCTGTCATCAGATATCAGGTAAAATGACTAAAAATGATAAATTCCATCTGCAAAAATGATAGTTATGAATTAAATTGCTGTTGATTTCAGTAACAGTGATGGACGCCATCATTTCTAATCATTATACATGAAGGCTATTAGGCCTTATAATCAATTTAAATTATTGTAAAGTTTACCAGTCTTCAGATTAAAGGGATGGGCGATAATACAGGCTTTTAGTTATAGGGATTAAGAAATCAATTCTTTCTTACTGCCATAGTGCTACGAAGACATGCTCAAAAGCAATAAACTTTGAGAAAACAAACCCTAATAAAGATGTTTTAACCAAGAATGTCCATAAGTTAACAAGTTCCAACCAAAGGAACCTTAAATAATCAGAGAGGAGTGTATGGTGTGGTTTATACACAAAGGCCAATCAAAGAGGAAATAACAATACCACCGTACGAGGGGAGAAGCGTACTGTTAAAACCCGGTGAAGAACTGGTGATTATTGATGTTGATGGTAAACAAGTTGGTGATTTCGTATGCTTCAATAGAAATGATTCAAACGAGTTTGTATCACCTGTCCATATGAGAGCATCGCTCAGCAGTATTCGGTTACAAGTTGGTGATCCACTTTACAGCAATAAACGTCGTCCACTGATGACGTTTGTTGAAGATACAGTTGGCAAGCACGATTTCTTTTTTCCGGCATGTGACTATTATCGCTATAAAGTGGACTACGGATCGGAGGACCACCCGAACTGTCACGATAATCTAAAAAACGCCCTGGAAGCGTATGGATTGGGCAATAAACCAGTTCCGGATCCGATAAACTTATTTATGAACAATGTTTTGAACGAAGTCGGCGATTACGAGATTCGTGAACCATTATCCCAACCCGGCGATTATGTCCGGCTAAAAGCATTGGAAGAAGTCGTTGTTGCATGTTCAACCTGTTCCCAGGACATGGCGCCTGTTAATGGATGGAACGTGACGTCACTGAAAATGCAGATAAGCTAGATTTTCCGAGTTTGTCGGGGGGATACGGGTATAAAATAATGTTACAGCTGCTGGTTTGATGGAACTGGCAGCTATTTTATTTACGAATAAATGTTCTTAACTTTTGACATTGGAAGTATATACTTTGGAGGTGTATTATTCGATGTTGTATAGAGATAAAAAATCATTTGAAAAGAAACGTCCAGAAATAATTGGCCGACTTAATAATAAAGGGATTAAGGTTAGAAAAGGGGTAAGGAGACCAATTAACGGATATTATTCAGGGATAATAAGTCGAGAGGAAAATGTTCTAAGAATAAATTTATGAGGCTTTTTGACGGCCTGTTCATCATCGTTTCAAAATCCTTCAACATCAAGCCCTACGCCAAATTAACATTCATTTTTCTTCCCGTTGTATGATGCATATCAACCAACTAACCCGCCCAAAAACGGCGGCTAACTGACCATAAATGCCCTGATTCTGTTCGGGCCTGCAGGGTGAAGGTCACAAAAGTGTTGCAAGAACGTTGCGTATTTAGCCTTTGTTCCTCTGCTTCAGCGGGAAGAAGCACTCCACTGAATGAAGATTCACTTTATAATGATATATGGGATATAGTGATATAATATAGCTAAATCACATAACTTTTGGTGATGTCGCTGGGTGGTTGTCCGGGGACCAGCGATTATAAAATGAAGGACGTGTTACTGTGAGCAAAACACCATTAGACATGGCAAAAGAAATGGACGAGGAATTGATTGACTTTCGCAGGAAATTGCACAGGGATCCGGAATTGAGTGAGGAAGAATTTAAAACACAGGAAAAAATTATTGAAAAACTTGAAGCTTTCGGGATAGCCTACGAAAAAGTCGGAAAAACATCCACGATTGCAACGATTAAGGGCAAGGGACCGGGAAAAACTGTTGCATTAAGAGGCGATATTGATGCTCTGCCGATTCAGGAAGATTTAGGGCTTGACTTTGAATCGAAAAATGAGGGTGTCATGCATGCGTGCGGTCATGATGGCCATGCCACGATGGCACTGGGAGCAGCCAAGATTTTACAGGATATGAAATATGAATTTAATGGGGAAGTTCGTGTTTTCTTTCAAGAAGCAGAGGAAACATTTAAAGGAGCTGAAAAAATCGTAGCTGATGGGGGGATGAAAGGTGTGGATGCCGTATTTGGCACGCACAACTACCCAACGCTTCCATCTGGTACGTTTTTCGCTGGGGCAGGCGATATGTTATCGGGATGTGATACCATTTATGTGACGTTTACCGGCGAATCGGGTCATGGTGGCACACCGCAATTGGGGAAAGATTCGTTTACCCCTGGTGCCCAGTTTGCGCTTGATTTACAGCATATAATCGCGAAAAATACGGATTCCCGTACACCGGTTGTATTAAATGTTGGACGTTTTACGAGCGGGTCAAAAGCGAACATCGTACCACGGGAAACGAGCATCGACATTTCCATGCGCTATTTTGATATGGAAACCCGTGAAGTTGTCCATGAATCGATCAAACGTCATGCAAAAGCACTTGCTGATATGTATGAGATTGATGCTGATGTAACCATCGAACAGAGCACGCTGCCGACCATTAATGATGAAAAGCTTGCCGACATCGCTGCAAATGCCGGTAAGACAGTATTTGGCGAGGATCAATTTAGGAAAATGGATCGGGTCATGAATTCGGAGGACTTTTCTTATTATACGGAAGAGGCACCGGGCGTTTATGGCATTATTGGCGCTTATAATGAAGCGAAGGGTACCGTTTACAGCCCACACAATGATCGGTATCAACTGGATGAAAGTATTTTAGTGTTAGGAACAGCCTGGCATGTAGCATTTGCAACGGCTTTTTTGCAGGAAGACTGAATAGGTACTGGGAGAGGGAAGCATGAATCACTGAAGGGTAATAGAAAGCTTTTGTATGTGTTTTTTGGAAGAATATAAAGAAACATGTTTTGTGATACCGCAACCGGGAAGTACAAGCGTTAGGTTCAAAATAGAAAATATGTTAAACGATATTATCAAGCACGATAACTTAAAAAACGAACGTGTCACTGCAGAATTTTTAATAGGAACTCTTGTTTGCATGCTCGGACTTTGATATAATAAAATTAGAAATTCACCCCAGTAAGGCTTCACATAATCTAAGGGACGTGTTGCTATGGCGTTGGCTGAACTGTACAATAAAAGAACCTCTGATTACACCTCACCAATTCAAGTAATGGAAGACCGAAGCGGATACGCTCAGGGAAAACGTGAAAATAATGAAAGCAAGCAAACAAAATTACTCAAACGTATCCCATTGGAGCGCTTAATGGATTTAAAAGTTGATTACGCTTTCAAACAACTCTTTGGAAATGAAAAGAACAAAGCGATTACGGTTGTATTTTTGAATGCGATTTTGCAAAAAACAGGTAGAAATCGAATTAAAGATATCGCATTTATTAATACAGAACTTGGCGGAGAGTATATGGATGATAAGCAGTCAAGGCTGGATCTTCTGGTCGTGACAGATGCAGACGAGTGGATTAATGTCGAAATTCAATTTACGAATCAATATGACATGATTAAACGTTCCATATACTACTGGTCCAAGGCATACACGAGTCCACTTGGAAAAGGTATGGCCTATATGGAACTACGCCCGGTAATCGCGATTAATATTATGAATTTTGACCTTTTTAGTGAAACCGAACGCTTCCATACGTCGTATCATTTGTATGAAGATGCGGATCAATTCAAACTGACAAACGAGATGGAATTTCATTTTATCCCGCATGTAACGGGCAGTTATCCCCCCACTTCAAGGTTATCGGTAAACCAAGAAAGATAGTGGGGGGTAAACTGCCCGTAAATGTCCGATTCTGCTCAACTAACAATCAGTGGGGTTTAGAACCCCACTGATTGAAGTTTCGCTTTATCGAGATGGGCAAGTTAATAAAAGAATGGAAACGTGATAAACTGGATCCATGGAATAGTGTGCTGGCCAGATGGCTTTTGCTGCTTGGTATGGTTGATCATAGAAACGGGAAAATCTATGATGATATTTACAAGGAATTGGAGGTGATTTCCTTGAAGGATGAATCATTGCGTGAAACCTTTCAAAACTGGGAAGAGCTGAGCATGGAACAGGAACAGAGACTGGCTTATGAATCCCGCTTGAAGCGCATTATGGATGATGAAGCAGTTCAGCGCGAAGCTGAATTGCGAATCCAAGAGGCAGAAGAAAAGGCAGAAGAAAAGGCAGAGGAAAAGGTAAAGGAAAAGGTAAAGGAAAAGGCAAAGGAAGTAGAACAAAACTCAAAAGAAACCATTGCCCGCAAACTTTTAGAAAAAGGGATGGAAATTGAATTTGTTTCAGATGTCACCGGGTTGACCAGAAATAATGTCGTTGCTATTCAGCGTGATAGGTGAGAATAGTATGGGGGCCTGTCACTTTTTGAATGGTGTTATATTATGCTGAATGACATGTCATATGGAGGGCCGCTAGTTTGATAGAGCTGGTGGCTTTTTTGATGGATTATCTGTTTCCATGGATGATAATGCGAAAGAAGGTTTAAAACAAATTCGTGAATGCTATTTAACATTCGGAGTAAAGAATAAAACCTCCCACTACTTTTGCAAAAAAATTGTACATAGAAACCCTGAAAGTTTTGGGCAAGGGAAGACGTTTGACGGTATAGCTAATCGATTTACTTATCCCATTTAACTATGCTATATTAGCATAATATTGTCTTATCCGCCTTAACAGGCAGTAAGACCCCACAAGGTTTTAAGGAAAAACGAAAAAAGATAAATGGGGGATCAACTGCCTGTCTGATAATAACGCGACGTTCTGTTGCATTATCGGCACTAGCGATTCGTTCGGGCCTGCAGGAGGCAGGTCACAAAGGCGTTGCCACCGGACAAGGAAAACATCGACAGCGATCATCGCACGAAGAAAAAATGCACTTCTTTTTCGAGGACGTGGCGCTTTTAGCTTTTGTTCCTTAATATCAGTGGGGGTGGAAGGGAAAACACCACTGAATGAAGTTTCACTTTATCCCGCATGTAACGGACAGTAATCCCCTCAAAAACAGGGAATAACTGTCCGTAAATGTCCGATAAGTTTCACTAACATTCAGCAGAGAAAAGCGCTCCGCTGAATGAAGTTTCACTTTATCCCGCATGTAACGGACAGTAATCCCCTCAAAAACAGGAAATAACTGTCCGTAAATGTCCGATAAGTTTCACTAACATTCAGCAGAGAAAAGCGCTCCGCTGAATGAAGTTTCACTTTATAGAAAGAAGGATAGTTTATGGATGAACAGAATATGCTGGCAACCAGGGAGCCGAGCCAATGGTATCGTCTATTATTGGTGACAGGCATCATTCTTGCTGCAGTCAATTTACGCCCCGCTATCACATCGGTCGGTCCGCTGCTTGGCATGATACGGGATGATATCGGGCTTGCCAACTGGAGTGTTGGTTTACTGACCAGTTTGCCTTTGATTGCATTTGCGGTCATGTCGCCGCTCGTTCCCAGGATTGCCAGGGTATTGACGAAAGAATATGCGCTTGTCGTTGGCCTGGCGCTGCTTATTCTCGGTATAACCATCAGGTCCATTACGTTTACGGTGTTTCTGTTTGGAGGCACATTGCTGGCGGGGTTAGGCATTACCTTTTGTAATGTGCTTTTGCCGGGCGTTATTAAGGAAAAATTTCCGCTTAAAGTAGCCTTAATGACGAGTATCTATTCAACGGTCATGACGATGCTTGCAGCGGTGGCTTCAGGGGTGAGTATTCCGCTTGCAAAAGGGTTGAATCTAGGGTGGAATGCCGCCATGGTTGTCTGGGTGATACCCGCCGTTTTAGGAATTGTCATCTGGATATATCTTGGAGTGAAAAATAAAAAACAACAACAAGCTACCTTAGATGGAACTACCAGCAAAGAAGGGGAAAAGAAACATAATATTTGGTCTTCCCCACTGGCATGGCAGGTTGCCTTTTATATGGGCTTTCAATCATGCTGGTTTTACATTACGATTTCGTGGCTGCCGGAAATATTATATGCTTATGGTGTTGATATGGCGACAGCTGGCTGGATGCTCTCGTTTGCGCAATTTATTGGTGTTCCTTTCAGTTTTATTATCCCAGTCATAGCGGAAAAGTTTAAGTCGCAGCGGGGGATTATCGTTGTACTCGGCCTACTCGGTATTGGCGGTTATTGTGGGTTATTATTTGGTAGTTCTTATTTGACGATGGTCGTGAGTATTATAGCGATTGGTATTCCTTTAGGCGGCAATTTTGCGTTAGCTTTGGCATTTCTTGGTATGCGTGCTGAAAATGCGGAGCAGGCTTCAGATCTATCAGGGATGGCTCAGTCGCTAGGTTATGTCCTGGCGGCAATCGGACCGTTGCTGATCGGTTATTTGTTTGACGTAACGCAGGTATGGGATGTACCGCTTATGACGCTGATTATCATTGCTGTTTTATATAGTGTTTTCGGTCTGGGCGCCGGACGAAATAAGCATGTGTTTGACTAATTGTGCGTGCTGAACAATGTCTGAAGGAATATGAAATATCCGCAATAGACGATGATGCGGGAATTCTGGAAAAGTTACAGCAACACACCCTTGGTATAGTTAGAATGATAAAGAAAAGGTAATGATAGATGGCGTGTGTTACGGGGGGGGCTCAAGTGGCTCCCCTGTATTCATTTGGCTATCAATGGAATATAGAAATATTTTATTAGTCCCACGTTTGGTATATAGATACTGATTCTCGCGGTTGGTTATACAGTTGCGTCATTTCCTTTCGTTTTATTTAATTATCGCCGGTCAGGTGGCAAAGCGGCGTCTGACGGGCAAGAACAGTTGCTTGTTTTTGTAAGTGCTGTTTTCTATCAACATGGCTTGTTCGGTTTATTTATGTTTGCATCGATCATATGCTTGTTCATTGCAGTGATTTGCTTTTTCCGGTCTGGATATGGACAAGAACAGCAATTCGATGATGCGCTAAATTTGTAATCCTAAAGTATGGCTTCCTCCATTATACTTACACCTGTCACATCCAAATGTGTATAAATTCAGGTACTAAAGATTCATTTTTCAATATATTGAAGGGTTTTAATTATGGGAAAAAGAACAGATAGAGTAAATAACTAGATGGAGGGATGTTTAAATGAAAGGAAAAAAGAAGAAGCTTGCATTGACCTGCAGTGCTGTCTTATTAAGCGCGGGGATGCTGGCTCCCACGTATGATTCACCAGTAAAAGCTGACCCTGTACCCAGTGTGATGAAAAAACCGCCCGTATCTGGCTTTATAAGCCACGATGAATTGACTAAAAAATTAAATCAAATTGAGAAATCCAGTCAAGGCAATGTGGCGGTAGACGTTGCTGGTTATTCCAATCAAGGTCGTGAAATTTACAAAGCGACCATTGGCTCAGGAGATAAAGTCGTGCTCATTCAAAGCGAAATCCACGGAAATGAAAAAGTTGGTACAAAAGCGCTGTTAAAGATGATCAAACAGATTGGGTCAAATAATTCGCCTGAAATGAGGCAGCTCAGGGAAGAATTAACAATTGTTGCCATGCCTATGATCAATCCGGATGCGACAGAATTGAATCGTCGTGGAAATGACATGACGTGGGATGAAGTGACAGCGGCATTTCCACAGCTGGAACCGGCCGATCCTTCCTGGAACTATTACACATACAAAAACCAATATTGGGATTATGAATCGAAGCCAGGTTTCGATATGAATCGGGACTTCAATCCTGATTTGGATTACGTACCGCAACCTGAGGACTTTCCGGGTTCATCTTCAGAACCAGGCTGGTATATCACACCTGAATCCCAAACAGTGCGTGATGTGTATAAGGGCTTGCAGAGTCAATTTGGTACAGTTGATGTTTTCATAGACTTGCATCATCAAGGTGAATATGCCATCGAAGGCACGGATGATCCGGTAACATTCTCGCTTTCCGGTGAGTTCATACCACATCCGGACACCGAAGAGGGTGAGAAATACAGTGAATATGCGGATCAGTATCATGTTGATTTTTCCAAGCAGTTGAATGTTGCGGCGTATGATGCGGTACAACAAATGGGGAATTCACCATTTGGAAACATTTCATTATATGAGCAAGACTTGGATTTGCCGGGAACAGCGCTTGGCTCGTTTGCGATGAATGGAAGCGGCACGGTTCTATTTGAAATTACTGGTCAGACACAAGATTTTGGGCAAAAGAAAATGGGACAACTGAGAAAAGCAGTTGAAACTGGTGTATACGGGATTTTAGAGAATGTTGCAACAGGGGATGTGCACGACTTGGATGCCGACCGGTATGATGATATCCCACTCGATGACAGGTAAATGAGAAGGGTGTGTATGCTGCATGAAACGTGCAGCATACTATTTTTATTGATTGTCTTCTTTTTTGTTTAGAATGCCGGTTGTGGTGGACCGGACTGAGTAATCCCCAACCGGACTTAATGATCGGCAGGCAGTGCCCGGCGTTGTAAAAAAACATACAAAAATCCCTCGCTGTCTAGACAGGACAGCGGGGGATTTTCCGGCATGTATGGCTTAGTATTTCTTCAGCGCTTCAATCATTAACGCCCAGAAACCCGCCACGTCGAGGCCTGTGCCGAATTTGGCATTGATCGTTCTGCCGGTAACACCGTGGAGGTCGACTAACGTTGTTCCAGCGGTAAATTCGCCTTTTGTTTCCACAGCGATGTTCACGTCTTTCATGGTAAACAATTCTGGTGCTATACAGTATGCTACCGTTAAGACATCATGTACAGGTGCACCGTTAAAATCAAACATTTCCTTGTATGTGGACGCAAAAAATGCTAATAATTCACCGACGATTTGAGCTACATCATTATCGATCTTGTTTACCCGTTCGATAATAGCCGGTGTCGCAAGTGCCTGATGGGTAATATCCAGTCCCATTACGGTGATTGGAATACCGCTCTCAAACACTTTTCTTGCGGCTTCGGGATCCGCCCAAATATTGAATTCAGCAGTTGGTGTCCAGTTGCCGAACGTGCCGCCACCCATGAGCACAATCTCTTCAATATTTTCATTGATGTCGTTTGCTTTTGTTAAAGCGAGTGCAACATTTGTCAATGGGCCTGTTGCAAGAAGGGTCACAGGCTCTTTTGCCTCTTGCACAAGCCGGATAATCGAGTCTGCTCCATGTTCGCCCGACCACCCCCGGCTCGGCTCAGGGAGCGCAGGGCCGTCCAAACCTGAATCGCCGTGGATATCCGGTGCCGTTTCCCTTAGTCTGACGAGTGGCTGGCTTGCCCCTTTGGAAACCGTAACATCCTTTAACCCGACAAGGTCACAGATTTTCAGCGCATTCCATGTTGTTTTTTCGATTTCCGCATTGCCGGAAACGGTGGTAATGCCAAGGATATCCAGCTCGGTCCGGGCTGCTGCTAAAATAATGGCGATCGCATCATCATGCCCCGGATCACAGTCCATTATAATTTTTTTCGTTGTCATATTTTTTCCTCCTGTTCCATTATCCCGCATATAACGGACAGTAACCCGCCAGAGTACGACGGCTAACTGTCCATAAATGTCCGATAAGTCTCACAGCGGGAAAGTACACCCCGCTGAATGAAGTTTCGCTTTATATGACCAGTCCCATCATGGTACCGGATATGACAGAGGCTAAGGTGGCACCCAGCAATAACTTGAGCGCAACTTTGGATATATAATTCCCCTGCTTTTCACTGATTGATCTGATAGAACCAGCTATAATACCCACTGTGCCGAAGTTGGCAAAGCTAACAAGGTAAACTGAAATGATAGCTACTGTTTTTTCGGAAAGCCCCGCTGAGATTTCGCCAAAGTTTAACATGGCTACAAATTCGTTTGTCACCAGTTTTGTTGCCATGATGCTGCCTGCTTCCACAACTTCTGACCACGGAACACCCATTAAAAAGGCAATCGGTGCAAAAATATAGCCCATTAACGTTTGGAAGGAGACGTTAAACACACCGAGAAACATAACATTGATTAATTCCATCAGTGAAATAAAACCTAATAGCATGGCTGCAACGGTTACAACAAGTTTGAAACCGTCCATGACACTTTGCGATACCATTTGAAAGAATGGAACGCGTTCTTGTTCATCCGTCTGCATTAAATCTTCTTCGTCTGATAAATCATACGGGTTAATAATATTCGCGATAATGAGAGCACTGAATATATTCAATGCAACGGCTGTTACGACATATTGAGGTTCCAGCATGGTCATATAGGCGCCTACCATGGCCATACTAACGGCACTCATTGCCGACGTACAGATCGTATAGATTCTTTTCGGAGACAGCAAAGGAATTTGTTTCAAAATCGTTAAAAACACTTCCGGCTGTCCAAGTACGGCAGTGGATACTGCGAAATAGCTTTCCAATTTTCCCATACCAGTTATTTTGCTTAAAACGAATCCTGTGTATTTAATAATCACAGGCAGTATTTTGACATGATTGAGGACCCCAATCAAAACGGAAAGAAAAACAAGCGGCAGTAATGCTGTGAATATAAACGGCTCCTCGCCTTTATTGACAATACCGCCCAGTACAAATTCGATACCAGCGTCGGCAATAGCCATCAGTTCCTCGAAAAAATTCCCTATATTTGTCACAATCGTTAAGCCGACGCTTGTATTCATCAACGTGAAGACCAAAACCAGTTGCGCTGCCAGCATGATGACTATCCGTTTATACTTGATATGCTTCCTGTCATTACTGAATAAATAGCCAATGGCAAACACAAATAATAAGCCGGTAATCAGGAATAAAACATTCATTTCGTCGCCCCTCCTTTGATGTCAGCGTTTTCAGTGTGGGTTAAAATAACTTCTACAAAATAAAGATTCTCTTATTTTGTAGAAGCTTTGGGCTATGAAGAAACGTTAGGCTTCATGAACTTGCTTGTTATAACTGACGGCAATTTGACTGCCGATTTTAGCATTGTGTTTAACTAACGCTATATTGACATCAAGGCTTTTACCTTCAGTCATTTCTTTTACTTTTGCAAGCAGGAATGGTGTCGTGTCTTTGCCTGAAATATGATTTTCCTCCGCTTCCTTAACGGCATCTCCGATAACACCATTAATGTAATCGGCATCCATGGCATCTTCTTCAGGAACCGGGTTGGCAATGACGAGCCCGCCATCAAGCTGTAAGTCCCACTTCGTTTTCATGGTTTCAGCAATGACATCGACAGCGTCAGTCGAGAATGTTAACGGGTGCTCGCTCTCTCTCGTATAAAAGGCAGGCAAATATTCTGTTTCATAGCCGAGGACGGGGACGCCTTTTGTTTCCAAATATTCCATCGTAAGTCCCAAATCAAGGATCGATTTGGCACCTGCACAAATCACCGCTACATTCGTTTGCGCCAACTCTTCAAGGTCCGCCGATATATCCATTGTTGTTTCGGCGCCCCTGTGCACACCGCCAATTCCGCCTGTCACAAACGTTTCGATACCAGCCAGTTCGGCACAAATCATGGTTGTCGCAACTGTTGTCGCACCGAGTTTTCCTGATGCCATCACTTGTGCAATGTCCCGCCTTGATACCTTGGCGACATCGTCACTTTTACCAAATACCTCTAATTCCTGATCTGATAAGCCGACCTTAATTTTACCGTCCATAATGGCCATGGTCGCTGGAACGGCACCATTTTCACGGACAATGGCTTCAACATCACGTGCCATTTGCACATTTTGCGGGTAAGGCATACCGTGCGAAATAATGGTTGATTCCAAAGCAACAATCGCTTGTCCATTTTCTTTTGCTTCTTGTACCTCTTGTGAGAATTCAAGATATTGTTTCATGTTCATGTTCCTCCTTGGGTTTATATGAGTACGCGGTTAATGATTGCTGGAAACGTTGATTTGTTCTACGTCTTCAGATAATTGGTCAAATGATAAATCTGTTCTGACCGTTTCATTGGACATGATGGTTTTATGGGCGTTGACCATGCCGGATTGAATAATAGTATCCAATGTCTGATCTTGCAACCAGGTATGAATAACAGCCGAGCAAAATGAATCGCCTGCACCTGTAACATCAATAATGGTGGGGGTTTCAATTGCCTGGTAATGGTAGATGTCTCCATTTTCCGTACCTGCCATTGCCCCTTCTGAACCATTTGTCACAATAACGTTTTTCACGCCTGCATCTAGCCATTTTTTCACAGATTGCTTCCAATCCTGTTGGTCCAGTATAGTCATGTTCATAAAGGTTTCCGTTTCGTCTTTATTGACGATGAGCCAATCCACGGCACTAAGTGATGGCGGGAGCCTTTCCATTTTCGGGGCAGATACAGGAATAACCACTAACGGAATTTGTTCTTTTAAAGTAAACGAACAAAGAAAATCGATCGTTTCACGCGGGCAATTCAAATCGACGACGATGCATGTCGCGTTTTGCAGGATGGCCTTATTTTTTTGTAATAATTCAGGCGTAATCGATTCAAATATATCCATATCGGCAAATGCGATTGATAAGTCACCATGTTTATCAAGTACAGCGGTATAGGACCCGGTTGATTGTTGTTCACATTGCGTTACCAAGCTTAAATCCATAAAAGGCGATGATGCTTGCGCAATTTCTTTCCAGTCTGCATCATAGCCACTCGCTGTCATTAATTTTACTTCCTCACCGAGCCTGCCTAAGTTTTCTGCAATATTCCTGGCAACTCCTCCGACCGAACTGCTTGAGTATACGGGGTTGGATGTTTCATTTACGATGTTATGCTTCAAATAGAATTTTCGGTCGACATTGGCACCACCGATGCAGATAATGGAAGAGGCTTCATGATTGGTTTTCATTTCGTCACCTCACTTTATAAACAAATGTTTAATTAATAAGCACATGTTTATTGTATCCGTTTTCCCATTGGATTGTCAAATCATTTTGATGGATAGTAAGGATAATCGTTCTTGTCCGTATCATTTACAAATGGTCGCTATTCGACTAAACTGATTCTAAAAAGAGAGGTCGTGAAAATGAATAAGGAAAACGAAATATTACAACACATTCGAATGGATCCCTTTATCTCTCAGCAGGAATTATCAAATAGAGTCGGGTTGTCACGGCCAGCGGTAGCCAATTATATTGCAAATCTGATGAAAAGCGGCGAGATCAGGGGACGTGCTTATGTATTAAAAGAAACGTCCGCTATTGCTTGTATAGGTGGCGTAAATATCGATCGTAAAGCAAGGGCGGAACAGGACGTCCGTTTATATACCTCTAATCCGGTGGAAACGAAAGAAACGTGCGGGGGAGTTGCACGTAATTTTGCTGAAAATTTAAGCCACCTTGGTTATAACACCCTATTAATGGCATGCATCGGGGAGGATAAAGAAGGCGGGTGGCTCTTAAACGAAACGAAAAGTTCGGGTGTCGATGTGAGTCAAGTCTGGCAATTTCCTGCAAGAGGTACAGGTACCTTTACAGCTTTATTGGATGCCAGCGGGAAAAGCGTTGTATCAATGGCTGACATGAATATCTATGAAAATTTAACGGTTTCGATGATAGAAGAAAAATGGTCGACCATTTCATCAGCACAGGCTGTTTTTGTGGATACGAATTTGCCTGTTGATTGTGTTCACTATATTGTCAATCGCTGCTATCAGGAAAATATTCAAATGTATATTGATCCCGTTTCTTCAGCTAAAGCGCTCAAACTACCTGAACGTTTGGATGGTACAGGACTGTTAATACTTAGTAAAAATGAAGCAGAAGTCTTATCCGAAAAACATATTCATTCCAGCACAGATTGTGAGATGGCCTGTGAAATATTGCGGCGACGTGGGGCGGAACGGGTAATTGTTATTCTTGACGATGGCAGTGTTTACTATTGTGCTGAAGCGGAAGTTGGTCATTTAGCTCCTTTTATAACGGACGTGGTGGATGATACCGGCGTCAGTGATGCTTTGGGTGCATGTGTTGTTTATGGTATTTTGAATGGAGAATCGTTACATCGCTCCTGTCAACTGGGGCTTGCGGGCATGGCACTAACATCGCAAACAGAGGCCTCAATATCCGGTTTTCTAAAGCCTGAGAAAATTTATGAGATGCTGGCGAATGCGGATCAGACAAAGTAAGCAAGGGTTCCAAACTTGAGGGTGGATCTGTTCAATCCTTGTAGAAAGGCTGTGTGGAATCTTAAACCCACTACCTTGCATTACCATTATTTCTAGCATCTAATGAAAGTAGAAAGCAAAATTTATTTGACTGATCAAGGTGAAAAAGCGTATAGGTCAACATCACCATATACTGGCCTTGACTCGATGCGTGTGCCCATAAGTATGGGCCGACAAGCAATGAAACTAAAGATGAGGCCTATCGTGTTGATGCTATGTTTTCACGTATTGTCGAAAGGGTTAAGGAAATAAAAGGCGATATAAATGATACATTATTTGTCCTGAAGGCGCACACGGTGGTTTGCATGAAGACGAGATGCTTGTGCCTTGTTTGATGTGGCGGGGGTGATTTCAACCTTCTTTTGTTGATGTAAGTGAAAACCCCTGAAGCTGACTAATCGTATATCCGTCTCACCTATATAATCGAACGGAACCCGGAAAAAAGGGGCATCTTCGTGAAAAAATAAAATTTTTGTTTTCATGCCCCCAAACGTCCATTTGTTTCGATTGTAGTCATACATGAAGCGCAAAAACCGGTGCTGCACCACAGAGAATGAAAATGGTTCGGATTGCCGAGTTATCAGATAGTCTATTAACTATCTGCATTATTGCTTGGTTGCATACTTGAAGATCGAACGAATATATATTAATAAGACAATCTAGTTTAAGTTGCTAAAGTGAAAACGCTATCATTATGGTTGAAAGGGAACCGCATGACTTCAATTAGATGTTGAATGTGACATTGCCTCTAATGATAAATTAAAGAGAGGAGTACCACTATGGGAAATCATGAAGAGCGTCAGATCAGGAAGCCAAATTTACTGGAGGTATCCGTTGTACTCATCTTGTTTTTGGCCATTGCTTTTTCCTTTACGGGTATGTTTGACTTATCCATTCAATTGGCTTTATTTATTGCGTTATTTATCGTCATTTTACTTGGACTTAGACTGGGCTATAAATATAATGAGTTGCAGGATGCGCTTAAGGACGGTATCTCCAGTGGCTTGGACGCTGTTTTAATTCTTGTGGCTGTCGGTGCATTGATCGGAACTTGGATAGCTGGTGGCATTGTGCCGAGCATCATCTATTATGGGTTGGAATTTATCCATCCAAATGTTTTTCTATTGGCGACACTGATCCTTTGTGCCGTGACATCATTGGCGACAGGCACTTCCTGGGGGACGGCCGGAACAGCCGGGATTGCCATGGTCGGGGTTGGCGAAGGACTCGGAATTCCCTTGCCAATGGTCGTTGGGGCAGTGCTGTCCGGTGCCTATTTTGGTGACAAGTTATCGCCATTATCTGATAGCACGGTCTTAACGGCTTCCATGGCCAAAGTCGATATCATTGAACATATTCGATCATTGCTTTACGTAAGTGTCCCGGCATTTGTCATAAGTGGTGCTGCCTTTACTATTGTTGGTTTTACTTATGCCGCCGATCATGTAGATTTAAATCGGGTGGAATCAATCATGACAGCTATGGGGAGCACGTTTAATATTGGCTGGTGGATGCTGATTCCAGCAGTTGTCGTGATTGTCTTATTGGCCATGAAAAAACCTGCCGTTCCCACAATTTCGTTCGGTGCCTTATTGGGCGTCATCTGGGCTGTTCTATTTCAAAACACTGATTTTATAGCAGCATTAAATACGGCGTATGAGGGATTTAGCATTGAATCGGGACATGCATTTATGGATGAATTGCTGAATCGCGGCGGTATTACGGGTATGCTGGGTTCTATCGTGGTGATTTTGCTTGGACTCGGTTTTGGCGGTTTATTGAACCATATCGGGGCATTGCAAGCGATTGTTGATGCGTTTGCGAACTTTATCAAAAATACGGGCCGTCTTTCCGTTTCAACACTTTTAACAGGGTTTTTTTCCAACGTATTTGGCTGTGCCATGTATGTGTCATTAATCTTAACCCCGAAAATTATGGAGAAAAATTATGATCGGTTGAATGTTGATCGGCGGGTTCTTTCCAGAAACACAGAAGTGGGCGGGACGTTGACTTCCGGTATGGTGCCATGGTCGGATAATGGGATATTCATGGTGGCCATGTTCGGTGTACCGACCCTGCAGTACGTGCCATACATGTGGCTCAGTTTCGCAGCGATTATTCTCGTCGTGATATACGGCTATACGAATAAATTTATTTGGTATGTGGAAGAGGAGAGCAGTGAAGTTTAATTACGTGGAAAAAAGCATATTCAAAAAAACATTTGCGGCGTAATCCCCAACCGGGTTCATTTTAACAGGTGGGGATTACTTTTTTTATTTTCATGCCCCCAAACTTCCATTTGTTTCGGAGTTAGTAAAAAAGATGATTGATGAAACCGTCATGTCCCCGTTTACAATGTGTGATTTCTAATTGGAATTCGGGCCTGATTAAAGGCGTTATACGTAGAATAGTTGTTTGAATAATAATTATAGACCACTTATAATTAACATTGTCATATAAAAATAGAATTTTTATAAATAGACAAATTCAGGAGTGGGCATATGAGTCAAAAGGGGTTTTTTAAAAGATTGAGGACACTTGGACCGGGGACACTTGTTGCGGCGTCAATTGTGGGGCCTGGTACAGTTACAACGGCTTCTGCTACAGGAGCGGAGTTCGGTTACGTCCTTATTTGGGCGCTGGCATTTTCCATTATTGCCACCATGTTTCTGCAAGAAATGGTTACCCGGCTGGGGATTGTGAGTAGAAAAGAACTTGGTACGGTAATGCAGGAGCAGTTCAGTCATCCGGTGCTTAAAGGGGCAACGGTTATTCTGATTATTGCTGCGATTCTGATTGGCAACGCTGCATATGAAACCGGTAATATCACCGGTGGGGCAATTGGGTTGACGACGATCACCGGTATTCCTGTGTCTGTGTGGAGTCTACTCATTGGTATTGCAGCTGGTTCGTTACTGTGGACAGGTAACTACAAGGTGATTGAAAAGGTATTTATCGCACTCATTCTCATTATGAGTTTTTGCTTCGTCATAACAGCAATTGTCGTGCGGCCCGATATTGGTGCCATTTTTGAAGGTACATTCATTCCAACAGTACCAGACGGGGCAGGGTTATTAGTTATATCGCTTATCGGGACAACCATCGTACCCTATACCCTGTTTTTACAGACGTCCACCGTTCAAGAACGTTGGAAAGGCAAAGATGCCATAAAAGACGGCCGGTTTGATGTCATGGCATCTATGGTCATTTGTGGGGTTATTTCAATAGCCATTGTTCTAACAGCAGCAGCTGCGTTTCCGATTGGAACAGCTCTGGATAATCCGGCTCAAATGGCCGTTCAGCTGGAGCCAGTACTCGGTTCTTGGGCCAAGTATGTTTTTTCAATCGGCATTTTCGCAGCCGGGATAACGTCGTCAATGACAGCGGCACTGGCAGCAGCGTATGCTACTTCCGGCGCACTTGGCTGGGAGCGAAATTTGAAATCACCACGTTTTCGGATGGTTTGGCTATCGATCATTTTGATTGGTGTTGTTTTTGCAAGTTTGGGTTATGAACCGATTCAAGTGATTTTGTTTTCGCAATATGCGAATGGCTTGATATTGCCTGTTATTGTGCTGTTACTCATGTTTGTGATGAATAATAAAAAGGTGCTTGGTGATTCTGTAAACCGGACGTGGATCAATGTGGCTGGTTGGTTAATTTTCGCGATTACCGTACTATTAGCGCTTCAATCGTTCGGAATTCTCGATTGGCTATTTGGTTAATTCCATGTGCAAAGAAGGTGATCCATTATGACAACCATCACATGTCAGCCAGTAGGTGATACGGCTATTCGTATTCAGTTTAACGAAAATGTGTCACCTGAACTGAACCGTCAAATCAGAGCTTTTTGCAAACGATTAAGTGACTTTAATGTTAAGGGTGTGACCGAATGGGTGCCTGCCTACAACGCAGTGCATGTCTATTACCAACCCTATTTCATTTCCTATGAAAAACTCCACGCTATTTTGCATGATATGACGTATAGCGATTCGGCGTATCAGAAAGAAACCGTGACACTTGTGAAAATACCTGTTTTGTATGGTGGTAAAGCAGGCACCGATATAGCACAAGTGGCTGGGAATAGCGGGCTAAGCGAACAAAGGGTAATTGAAAAACACGCAGGTGTTGATTACCTGATTTACATGATTGGTTTCTTGCCTGGTTTCCCGTACTTAGGGGGATTGCCTGAGGATTTGGCTACACCACGATTGGTTAACCCGAGAAGCCATGTCCCTGAAGGATCGGTCGGCATTGCCGGCAATCAAACAGGTATCTATCCATTGGCGTCACCTGGGGGCTGGAATATCATCGGGAGGACCCCTGTCAAGTTATTTGACCCGGATCGTGAGGAACCCTTTTTATACAGGGCAGGTGACAGAATAAGGTTCGTGCCCATTTCAAAACGAGAATACGACAGAATCGAAAAACACGTTCAACACAACACGTTTCAAATCGAAAAGGAAGTGATTCAGGATGGCCAACTATCAGATTGACTTAAACAGTGATATAGGGGAAAGTTTCGGTCCTTATACAATTGGCCTGGATGACGACATATTGAACGTCATAACGTCAGCCAATATAGCTTGTGGTTATCATGCCGGCGATCATAATACGATGTACGAAACCGTCAGAACAGCGAAAGCAAATGGTGTTGGGATTGGTGCTCATCCCGGATTACCTGATTTACAGGGATTTGGCCGCCGCCATATCGCCGTTGACCCGGAAGATGTATACCGCTTTGTCACTTATCAAATCGGTGCGTTAAAAGGCTTTTGTCTTGTGCATCATGTTGAGATGAATCATGTGAAAGCCCATGGCGCGCTCTATAATATGGCGGCTACTGATGCGGCCATTGCTGAAGCAATCGCTAAAGCCGTGAAGGATGTTGATCGTCATCTCATTTTGTTTGGGTTGTCCGGGAGTGAATTGATTCGTGCCGGACAAAACCATGGTCTGACGACTGCTTCAGAAGTGTTTGCCGATCGGACCTACCAGCCAAATGGAACGCTGACGCCACGTTCAGAGAAACAAGCCATGATAACCGATCCGGATCAGGCGGTACAACAGGTGCTAGAAATGATTTATGATAACCGTGTCATTGCTGTGGATGGAACACCTGTTGACATTAATGCGGATACGGTTTGTGTTCATGGTGATAATCCGCATGCTCTGAAATTTGTTGAACAGTTACGTGGGCGCCTATCTGAGGAAGGGATTGACATTCGACGTGTCGGAGCGTAGTCCATTGTCTCAACCGCTTTTCAAATTCAGAAAAACAGGACTGCAAACCACAATTCAAGACTTAGGACGACAGGGTCTCCAACAATATGGTGTTGTCGTTTCCGGTGCAATGGACCCATTTGCGTTGCAAGTGGCGAACTTGATTGTCGGCAACTGCCGGGATGAAGCTGCACTGGAGATAGCATTGATGGGACCGGAACTTGATGTATTATCACCAGCTGTCATATCGATTTGTGGTGCCGATTTGAGTCCTGCAGTCAATGGCAGAAGGGCACCGATGTGGAAGTCGTTTAAAGTCCAGGAAGGTGATCGAATCTCGTTTGGACGTCCTTTATCGGGAACGCGCGCTTATCTCGCTGTTGCGGGCGGTTATGATGTGAAGGTCTATATGGGCAGTAAATCGACATACGAACGGGCCAATCTTGGGACAGTTATTAACAAAGATATGATTATTCATGGATTTAATGTAAAAGCTCGTCCTGGTCTGGGATTAAAGCCTACTGTTATTCCCGATTATCATAATCCAAGGACGATCAGGGTGGTTGACGGCCCTGATACGGACCGTTTCACTGAAGCGGGAATTGAATCATTTTATAACCAGCAACACACGA
This sequence comes from Lentibacillus salinarum, assembly GCF_042679865.1. Taxonomy (NCBI): domain Bacteria; kingdom Bacillati; phylum Bacillota; class Bacilli; order Caryophanales; family Bacillaceae; genus Lentibacillus; species Lentibacillus salinarum. Next base: position 13,725 of record NZ_JBHTNH010000020.1, on the reverse strand, counting down.
TTAGCCCTGAATCTGATCGAATGGGTTATCGATTGGAGCGGGCGTTGATACCTCACAAAAATGGTGCGGATATATGGTCTGATGCCGTACCAATTGGAACCATACAAGTTCCGGCAAACGGGCAGCCAATCATCTTGATGGCAGATCGGCAAACAACCGGGGGATACGCTCGGATTGCCACAGTTATCGCCGTTGATATACCGAAAGTGGCACAGCTGCCTCCGGGCGGCAAAATACACTTCAACCCGATTAACGTGAATGAAGCACAAACGTTATCCATAAAGGAAGAAAATTTTTTGCGTTTGTTAGCACTTGGTGTGAAGAATTGGCAAACGAAAGCTTAGACGTTGCTGCAGTCATGATGACGAGCTTATACGGACGAAATCCTGCTCCGTTAATTCAGGTGTAATTTGGCACGGGAGTAGCTTAGATTGAATAGGCGGCTATAATAATACGACTCTTTTCTGTCCCTTGTTTAATCGATGATTGAATCCATAAATAATAAGGAGAATGAAAATGGTTGAAGATGCGGATAAGATACGGCAATCCATAAGACGGGGGGAATGGACAAAGCCTACAACTGGTATCGATTCAGGAAATACACAGGCAAACCTAGTCATCCTCCCTAAAACGTATGCTTACGATTTTCTGTTGTTTTGTATGCGCAATCCCAAGTCCTGTCCGCTGTTAGAAGTAACGGATAAGGGTGTCCCTGTACCGGTTAAAACAGCACCTGATGCTGATTTACGGACTGATGTTCCGAAATACCGTATTTACAAAAATGGTGAAATCGCTGATGACGTTACGGACATCGCTAGTTACTGGTCCGACGATTTTGTTTCCTTTATCATCGGCTGCAGTTTCACGTTTGAAAAGCCGCTGCTAGATAATGGTATACCAGTACGGCATATCGATGAAGGACGCAATGTATCGATGTACCGGACCAATATTGCTTGTGAACCTGCTGGGGAGTTGAGCGGTCCGATGGTTGTGTCGATGAGGCCAATGAAACCGGAAGATGCCATCAGGGCAGTCCAGATCACCTCAAGATTTCCTTCTGTGCACGGTGCACCGGTCCACATCGGAGATCCTGATGCAATCGGGATTACAGATTTAAGTAAACCAGATTTTGGTGATGACGTTACGATTTATGATGGTGAGATTCCGGTTTTCTGGGCATGCGGCGTTACACCGCAATCTGTCGTCATGAATCGTAACATTGACATGATGATAACGCACGCACCGGGACACATGCTCATAACGGATTTGCAGGAAGAGGCGCATGCCGTTTTGTAGTGCGGGTGCTCGCTTCCTGAATTTTTCGGAATTTTGTCGAATGAAAGTGTCTTAACTTAAATTTTACGATAGAATTCCTACCTATATGCGACTTTGCCTATAGCCCCCGCCATTTCACCTCTACTCCTTGCTAACATGACAGAATTCAGCAAGACGCCGTATTTCACCGTAATGGTATCGGGATTGACATGGACTTGTGAATGTTCGACTAGGCCTGAGATATCCGTGTACAACAACATCGGGAATAAGTTGACACATACCGATTTTCACAAATGCTTGACATGTCTCTTTACTCCCTGTATCGTGATGCATTGTGTTATTTAATACTGTTCTCACAAACGTATGCTTGCAAAGAGGGAGGCACACATGCGTTGTGGGTTTTTAACTGGGAGGAACTTATTTTTGACGAATTTAAGTAAGAAGAAGAATGGGCAAACCATTGATAAACCTGTTCTTTTTCTAAGTGGCGGCGTATTGCTAGCATTTGTGATTCTCGCTTTGATTAATCAGGATATGGTTACAGACGGTGTGAATTATTTATTTAACCTGTCCGCAACTTATTTTGGAGCCATATATCAATTTCTAATGTTGGGGACATTTTTTATTGCGTTGTTTCTGGGGTATTCAAAATATGGGAAGATTCGCTTAGGTAAGTTGGACAAACCGGAAATGAGCAATTTTAAATGGATTTCAATCATTATGTGTACACTACTGGCGGCTGGCGGTGTTTTCTGGGCTGCTGCTGAACCATTGAGTCACTTTTTAACGGTGCCGCCGCATTTTTCTGGTATCGAGGCTGGTACGGCTGAGGCGGTTTCACCTGCACTTGCTACCAGTTTCATAGACTGGGGCTTTCTTGCATGGGCGATACTTGGCACACTTGGTACGTTTGTACTGATGTATGCCCATTATCACCGCGGGACACCGCTTAAGCCGAGAGCATTGCTTTATCCGATTCTTGGCGATAAAATTTTGAAGAAAAGTGTGCTTGGTGCCTTTGTGGACGTGTTTTCGGTTATATCGGTGGCGGCTGGTACAATTGGGCCGATCGGTTTTCTCGGCTTGCAGGCTGGTTATGGGCTGAATGCTTTGTTCGGTGTTCCGAATAATCTATATGTGCAATCCTTAATCATTATTGTCATTGTCATCGTGGCCGGGATTTCTGCGGTTACCGGGATTCATAAAGGGATCCAGATGATGAGCAGTTATAATGTGATTCTGTCTATCGTTCTCGTTGGGGCTATTCTTGTGCTTGGCCCGGCGCTATTTATTTTCGACTCGTATTTGGAATCATTCGGCTTATATGTCCAAAATTTCATCGGTATGAATACGTTCCGCAGTGACGGGGCTTGGCTTGGCGGATGGACCGTCTTTTTCTTTGCCTGGTTCCTTGGTTATGCGCCTATGATGGCCATGTTTGTCAGTCGTATTTCCCGGGGACGTACGATTCGGGAAATTGTGACAGCTGTTGCGGTCATAGCGCCTATTGTCACGACGTTCTGGTTTACAATCGTTGGTGGAACCGGAATATCTGAGGAAATACAAAATCCGGGTTCTATATCCGAGGCGCTGAGTAGTGCTGGTCCGCCAGCAGCGATGATCGCCATTGCAGAACAGTTGCCATTTGGAACAATTATAGGGTTTCTGCTGCTATTGACAACCATTGTTTTCGTTCTGACAACGACCGATTCGATGTCACTGACGATTTCAATGGCCATTACCGGAAGTGGCGACCCGTCTAAATCATTGCGGGTTTTCTGGGCATTCCTGATGGGACTTGTGGCAACTGTCCTGATAACAATTGGCGAATCCAGTATCGATGCGTTGCAATCCTTTATTGTGGTAACAGCTGTTCCTGTATCCTTACTAATGCTGACCACATTCTGGACCGCCCCGCGTGTCTGTCAAAAACTTTTCAAAGAACAGAAGCTTTAGAGGATGCTGGTTTTCGAACTAAAGGAAAGCGCATCTTATGATCACGTAATTGATTGTGGATAGCTCTGGGACAATCCAGGGCTTTTTTATTGAAATTTTTGGCACTGGACTAAATTTGAGGGGAAGGTCGTTGGAAGAATCCGAGCTCTCTGAATGACATTTCACCCACGGGTAACACTAAGCTTAACCAAATGAAAGGCAAAAAGGGTGGCATGTTATGATTTATAAAGCCAATCCGGGGCAGGTATATTACGGTCATACGATTGGTATTTTAATGCTGGATACTTTTGTGCCCATGATTCCTGGCGATATGGGCAATGCGACCTCTTATCCATATCCGGTGCTGTATCGCACATTAAACAATATTACCGCGCAAAAGATTTCCGCTAGGGATCAGGCGGTGCTTCCGGAATTGATCAAAAAAGGTAACGAGCTTGTACAGGATGGAGCCAAAGCGATCACCGCGGATTGCGGTTTTTTGCTGTATGAGCAGAAAGAACTGCGGGTGGCCTTGAATGTGCCCGTTTTCCTGTCGAGTTTGCTGCAGCTGCCCTTTATGCAGTTCATGCTGAATGACGGGGAAAAAGTGGGGATTATAACAGCTGATTCCAAGCAGCTTCATACAGGGATGCTACAGGCAATGGGCCATGTTGATACGGAGCGTGTGGTGATCCGTGGTTTGGAGAACGCGCCGTATTTTTATGATGCGTGCATTGCCGAAAGCGGTACACTGGATCAGGCTAAAATCAAACAGGAAGTTGTGACGATCGCGTCGAACATGGTGGCGCTGGATCCTGATATCAAAACCATTTTGCTTGAATGCAGTTATCTGCCGCCATATGCGCAGGCGGTTCAGGATGCCGTTCATCTACCTGTGTTTGACTATAAAACGATGATTGATTATGTCCATGCGTCGTTTCGGAAGCCGCGAAATGATGGGTATCTTTGAGAGGGGGGGAGTCTGTAAACCCGCCCTGTTTTCCTTTATCCTGAAACTTCATTTGGAATCGCACCGATTTGATAACGGGTGCTGGAAAAAATTACTGGGCTGATTAGGGGGAATTAGATAGCCCTCCAAATTTGTCATTATAAAACCATGATAAAAATGGCCAGGAACGCTACGCTACCTGGCCATTTTTATACCCTGAATAATTATCTAAAAATCGAATGAGGCAAAAAGGCAGATACCAGATGATTCGGCATATCAACAATTTCACTGATGCGTAAATCAACCGCGACGCTGCAGAGCATATAAGCCTCTTGATCGGTCATCTTATAGGTGTCGACGAGATGCTCAATCATGTAGCGGATGGCGTTTCGGGAGGCATCAACCAGATCCGCACCATGTCCGGTCGTAACGTAATAGCCTCTGCTGTCTGCTTCCGGCGTTGGCGGTCCCGGAATCTCATAACGCGGTTCCGCAATGGATTTTCCTTTATGCAGTTTGAAGCGGATGGTTGCTTCCATTGATGCTTCGACAGCAGTCCCGCACACTTCCCCATCACCTTGAGCGGCATGTGTATCCCCGATAGAGAACAGAGCGCCCTCGACCCAGACGGGAAGATAAAGTTTGGTGCCGCGAGTCAAATGGCGTATATCCATGTTGCCGCCGTTTTTGCGTGGCGGAACGACGCTGAAATTACCCTCTTCAGGCAGGGCGACGCCCACTGTGCCCGGGAATGGTTTAATGAATAAATCGATCCCATCAAGAAATGCCGTTTTATGCGGGTGGGTTAAATCAAACGTTTTAATCGCCGGTTCATCAAATTCATCTGCGAGCAGTCCAAAACCGGGTATAATCGCTGTCCAGCCCCAATCCAACTGACGAAAATCCAACATTTCAATCTCCAGCGTATCACCCGGCTCGGCGCCTTTCACATAAACAGGACCGGCCACCGGATTGACCTTGCCAAAATCCATGTTCTTGACATCCTTTGCGGTGGAATGTCTGGTGAATTGGCCACCTGAAGATTCAGTTATTTCATAGGTTACTTTTTGACCGGATTCAACTTCGGCAATCGGTTTAAATGAATTGTCCCATCCATAGTGACTGTGCGCCTTGAAGTCATGGATGGTCATGTAAGGATGATGATGGTGATGGATTGGCATGTTACTCACTCCTTGTATTGTTTTAATCATCATATCATAGTTCAGATACCAATTGGATGCTTTTGTCTTAATTTTTAGTCTATACCATTGAACGTATCTTTAGTAATAACGGAATTAAAAAATGCACGGCTTCGCGGGAAAACCGCGATTACCATGCATTTATCATGTACAGCACTATTTTTTGTTTTTACTGTGCCGTTAAGCCGCCATCCACGACAAACTCGGAACCCGTGCTGTAGCTTGACTCGTCAGAAGCGAGGAACAATACGAGATTGGATACTTCTTCCGGCTTGGCGACACGTTTGTTCGGGATATGTTTGGCAAATTCCTGGATGGTATCTTTGGAATCAGCTTGGGCAATCATCGGTGTTTCAATGACGCCGGGATGAACGGAATTGACACGGATGCCCTTATCTGCAAGGCTGAGTGCGGCAGCTTTGGTCATGCCACGGACGGCGAATTTCGTATCTGTATAACCAATGGCACCACCTACAAGACCGTTCATCGAGGAAATGTTCACGATCGATCCGCCGTCAGCCTTTTTCATGGATGGTGTGACGGCTTTCATGCCGAGGAAGACGGATACCTGGTTAATATCGACGATTTTCCGGTAATCGTCTTCCGTCATGTCTTCAATTGACTTACTCATGCTGATGCCAGCGTTGTTGACCAGGATATTAACCGGTCCAAATGTGTTCTCCGCTTTAGTAATGGCGCTTTCCCAGTTATCTGCGTTTGTGGCATCGAGTTTCGTGAATGTGGCGTTTTCGCCGAGTTTTTCAGCCAACGCTTGCCCTTTTTCTTCAAGAATGTCTGCAATCACGACTTTTGCGCCTTCACTGATGAATTTGCGGGCGTGGGATTCACCCATGCCTTGGGCTGCGCCGGTAATAACCGCGATTTTTCCGTTTAGTCTGTTCATGTTCATACCTCCTGGTTAAAATAGTGTGGGCCAGTTCAGGTTGTTGATTGCTTTCTGGCACGGATGCCTTGGATGAGTTTTTCCTGAATTGTTAAGTATTGATCGATTTCCGCGTCATTCAAAACTGCGAAATGCTGTTTGAACAATTCTTGTCCAATGTGCTGTGCTTCCGCCAGGGCCCGCTCTCCGGCCGGGGTGATGGCGAGCTGTATGGCCCGGCGGTCGTTTGCATTATCCAGGCGCTCAACAAGACCCAAGTCGGTAAGCTTTGCGGCAATATGCGTCATGGCACCTTTCGTATAACCGATTGTTTCAGCCAGTTCGCTTTGCTTTTGTGGGTCTTTTGACTTTAGCTCGGCAAGTACAAGAATTGGCGAAATCCCAAGCGGATAGCGGAATGTCTTCGTAAATTGAATAATATTTTCGTTGTTCATTAGTTCAACTGCATGAATCAGTTTGAAAAGATTGATCTGGGTCATTCGTTGATTCTCCTGTTTCATGTAGAAATCGTTTAGCGCTAAACGTTATACGTATAGTTTAACACTAAATGATTTTTTTATCATAGTCATATGACCGGTAATGGGGCAGAGGAAAGCAGATCGGTCCGATGTTAACGTTCGCTGGTTTGATAACCGACAATGATAAGGCATGAAAAAGTCCCCGGAAGCTTCTTCGCTCCGGGGACTTTTTGAGAGTTTTTGATTAGCTCGTTCACGTAATCGATGCCTGATAAATGGATTCCACTGCCTTGCCAAGCGCGTTATTGAATTCCTCATCGGTCTGATTAACGTTCAAATCTTGCGTGAGCGCGCGGGAAAAGCTGGCGATAAGGCCATTATTTTCTTTCAGCTTCTCATTCGCTTCATCTCTGTCGTAACCGCCGGAAAGCGCCACAACGCACACGACATTTGGATGCTCAATCAGTTCTTTGTACGTGTTGGCAACCGTTGGAATAGTCAGTTTCAGCATCACATGGTCGTCCTGGCTTAGATTGTCAAGATGGCTGCGAATTTCCGCTTTCAACAATTCTTCACATTTTTCTTTTTCCGAGCTATTAATGTCCACTTCCGGCTCAATAATCGGAACTAGGCCGGCGTTAATAATCGTTTTACCGATGTCGAATTGTTGGTCGACAACTTCCTTGATGCCTGCTTCGTTCGCTTCCTTAATGACAGAGCGCATTTTCGTTCCGAAGATATGACGCTCATTTGCCCGTTTGAGTTTATCGTCGAGGTCATCGATCGGCTTCATCAGCTGCACACCGTTCGATTCTTCGGCAAGTCCATTATCAACTTTCAAGAACGGCACAACGCCTTTTTTCTCTGCTAAATAATCACCTGTGTACATGCCTTCGATTTTGCGGTCCATCGTCTGCTCAAATAGAATGGCACCGATGATCTGGTCAGAATTGAAAGCAGGGGACGTGATGATCCGTGTCCGCATTTCGTGGACCAGGTCAAACATTTCATCTTTGTTGCTGTATTGATCTTCAGTAATGCCGTATAAGGCAAGTGCTTTAGGCGTACTACCGCCACTCTGGTCCAGGGCTGCAATAAACCCATCACCATTTTTCATTTGGTCAAGGTGTTTCTGATTCATGAGTTCCACTCCTTTTATCATGATAAATTTACCTTTTTCTGCTTAAGGTAAATTATGTATTAGGGAAAAAGGCTATTTTCTTCTATATTATATCATGAATGAGGATAAGGATATAGTCCAGCGCATGAATTAGTCTATTAGCAGAATATTTTTAGGCTCTTTTCGTAAATTTTGTTGCGCTTAAACTCTCGGAGTTGATATAAAATGCGACGTAACTGCTACGTTGATTTCCGCTCCGGGCAGTCGCTTTCCGCGGGCAACGCTTCAGCTTCCTCGGAAGAAAACCGCTTCCTGCGGGATCTTCAGCTGTTGCTTTTCCCGCAGGAGTCGACTGCCCTCCGCTCCAATCAACCAGTGTATTAGTAGTGACAATGGCAAGGATTCGAATACCACAAAACTAGCGTAGGAAATACACGGTGAAGCTGCACTCCTCGCAACTCGAAGTTTACTCGGTGAAAGTATTGCTCGTCACGTTGCAAGCTATTTCGGTGAAGCATACGCTCCTCGCAGAAAAGATTTCTCACTGCGGGGTCTCACCGATGCCTCTGCTCCCACAGGAGTCTCCGCTAGTTTGGATTTACTAACCGTTAATTAGGGTAGTAATAGTAAATCGCATCACTCAACTTGACTAACTTAACTAGTCCGGGTGAGTGGAGGGCGGTGACTCCTGCGGGAACAGCACGTGTCCGAAGACCCCGGAAGAAGCGTTCTTTGCTTCTGAGGAGGCTGAGGCCGTGCCCGCGGAAAGCATCCGCCCGAAGCGATCCCGTACGGCGGGAGTAGCACGTACTTATAGAAAACAACCCAACAGCAGTTATGTCGCAGTTTATGGATTTTGTGTCACAAACAACGAGCTTTTGAAAACAGCCTATATTTAAATTATACAGAAAAATGGTGAGCTACAGTTGAAGGGAAACGAAAAATAAAACATTATGTCATTTCCCGGGAAATAAAATCAGACAATCTTCACCGAGGGAATTGCTTCTTTTCAGGTTTTACATTCGATACTCTGTGGAAAGATTAAAATAAAGGCTTTGAACACCATGCCTTGTATAGCAGCCAATGTTGGCATATAATAAAAGCAGAAAGCATAATACTAAAAAGGACCCCGACAATGGGCTGTCGGAGTCCCTCTGAGTTGCACCGCATGATGTTGCGGTGGACCCACTGAGTAATCCCCAGCTGGTGCCGTTTAACAGGGTTGGGGTTACTTTTTTAATATCAGTACAATTAGCGCGATGATGGCAACGAGTAATGACCCGAAACCAATCATGAGCATGATGCCTTGATACAAAGTAATCGTTTGCGGCATCACCTCCCCCCTCGTTGTGACATGACCATGTCCACAAACGAGCAGCAAAGGTTCCACCGCCCCATCTTGCTTTTGCAACTCAATTGTATTATAGAAGAAGTTGATAATTTTGCTAGAAAAAAAAGTGGTTAGGGTTAACGTGGGTTATGACATTTAAAAACCACTAGTCCATGCCGCTAGTTTAATGGTGTCTTGACATTCTTCAACACAAAAAAAGGAACAAGGTCCACCCTTGTCCCCGTATTTTCCTTATTTTACTGTCAACAATTTGCTTCCTGCTTTAACGTACATCTCGTTTACCGGTTCAATCGTTTCGAATGCGTCGGAATTGGTGATGACAATCGGTGATGTGACATCGTAACCTTTATCGATAATCGCATCTATATCAAACGTACATAGGAGCTGGCCTTTTTCGACTTTGTCATCCTTTGCCACGTATAATTCAAAGACGTTGTCATTGATTTCAACTGTGTCCAGGCCGATGTGCAATAAAATTTCCGCACCATTTTCCGACGTTATGCCAATCGCATGTCCTGTTGGGAAGACGGTTGTCACGGTCCCATCAACGGGTGCATAGAGTTTTCCTTCTGTCGGGTGGATGGCGACGCCTTTTCCGACAGCTTCGGTTGCAAACACTTCATCATTCAATTCATTCAACGGGCGAATATCACCGGAAAGCGGGCTCGCTATATGCGTTTCTTCCTGTTGTTTGGGCGCGCTTGCTTCTTTTTGTTTTGTTTCTTTTTTCTTCGGTTGGTCCGTATTATCCCCATACAGTTTGCGAACCATTTCTTCTTTGTAGCCGAACAGATAAGTCAGAATAAATCCGCCGGCGTAAGAAATGATCAGTCCGATAGCATAAAGTAAATATTGATTGTCAGCAATGAGCGGAATCAAGACGGCACCAGACGGTCCCACCGTGATAGCCCCCACTTGGAATAGGGATAAAAATGCACCGCCAAATCCACCCCCGAGACAAGCCGTGATAAACGGCCGACCTAGCGGCAAACTGACACCATAAATAAGTGGCTCACCTATACCTAAAAATCCAACGGGTAATACACTTGCGACGGTATTTTTCAGACGTTGATTCTTAGCTTTTATATAAATCGCAATCATGGCACCAACTTGACCACCGCCGGCCATGGCCAGAATTGGGAGTAATGTGGTTGATCCGAATTGATCAATTAATTCCAGGTGGACAGGAACTAATCCCTGGTGCATGCCAACAGTTACAAGCGGTAGGAATGTGGCTGAAAGAATGTATCCACCAATGATACCGCCGGATTCCATCATAATATCAACAAGGAACCAAGTAATACCGCTCGTAAGCACACCAGCAATTGGCTGAATCACCACGATCGTTATAATGGAACCGACCATAACCGTAATTAATGGGGTCAGAATGAGGTCCAGACTATCGGCGACACGTTTTCGGATAAATTTCTCAATCCGAACAAACAGATAAGCGGCCACAATGACACCCAATAGACCTCCTAGGCCGGAGCTGATTTCCAAGTTTAAACCAAACAGATTCAGGGAACCGATATCGTCTAAAACGGGTGCGTTAATCAGTAAACCTGCGATACCACCAAGCACCATGGTTCCGCCGAACTCTCGGGCCGTATTAATGCCGACAAACACACCGAGTGCCCCAAACAGGAGATTACCGATGGCTTCCAGCAGCAAATACCAGTCTGATTCCAGAACGGCCGGATCCAGTATGCCTGCGTCGGGATTGGCTAGGTTCGTAATCAGGTTGGCAATTCCGAGCATTAAACCAGAAGCGACCAGTCCTGGGACAATCGGCACAAAGATATTACCGATATGTCGGAATAACTGTTGGATGCTTGATGTCTGCTTTGCTTTATAAGAAGCTTTCGTATCAGCTGCAACATCAAATTCGTCATCATCTTCTACATCAACATTGATTGTGGTACTTTCATGGATTTCATTGGCCACTTTCGTAACTTTCCCTGGCCCTAGCACAATCTGAATCGTTCCCTGATCGATGACACTTAAGACCCCGTCCAATTGTTTAATCGCTTCCAAATCCACGTTGTTACGGGATTTAACATCGATTCGCAAGCGTGTGATGCAGTTGGTCAGATTGGCAATGTTGGTTTCACCGCCAAGGTTTTTGACAATGGCATGTGCCAATTCTTGATTAGTCATTGGAGTCACCATCCTTGTTGTTTGCTAGTCTAATCGCTTCACGTACAAATCCGCCGGCTTGTTCCAAATAGCGCTTGGCGTCGTCATAACTGCAAGCCATTTTGCTCATGACAATCGCTAGTTTCGGATGTCGGTTGGATTTTTCCAAATAGGCTGTAGCTGTATCATAATCAACTTGTCCGGCGAGTGAAATAATGTTTTTAGCCCGTTCGACAAGCTTTTTATTCGTCAGCTGAACATCCACCATCAAATTTTTATAGACTTTGCCGATGCCGATCATGGCACTTGTCGATATCATGTTGACAACGAGTTTTTGGGCTGTCCCTGCTTTCAGGCGGGTTGACCCGGTTAAAATTTCAGGCCCGACTTCCACCTCGATGGGAATATCGGCGTATTGACTGATTTTCGCGTTTTTGTTGCAGCTGACAGCAACTGTATGCGCGCCAGCATGGTAGCTGTATTGCAATCCACCGATTACATAAGGTGTACGTCCGCTGGCAGCCAGGCCAATGACCGTATCTTTTTCATTAATCTGTAACTGTTTCAAATCGGCCTTAGCCAGTTCAGGGTCATCTTCGGCGCCTTCAACCGCCTTTATAATGGCATCCTCGCCGCCTGCGATAAGCCCCTGGACTTGTTCCGGGTCCGTTCCGAATGTCGGCGGGCACTCGACGGCATCCAGAATACCTAAACGGCCGCTGGTGCCGGCCCCGATATAGATCAGTCTGCCGCCTTTCGTAAATGAGTCGATCACGGCGGACACCGCTTTTTCAATTTGATTGATGGCTTGATTGACGGCATCCGGTACGGTTTTATCTTCTTCGTTCATCACTTGTAAAATCTCATGCGTGTTCATTTCGTCCAAATTCATCGTTTTAAGGTTTCGTTCTTCTGTTGTTGTTTTCGGCACGGTTGTTAGCCTCCCTCTGGCTCTGGTGTATAATGTCATACGTTTGATTTAAATGGGTTAAAGAACGGTCATAATCCTCATAGGCACATGCTGTATAAAGCATGTCAATCACGTTTAAAGACGCAATTCTGGATGACATGGCTGCACTCCGGAATTCATCTTCTTGGGCGGCGACGAATAGCACCGCATCGGCCATTTCGCTTAATGGCGAATTCGCATATTTTGTTACCGCTATCACCTTAGCCCCTTTGGATTGGGCGATTTTGACACAATTAATAATTTGCTGTGTTTCGCCTGAATAGGAGATGGCTACGGCGACGTCATTTTCGTTCAGATTGACAGCTGATACTTTTTGCATATGAAAATCACTGTAAGCTGTACAGGCTTTATTAATGCGCATGAATTTCTGAATGGCATCATACGCGATCAAAAAACTGGAGCCGACCCCGTAGAAGTCAATTTTTTCAGCTTGAATCAGAAGGTGATAGGCTGCTGTGAATTGGTCTTTTTGTACCAATTGCAGTGAACTGTACAATGATTGAATATTGGTATTGGTAATAACCGCCATCATTTTGTCGATAGGATCGTCGGGTGATAATGTTTCTTGCTCCAAGTCGTGCAAATTGATCACTGCCAAATCACCGGACAGTTTCAGCTTAAAATCTTTAAACCCTTTGTACCCAAGCGTCTGACAATAGCGCATTACCGCAGAGGCACTGGCATAGCAGGCATCAGCAAGCTGGTTGACGGTCATGGTGACGGCCGTTTCTGGATGTTTTAAAATATATTCTGCCACGGCTGCTTCTGATGGTTTTACATAATTCAGCGATTCCCGTATTTTATACAGAATGCCTTCCAGTCTAACCACCTCCATCCGCTTAGGATTAGCGCTTACATATTTATCGTATGCTTTTTGAAATAATAAATCAATATTTAAGGAAATGATGATATAAAATTTCAGATTTTGAAATTTTGACTAGCAGCCTTGGACAAAAGTATTTTTATTACAGGAAAATACGAACTTAAGATGGTGTCAAATAACCTGCTCCGGAAATATACTCCGCTTTCCGCGGGCGGCTGGTGAGCCTCCTCGTGCTCGTCACGTTGCAAGCTATTTCGGTGAGGCATACGCTCCTCGCAGAAAAGATTGCTGGCGCACTGCGGGGTCTCACCGATGCCTTTCCTCCCGCTGGAGTCTACGTATATTTCCTCCGCTAAAGCAGTGTAATGTTCATCTTTAGAATTAATCGATTTAGTTATGTCCAAGACACCTAGAAGTCTGGTGAAAAAGTCAAATTGTGCTAGGAATTTCCCTGCTTGATGTCGAATATTGTCTGTAGAAAGGATGGTCCGTTTATGCATTCACCAAAGCAAAACCACGTTCAACCCAGCATGTTTCAATATATTGATATGGAGGATCTCATTCCCGAGCACCACATCCTGAGAAGGGTGAAAGATGTGATTGAC